>DDTZ01000111.1:38230-43967 GCA_002344565.1 Bdellovibrionaceae bacterium UBA2351 | reverse complement strand
TCCTATTTCAAACCGTCACCTACACACTGGCACTGCAACGAAGAAGGGACCGATACTTTTATCTACTCAAGACGATTCAAAGAAGGAAAAGGCCTTCGTAATCTATTAAACGCCTCTTCATTTAAATCAAACAGAGTCACAATTAAAAAATTAGGTATCACCGTTGCCGAAAGCCCCCTATCAAACACGTGGTGGGCAAATCCTGTCACGCCTCTTACGCTCAATAGTGGTGGTATGGATACATTTTTAAATCTGAACTCAAGTGGAACTATTTATACAGTTTCAGCCTCGGGTCTGTCCCGTGGAATTGCCTTTACAGCTAATAAAGTAGGTCTTGTAACATTGGGTGATACCACTGTTATTTCCAATACGGCATCTATTTCAACTAACCTTGATTGTGAGCCTTGGCCTGCTGGAAACGGCAATCAAACTAATTGTATGATTTCAGGCAGTGGGGAAGCGGGATGGTTAGAAGCTAAAATTAATATGACACTCGGATTGCGTGCTGTTTACTTAGGAACCGCTCAGGTTTCATTTAATATCTCAAAAAATTGGCGAATCCATAACTCATCCATTACGACCACCCACGCAAGCTCTTATCCATTGTACATTGAAAGTGGATTTATGCGAATGACTGATAGTATTTTGCAAACAAGCGGAGTCGCAGCGATTAGACATGATCTTGGTTATTACTCAAAATTTGATAATATTTATATATCTGGTGGATCCATTGGAGCTATTTATCAATCCACCAGTACCTGGTACTCAATTTTCAATAGATTAAAAGTATACAACACGCCAGCGGGTGGTATGAACTTAAATGGGTTTTTCAAATCAGTTTTAAGTTCTCAAATTTATAACAACGCTGGAATTGGTATAGATATCAACACATCACAAGATGTCACTATTCTGAACTCTATCATTTCAAATAATGGTGGTGTTGGTATAACAACCACTGATGTTGCTATTATTGGCGGTAACATGATTTCAAATAACTCTGGGACTGGTTTGGAATTAGGTGAAAATAGTTTTTCTCCAGGCAGTCGAGTTGAAAACAATTACATAACAAATAATGGTGCAGGAATAATTGCTCACAATTCAAGTAACTGGATAGTGTCAAATAATATAGTCAGCACTAATCAAAACAGCGCCATTTCAATCACTGGCAATTCTACTAGTCTCGTGTGGTCAAATAAACTCATACTGGATGCCAATAACTCAAACTGCAATGTCACAACAACAGGCCCGAATCCGGGACTCACGAATGGTGCCTGTGCCAATCAAGGCGCAAGTACAGCTAACTTAATTACTAATGTAGATACAAGTAACTATTTAAATGGGTTTACTTCGGATTCTGCCAATACTCATACCACTGGAACGAGCTTATTTAGCTCAATA
Source organism: Bdellovibrionaceae bacterium UBA2351 (assembly GCA_002344565.1). Taxonomy (GTDB): domain Bacteria; phylum Bdellovibrionota; class Bdellovibrionia; order Bdellovibrionales; family Bdellovibrionaceae; genus UBA2316. The sequence goes on along the minus strand of DDTZ01000111.1, from coordinate 42,569 downwards.
ACTGATTGGGTCAATTTTTCTAATCGATTCCGAGTTTGGGTGAAATCAATTCCTGACCGTATTGGACGATGTAGTACAACCAACACATGCGAGATTTTTGATTTTTCATTGAAAAATACAGCTGCGGAAGCATTGTTTGCTAACGGTATCCCGACGTCTGGTGCTAACTGCCCGGCTTCAGTACATGGTGACGAAGAAATTGAAATTTATTTTAGCTATGCATTGTACAATGCAATGGAAATTTTCGGAGATTTTGCTGGTAATGACAATGGTTTATGCGAAAGCAATGAAGATTGTTTATATTACCCTCATATTGGAGTTTACCAAGGAAATGAATCGCGACCTTTACAAAGTTGTGTTTTTCAAAACGGTACAAACTTAACAAATATTAAAATTTACTTTTACCCTGAAAACTAGATTCTATTTGCCTTGCGGCTGCAGCAAGTCTTCTAGAAAAAATGCGGCCAGTTCTGATCGGCCCGATAGCCCAGATTTAGAATAAATCGCAATAGATTGTACGCGTGCTGTTTTTTCTGTGGTGCTACGAATATCTGCAATTTCTTTTAGGGAAAGTCCTTTTAATAACAGCAAGGCGACTTCTTTTTCCGCTGCAGTTAAATTCCATTTTGTTAATTGCTGATCAATAGATTGCGACAAGCCTTCGATATATTTTTGAGCTTCTGTTTTCCAATTGCTGGCTTCTTGTTTTAGTTTAACATTTTCATTCAGGGAATCTGTGAGCTTGTGCTTTAGATTAAACGAATCCTTCATGAAATAGAAAATACCAAAAAGGGCAGCCAAGCCCGCACCGCCTTCGACCAAGACATGCCAAAGCTCGACGCCTTCTTGAGAGTCGGTAAATAAGTCAAAGCCCACCATGACGGCCATAATGGCTAAGACAGTAATGATAACGATCCGTTCGTGGCGAGTCATGTTTCAATCTATATCTTAAAAACGGATCGTCGTCATGAGTTTAGTCATTTTCGTTTTCATTTTCATGTTCATTTGCGTTCTCATTCTCGACTTCTCCTAACTGAAGAGTTTGACCAAGCAGACTCAGAGTTCGCGTTTGCGTATCAAAGTTTTTGAAGAGATAAAGTCCTGAAGACATCACTAGGGCGATTAATACGATCGCAGCAAGTCCTCGCGATGATGGGATTGCTGTTGCGGGTTCGGACGATTCTTTTTTACCGTCAATCATGCTCAATGCTATTGCATCCCGGTGTCGCATCGAATGAATTACAACTCCGGCAATATGAAGTACGGTGATTACGATAAATGCATTGGCCATGAATTCGTGAATGTCCTCAAACGCTTCTTTGTTGCCTGTGCTCATCAGGTAACCGGTCCCAGCAAGTCCGAAAGCGAGTGAAAACATTGTTATCGCAGCCCAGCTGGATGCGGGGTTATGTCCCAGCCAGCGCTTTTTTGAGCCCGACGCAATTCCTAAAAAATAGTCCTTTAAATGCAGCGGGTTTAAGCTAAATCCAGAAAACCGTGCGTGCGGCGAGCCTATAACACCCCAAATTAGACGCCACAGAACTAAGCCACCCAAAAGCAGGCCGGACAGCATATGGTAGCTAAAAACTAAGGACTCGTCGTCGACGGTTTTAGCGATACTAAACGAAAGCAAAAAAAGCCCGGAAAACAGCCAGTGGAACAGTCGGGTCGGTATGTCATAAACTAAAGTTGATCTCATAGTGAGCCTCCTATTGAACAGTTTGTGTCTAATAGGCCCATTCGTCCATTGGCTAAACGGTATATGGGACGAAATTACGGGCACTTAGGCTATTTGGCCGATTCACAAAGTCAGACTATTTCGCATACTCAAAGTAAAGAAATGGGAATCACCCCGTTCAATAGGAGATACAAAATGAAACAAACTCTACTGATTTTAGTGCTTTTAGGTCTGGCTACGGCCGCCCAGGCAAAGAAAAACTGCACCGATGAACCCAAGGCTAAATGGATGTCAGAGGCTGATTTTAAAAAGAAAGTCGAAGCCGATGGGTATAAAATATCAAAATTTAAGCAGCCCGGCACCTGCTATGAAATTTACGGCACGGACAAGGACGGTAAGAAAGTTGAAATCTATTTTAACCCGGTGGATGGCGCGATTGTAAAAGCTAAATAAATACAGACAAAGGACGCATCCGGTTATGCTGATGCGTCCTTTGTTATTTCTCAGAAAACGGCATTTAATAAAAAGATGAGTACTCAAAATCTACAAGGTCTTACAACCGAACACGCTCAAAAACTTTTACGCATCCATGGACGAAATGAACTTGTGGCGGGCTCTGCCTTTACTCAGCTTAAACAGTTTCTAAAGATTCTTTCCGATCCGATGGGTTTGATGATGCTTGGTCTTTCGGCGCTGTATTTTCTGACAGGTGATCGGACGGATGCGATCATTATTCTTATAGCCTATATTCCCGTCACTGCCGTCGATGTGTATTTAGAACTCAAATCTGAAAAAGCGCTGAAGGCTTTAAAGTCGAACTTGCAAACAACGGCAAAGATTCTTCGTGATGGTGTGCTTAAGGACATTCCCGTTCAGCTGATTGTTCCCGGCGATATTATCGCGTTCGAAGAAGGACAGTCTCTGCCTGCGGATGGAAAAATTATCGAAAGTCATAATTTATCAATTAATGAATCAGCCCTGACGGGGGAATCGCTTCCGATCGAAAAAGACATCGATGCTGATTTTTTTGCGGGAACTTCAATTCTAAACGGACGGGGATTCGGGCGGATTGACAAAACGGGAAAGCAAACAAAGTTTGGCCAAATTAGTCATCTGCTGGCCGAAACAAAAGGTCAGGAATCACCCCTGCAAGTCAAAGTCTATGCACTGGTTAAAAAAATAGTGATCCTAGCGGCAGGACTTGTGATCCTGTTATTCTGGATGGAATATGCGCGTGGTTCGAATGTACTTAAATCGTTGATCACAGCCTTAACATTTGGAATGGCCGCGGTTCCAGAAGAATTTCCTCTGGTGTTTACGTTGTATCTGAGTATGGGTGCGTATCGCTTGTCCAAACATGGCGTGCTGGTGAAAACACTTCCCAGCGTCGAGGCGCTTGGAAACGTGGATGTCATTTGTACCGATAAAACAGGAACGTTAACGGAAGGTCGTTTTAGTCTGGTAGAGGTTGTTCCTTTTGGTTCACTAAATTCAGAGGAACGAAATCTAATGGCGCTGCTAGCGTGCGAGCCCACGCCTGTAGATTCTATGGAGACTGCGATATTCGAAAAAATTACTGATGCAAAACGCGTCAAAGACAAATGGACGCTGACCTATGATTATCCATTCGAGCCGCAAGGTAAACATATGACTCATATTTGGTCGGATAAAAACGGCGAATCGGTGCTGGCAATGAAAGGTGCTGTTGAAGGCGTCCTTGAACATTGCACGGTAGATGAAATCGAAAGACGAAAAATTTTAGATTCGGTGACTCGTTTAGCGTCTGAAGGAAAACGAATTCTTGGACTAGCGACAAGTAAAAGACAGTTTTCAGGAAACAGAGCCGAAGATGAAAAAAACGCACGCTTCATCGGCCTGCTGGTTTTTAGTGATCCGGTTCGTAGTTCGGCAAAGCAAGCGATTGCAGATTGCCAGAATGCCGGAATCGAAATAAAAATGCTCACCGGAGATCATCTTTTAACGGCCCATGCGATTGCCGATGAACTTGAAATATCACATGGTGAAAATTCCATTTTCAGCGGCTCGCAGCTGTTAGAAATGGACGAAGAAAAACGATCGCGCGCCTATGTGCAAGGCGCGATTTTTGCGCGGGTGACGCCGGAACAAAAATATGAAATGGTGAAAACTCTTAAAAGTCACAACAAGGTCGTTGCGATGACAGGGGACGGAGTCAATGATTCGCCGGCTTTAAAGCTGGCCGATATCGGTGTCAGTATGGGCGAAAATGCAACCGACGTCGCACGCTCGACGGCAAAAATGATTCTTTTAAAAAATGATTTTAATGGGATCGTTCAAGCTATTCTTGAAGGGCGAAATATATTTTCAAATTTACGCCGAAGTTTTTCGTATTTGATTGCGTTTCATATTCCGGTAGTCCTTCTGGCCTTTATTCCACCATTGCTGGGTTTGAGTCAATTGATGTTGCCTGTTCATATCATTTTATTAGAATTAATTGTTCATCCTATATCTGCATTTGCCTTTGAAAATTTAAAATCGCAAACTCATCACGCGAGTCGATCTTTGATTCCCACATCGACCGCGGTTACGGCCGGTGTATCGGGCGTGCTTTTGAGCATTTTAAGTTTATTACCTCTGATGAATAGGAATGAACATTCGGATTTTAATCACATGAGGAGTTTG
>DDTZ01000111.1:0-38060 GCA_002344565.1 Bdellovibrionaceae bacterium UBA2351 | reverse complement strand
ATCTTTGATTCCCACATCGACCGCAGTTACGGCCGGTGTATCGGGCGTGCTGTTGAGCATTTTAAGTTTATTACCGCTGATGAATATGAATGAGCATGCAGATTTTAATCACATGAGGAGTTTGGCCTTGGTCACTGTTCTCTATGGAAATATAGGTTTTACTATTGTTGAAGCTTGGCCGAATTATCGTTCATTAAAAGTCATCGTCATTATTGCGGTTCTTGCGATACTACCATTTGCTCTATGTAATCTAGACATTTTTAGACAGATCTTTCATTTAAGTCCTATTTCAAGTTTGGATCTTGCTAAGGCATTCGTCTTTGGGGTGGTGGCTTCTGTTCCTAGCTTTGTGTATAGGCTGAGATCGATTTGAACTGCCCACTGTGCCGTCAAGTTCCGTTGATTGCAGTAGTTCAAATGCAAAGGTACGGCTCGCTTGGTCCTGGTAAAATCGTGGACATGTAACCCGATTGTTTTCTAGTCGTGCAGAAGAATGCAAGGATGGGTCCCCCAAGATACTGGGGACCCTAGATTTATCTACTGATTTTCGCTCGCTCGTTCCGGTAGTTCGATGCCGCACTCAGCGTGGGCCTGTTTGAAGGCGTCTTCGGATGGACGTTCCCCTTCGCCGGGCTTACCAATTTTTCCTTCCAAGCAGTTAATTTGTTCTTCTGTTAAGTTAGGTCGCGGGCCTTGGGGTTGCCCATTTTGATTACTGTTTTGATGGCTCGAAACATTGCATTCTTGAAACGCATTTTCCATGGCTTCACGAGACGGGCGATCACCTTGACCAGGCTCACCTAAAATTCCGGATAAACATTGTTTTTGCTCATCAGTAAGTTCACGGTGTTGGCCACCGCCGCCATGTCGACCGCCGTGACGACGTTGTTGTTGGCCGTCACCTTGATCGAATTGTGCGAACGCTGGTAACATCGACATCATCACTGTTACGTATACAATCCATTTCATACTCTAACTCCTTTAAGGGACATCGCCCTTGTGTTGTGAGCCTAGAATCACAAATAAATAAGTAAGGATTATGGAATATCCTTTTGAGACGAAAAAATAATTTCGAAGGCTTTCCACGTTCTCTCCACAATTGCCTGTCACGCTGAGGAGGAACCCCACTACTTTTGGAGGTAGCTGTGAGAAAACTGATGACTGTACTTGCGATATCTTTTTTTGCCGCGACGGCAATGTCCCTTGAAAATGGCGAATTTAATATAGTCGCTCATTCAGCGGCAGAACATCCGTGTGTAAAAGTGAACTTAACAATGGAACAAATATCCGCAATTAAAGATATCGTTTTTAAGAACACACAAATTCGTACCCAGGATGAAGCGAACGTAAAAAAAGCGATGCTTGAAGTTGACCACACGTTAGCCAGCAGCACCTCGACCAAAGAAGACGCTGAAAAAGCTCAAAATAATTTACAGCAAGCTATGGCGGCATTAACAAAAACCGCAGCGCAGTTAGATATTTCGATCAACTATGATGTTCTTCACGCGGATCAGCGCGAGATGGGGGCACTGTGTGCTAAATATATGTATTCATTTCCGCCCGTAGTTTCGAATGCAGTAGCTTCTTATTCAAAATAGGAAATAACGTGAAAACATCAAAAATTTTAGTTATCGCTATACTCACATCAGCGCTGCAGATTCAGGCTCAGTCATACTGGGGTTATGGATTACAAGGCGGTCTTTCTGGTTGTGGCTATCAAGTTTCGCAAGCCGAAGAATCATCTAGCTATAAAGATGAAATTGATGAACTGAAGAAACAAATGGCCGAGTGGAAAAAAGAAGTTGCTCAGCTAAAACGGGAACTTTCTAAAGAACAAACCGAGCTCAGAAAGCACGATTCTACCTTGCGAGGAAACTTTGACTCTGATGCTTATACTTTTATTAAGTCTCATTTTGACAATCAGCACAGGTGTACGGACTACAGTGGACAATCAACGACCGCCGTCGGTGAAAATAAATCGGGATCGTCGGCAGTAAATGTTGAAGGCGCCGTTATAGGTCGCAAGCCTGATTCTGAACCACCCCGTCGTGGAGCGCCACCATCATCATCGGACAAACAACGTAAATCAACATCTATTAATGATGATGAGTCCGGCGACGTCGCGGCAGAAGATATGACGATCGAACCGACCAGGTTAAACAAAGAATGGGCCGATGTATGCGATAGGCAAAATAACCCAAAAGGAATGCTTAAATCAGCGATTTGTCAGAAAAATTATATTCTGAATGGCGTTAAAGTGAATCGCGCCGAATGCCAAGCGGCGATTGTAAACTATCCACGCGCTTTTAAGAATATCAGAAACGTAAAACGCGAAATCGAAGTTAAACAGGAAGCCATCAAGGCGGCCCAGGCGCAAATTCCTGAATTACAAAAAACAATGAAAGAAGAGCAAACGGAAGCTCGTAAACAAAGACTCGAAGACATTCGCGAAGGCGGAATTTGTACAGAATGTTTAGCACAGTCACAAGGCCAAGGAAATTCAACCAGCTTTCAATCGGGACAACCTAATTGGAGCGGTGTTTTAGGTAACTCCGTTATGGCTTTGTTAGCGTACTCTTCGACAAAAAAATTCTATTCCAGCATGGCAGACAGTAATGCGAACTTGGGCTTTCCTACGCAGTTGCCGATGACATCACCATTTATGGCGGCCACACCGAACATCATTGGCGCGATTGGCGCAGGTCTAGGGCAGGGTAGTTTTGGCTGTTCGGGAAATTCAGGTGGTAACTCTGGAATGGGCGGCGCGATGGGACCGTACGCGGCTCTGAGTGGCTCCGGTCAAATTGGCGGCGCTTTTGGTACGCCTCAGTGGGCCCTTGGAAATCAAATGGGCGGAGGCATGTACAATCAAGGCTTGGGTAACTGGGGTATGAATGGGCCTTGGGGTTTAAGCAACACAGGCTTAGGCGTATACCCACAACAACTACTAGCGGGACAATTAGGAATTGGAAATAGTTTGGGAAATTCGTTGATGAATCCGTATGCGTCTTTGCTGGGTGGAAATAATTACGGCTTAGCTGGCGGCGCTGGATTATCGGGAATGCTGGGTTTAAGTGGTCTCAATGGTCTGAGCGGACTATCGGGATTAACTGGTGGTTTAGATTCGGGAATGCAACAGCAGATGTTGCAACTTCAGATGCAGCAGCAACAACAGTTGTTGCAATCGCAAATGCGTGCCTATGAAAATGCTATGCAAAGACAGAAAGCGATTTCGGGTTTGCAATCTGAATTGATGGGCGTAATCCAAAGAATACAAGCGATACAGTATGGAACAAGCACACTGGGAAGTTCAACCAGCTATTTAGGTGGCACAACGAGCTTAGGATCGCTAGGGACAAGTTTGGGTTCTTTGCCAAGTACCTCTACATCCATTGTGCCAGCGCCTTTAGCAACGGGCAGGTAACGGTTATTTTTTTCGGTCAAAGATTAAGTGTTCTTCATTGAAATATCTAAAAATAATTTCAAAATGAAAGGCGTGATGGAAGCGGTTGTAAATCGCTTCCTTTGCTTTTTGTTTTAAGTCTTCTAGTGATTCCGACTTTAAAGAAATCAAATCATTCGGTGACGATAGTATGTACCATCCATTGGATAGAATACGGATGTCGCAAATAAAGCGATCTGACACAGGATGATTCGCCCATTTATAGATAAATGCCCAGTGAGAGGCCGCTCCTAAGATAATCATAATATGAAAAAACTCATGAGAGCCAAAGTAGGTAGGCCAAATAATAAACCAGCGTTTGAAATCAACGATGGCTCCAAAAGTATAAGCGATCGCGCCATACATAATCAGTCTCGAACTTTGCGCCGGATAACATTGAAGAAATCGATAGCGAGTTAGAAAGCCAATCCAGCCTAAACCTAAAAAGAAAGTAAGAGCTAACCATTCTGGAAAGCTGGTGAAGAAAACAACTTCCAGTACAAGACCAGTAATCGCCACCACCCAAATAAAAAGTAAAGCTAACCAGCGCCAAGCACCGCGAAACAATATCGAATGAATGGGTGTAAACGTGCCGGCGATTAGACACCAGATACCCGCGTGATCGAGACGGACTAAAACATGACGCCCTAATGTTTCACGTGGCAACAAATGAAATACAGCGCTCATAGAAAACAGAAAGACAACGGTAAAACTATACACGCACAGAGCAAATACTCTCCAGCCATTGCCCTGGCCACGCTTAACTAAAAAATAAGTTCCAATTAAACCGGCGAAGGCGGCAAAAAAATGCGACCAGCTGCTGATTGGATCGGCAAATCCCCATAATTCCGTATTCATGGTTAAAAAATAACTGAAGTGTTTGGTAGGAGCAAGTAACTTATGTCGATATTCCAAAACCAAATTAGGCTTTGCAAAACATATACAGACGGGGCATTACTGATTAGGTGGATACAAAGACATTTATAAAAAAAGCTAAGACTCTATATGGATTACCAGTTTCAAAAACAATCGGTAAATGGGTGCTTTTTGAATTCCCGTTTGATGCTCAGCTATTGTCGATGAGCCCTCTCTATTTAAAAAGTCGCAAAGAGTATTTAAAGTTAGGCGGCCATTTTAATCCACGTCTGTGTTCGACGATGCGTTCGTTAAGCGCTCAGGACTTATTTGCAGATAGTATCGATTATTCGCCCACGGAATCTGAAATGATTTGGTTTGTGAAAAATTCTCAAGATGTCGCTGATCCCGAAAATGAAGTCGAAGCCTTAGGTCGGTTTTCCGAAATTTCTGTTTTTCACGAGCAAAATCATCGCATTGTTTGGCGTATGCTTCCGCCGGCCCCCAAAGAGCAGCCGGATGTTCGTCGTTACTTAAATTTTGCTGAAAGCTTAGTCGTGATATTGGATTTAGCTTTGGGTGATGAATTGGGGCGAAAAAATTCCGCCCTATTTGAAGAAATGAAAGTGATTTATCGATCAGGCGGTCGCGGACCTTGGATCAAACGTAGTCACAAACAAAATAGAGACTATTACGTCGCACTTTTTTTAGCGACGTATTACGTCTTAGAGATGATAAATCCAGAGGATATATTACCAGCATTGAACTATGTATTCCCGGGGCAGAAGGGCATCAATCAAGCCGTCACTGAACGTAGTCTCGAGCTTAGCGAATTATTTACCCGTATTACTAATCCGCAATGGCAAGAACGGTACTGGAAAACAGCTCAAGCGAAGTTAATTAAAATGCATAAAGGCTCTGAAGAAGATCCCTTGTATCTACCGGAAGATCCACTCGATTTCGGCGATGATTTGTTTATAGTACATCGTGTTCTTGATTATTTTGTGACAAATTAAGGCGTGACATCCTTTTAGTCGCATTTTAGCCTTTTTCTCATGCCACATTTGATGCCAAGTTTTTTAACTTTATTAGTCGTAATTGCGGTCGCTCGTTTTTTTGGTTTTGTTTTTCGGTGTCTGAAACAACCTTCGGTGATGGGCGAGGTTTTAGGCGGAATTGTATTGGGTCCATCGGTATTAGGGTATTTCTTTCCTGATTACATGAGTGTTGTTTTTCATGCTGATGCAATGGTGTTCTTAAGGCATGTCGCTGAAATCGGAATTGCACTTTATTTATTTGTGATGGGCTTAGAAATTGATTTGCATCGACTAAAAAAATCGGCGCGTTCTGCAGTCTTTATTTCTCAAGCCAGTATTATTCTTCCGTTTGTTTTAGGTGTTGGCTTGGCCCTGCAAATCTATTCTGGATATGCACCCGCAGGTGTTGGTCAATTAGAGTTTTCTTTGTTTATCGGAGTGTCCTTGTCGATTACGGCATTTCCTGTGCTCGCGCGTATCCTAATGGATTCAAATATGCACAAAACGCCGTTGGGTGATTTGGCGCTCACGTGTGCCGCGATTGATGACATCACGGCTTGGTGTTTAGTAGCCGTTGTGACGGGCATTATGAAATCGTCGCTATCGGGAGCTGGTTGGACCATTCTTCTAACGGTACTTTATATCGGCTTCATGATAGTGGTTGCACGACCATACATTGAACGCCTTATTCCCCGATTGGAAAAATCCGTAGAGCGTCTTCCACAAGCTTTATTAGCTTTCGCTGTGTTGGGCGCCTTGGGTTCTGCGGCACTCACTGATTTGATTGGTATTCACGCTTTTTTTGGTGCGTTCTTGTTCGGTGCCATCATTCCTCATGATAGTTTAGTAGCCCGTGAAATTACGGATAAACTTCAAGACTTCGTAGCGATTTTATTTCTACCTGCATTCTTTGCTTTGATGGGCGTGAAGACTCAGCTTGGGTTATTGTCATCAGCTCCGGATTGGGTAATCTGTATTGGGATTATTGGACTAGCCATTTTAGGTAAATTTGGTGGAGCCTTCATCGGAGCAAAGATTTCTGGTAGTGCAACTAAGGACGCGGCTACAATAGGTATTTTGATGAATACGCGTGGTTTAGTTGAGCTCATTGTCCTTAATATAGGCTTAACTGTCGGTATTCTATCGCCGACACTATTTGCGATGCTGGTTCTGATGACATTTGTTACTACGTTTATGACGGGGCCTTTGTTACGACTTACTCGGCAAATAGTTTTGGATCCAGTTCGTAGTCAATCAAAGAGCATCTTTTCAGGACTATTGTAAATGTCGGAACTTATGGTGTCCTATCGTAAAGCCGTGCTCGCAGATGCACCTTCAATTCAGTCCTTTCAACAAGCGATGGCCTGGGAAACAGAAAAATTGAAACTAGATGAAACGACGTTGCAAAAGGGCGTACACGCCGTTTTTGAAAATTCAGAACGCGGTCAGTATCATGTGTGTGTTTGTGGCGCTGACGTCATAGGTTCGTTGTTATTAACTACCGAATGGAGTGATTGGCGCAACGGAACTGTGTGGTGGTTACATAGCCTATATTTTAAGCCCGAGTATCGTGGGCGAGGATTGTTTTCTAAAATGTATTCTTATGTTCAAGATTTAGCGAAGGCGAATGAAAACATTCGTGGAATTAGATTGTACGTGGATAACACGAACACTGCGGCTCAAGCGGTGTACAAAAAACTTAAAATGAATGATGAACATTATCGTATGTTCGAGTGGATGAAAACATTTTAGAATAACTGCTAAAAGCAGATCTAGCTAGAAAACACTTGAGAACGCTTTTATCGCGCTCAGTCCACTCGATCCTTAACATCGTTTTTAATATTGAATATCGTTGTCTTTGAAAGTTGAGACTAACGATGGATATGTTCGAAACAGAGATAAAAAATTTAAAGACGACTCTAGGTACGAAAGACACGCGGAGTGCAGTTTTTCAGCCGACTTCGATTGCGCAGCTAGTTCGTGATTTTCCAGACATTCATAGGAAATACAAGGCGATTTCTGTTTTTTCTCGCGGTAAAAATTGGGGGTATGGCTGCCAAGTGCCAAATGACGGCAGCGATTTAGTTATTGATTTAAGTCAGTGTCGACAAATTTTGAATTTTGATTCGTATCATGGAACGATAACGATCGAGCCCGGAGTTTCGTATGGCGAGTTGGCTCGATATTTAAAAGAGCAGGGTGGGCAATGGTTAGCTCCCGTTCATGGTGGCGGTCCCAACACATCTGTTATGGGAAATGCACTTGAACGCGGATATGGTATCACGCCAAATGCGGATCATTTTGGAGCCGTGATTTCACTAGCTGCTCTTCTTGAAAATGGTGATGTGTATAGGCGTTCGTTGCACAACTTAGGTTTGGAAAAATTAGATAAGCTTTTTAAATACGGTCTGGGCCCCTATTACGACGGACTATTTACTCAGTCAGGCATAGGAATCGTTACTGAAATGACGATTCGGTTAGCCGCGAAACCATCTTACGTAGAAATGTTTTATTTCAATATTGAAGAAGAATATGATCTGGCTTCAGTCGTCGACGCCATTAAAAAAACAAAACGGCAATTAGGAACTATCGTTGGTGGTATTAATTTAATAAATACTGAACGCAGCCTCAGTATGCTGATTGATTACCCATTGGAAAAGGTAAAAAAAGGCGAGCCTTTGTCTTGTGATGAAATTGATTGCTATGCGCGTGCGTTTCAGCTTACCCCGTGGCTTGTTGTAGGTATGTTATACGGGGAAAAGCCTCTAGTTAAGGCCGCTAAAAAAGAAATCAAAGATAATTTCAGATCTATAAAAAAACGAAGTTTGTATTTTAATACCTCAAATAAATACCTGTTTTACCTTCTAGAAAAAACATTCTACCGACTGGGCCTAAAAGTATTAGGGCAGGCGTTGCACACGATGGCGCAAGCATATGAAGTTTTGTTAGGTACGCCGAATAACGTGGCCCTAAAATTAGCCTACTGGAAAAATGAAAACAAAGAACTTGTGACGCAAGATCAACTGGATCCTAGCCGTGATGACTGTGGATTGATTTGGTATTCACCACTGGTGGAGATGAAACCAGATGTCGTTCTTGAGTACGTCAAATTTGTACGTGAAAGTTCATTGAAATATAATATTAATCCGTTGATTACGTTATCAACAATTGACGACTTGTGTTTTGATTCAACCGTGCCTATTTTGTTTAATAAAAAAAATGAGGATGAAGCGCACCGAGCAGTTGCCTACTATGATTATTTGCTAGAAGAAGGACGAAAACGGGGCTTTTTTCCGTATCGGCTTAATATCGAAACGCAGAAGAAATTAAATTTGCAAAACTCTTTCTTGAAATTTCCGGCTATAAATCCTAATAGATACAAGTAATGGGTTTGAATAAAAAAATTGAAAGCGCATACAATTACCTTGATTACCGAATTTTGCTGAACGACGATTTTTTAGCGCGAACGAGTTCAAATCATAGTTATTCACTGCGCGCCTATTCTCGCGATTTAGACCTCTCTGCGGGCTTTGTGTCGGATGTTTTGCGGGGGAATAAACTACTAAGCCCAGCTACGGGACGCGATGTATTTTCAAAGTTAGGTTTTCTTGGAGACGAACTGGATTATGCCGAAAAATTAGTGCAGTATAAATCATCAGAAGAGAAAGTCGCGAAAATTGCGGCTTACGAATATATTCAACAGCATTATAATCGCGACACGTTTACCGAAGACAATGAACGTGACCTATATATAAGAACACCAGAGCATCTGCTCGTATATGGCTTAATTCGACGTGAAGATAAACTTGAACGTGTACTTCGTTTTACTCAGCAGCTGGGGATCGATCCAGCGCAGGTGCTGCGTATTGTTTCTGATTTTGAAATGCATGGTTACGTGCGGGAAGAAAATGGAACGATTTCTATTTTAAAAGAAACGATCATTAGAAAACACGACGACATGATCCCTGTTGTTCAGTCAATTTCTAGTCGGATTTTTAAAGCGATGCAGGCGCAAGGCGGCGTGCAGGTGCCTAATCGGGTCTGCCAGTCTTTGATTCTCGGTCTAGACAGTGCCTCTTTGGAAATTGCAGGTGCTGCGCAGAAACATTTTATTCAAACGCTTCATCGTTTAACTCAGCAGAATACCAGGCCAGACCACTTTCTATTTTACTCTGACTTGTTCTTGGTCCTGACGGATGTAACCTAAGATTGTTTTACTCGGTATTTATTCCGTCTCAAAATGAAATTGTAATATAGATCTTTAGTGAATTCGAAAACTTGCCGTAGAGTAAATGTTGATGTTGAATTCCGCAAAGGTATTGCTACCACTCATCCTCATGCTTCTTTTGAACCTGGTCCAGGCGTCGCCTGTGACGGCTTCATCGCAAGCCTGTTTGAACAAAGCCAGTTCTAATAATGTCGCACTTCAGACATCGTTCAATCAGTGTTGGGAACCTTTAGGTATGAGCTATTTAGCCTACTCGTTTGGAATGGGAAAAGACTCATCTCTATCGCATTCGCAGGTGAGTTCGTGTTACGCAGAGAACGTAGTTGACCAAAAAATGGATATGACCCAGATCGCAAGTTATCTAAGCGAAGAGGGTTCGTTTAAAAAATTATTGCCAGAGAATGTTAGTGCGTACGATAGAGATTTGGGTTTCTTACCGGCCATCTACACGCCCCCTCGAAATAAATCGGATATGATTAAGAAAGAGTGTATCGTTGCGGCCATGAAGCGGAATCCTGGAAACAAGGGCTACATTTGCGATTACGAAGGAAAAAGTGGTGAAAAGGCGAGCAAGCAAATCGTTCCAAGATACTATGGCCAAGCCGGCGGTGATACCGCTCAGTGTGTCGATCAAAACATGACGGACTATGTTCACTATGCAGTGAATTCAGCGATTCAATGTCTGTCCGGTGTCGGTAAGGTCGATAGTAAAACTGTATTTAGAAAAATTAACAATGAATCTGCTTTTAATATTTCTGTGGCCTCAAATGGTGGCGTAGGGATGGCGCAGCTGACATCTATCGCCGTTAAGGAAATGCATGACAAGAGCTTAGGCAAGGGTCGCTATGTTCTAGAACATATTGCGAACAGCGCCGAATCTTCCTGCAGCGGGTTCAAAGACGTTGCGGCCCAAGATTTAAAAAAAGCACCCTCAACCTCGGCGGCCAATCGTTGTATGTGGTTAAGTCCCGGAGATGGATTAGCCAGGAATTTAATGTACTCGATTGGTTACTATTTAACGATGAGGGATAAGTATTTGGTTCCGATACTGAAACGTCAGGCCCCAAATTTGATGAATGATGAAGGATTGATGAATGACTTAACATCGATAGCCTACGGTGCAGAGGGTATTAATCATGCTCGTGGATTGCTTAAAAAATATCGCGTGAGTAATAAAACCAATATAGGTGAACTTAAAAAGAAAATTCGGGCTAATAGTGTCTATCTAGGTGCGATTAAAAGAAAAATGAAAGAAGTTACCTGTATTCGAAAAGGCTGGGCAAACGAAGGCAAAGAGTGCAAAAAATATGAAATGGAGCCAGCCGAACTTGAAGGTGAAACATGCGTAGCACCTATTTGATTGTTTTATTAACGTCCCTTATGTGTGCAGCTAAGACCATGACGCTTCCCGAGTTACTAAAGGAATCAGAGGGAGTTAGAAAAAAGATTGCCTCGCAAGGTACCCTGGAAGGTAAGAGATCTGAACTTAAAAAGTTAGAAGATTTACTGCAGGTAACGATGAAAAGCTACGAAGCTGGTTCACCACAAGAAGGTACTAAAGAGGAAGATCAGGTGAATAAGCTTTTCTTTTCGTTAGAACCTATTTTTGAGATGACGAAAGAAAAAGTATCGAAGGTTGAGTGTGAGAAAGTCGATCATCGTATTCGTATCGAAGATCGTGACAATACCAAGCCAAATCCAAATGAGCTTTCTGTGCAAGCAAAGGAAGCTATGGCTGTTCTTAAACTATTCTGTTCATTTTGATCTTGTTTTTAAGTAGTGATCGAGTGCGGTCATGCGATTCATAATATGATTATGGATGCAGTCTGAGGTTTCACATTGATTGCGTTTGGTTCGCCATTTTACATGTTCGCGTTTTAAACGTTCGATTTGCGCTATTTTCGATTTTTTGATGACCTCGTTAAAAGTGAAATCTAATTTTTCCTGAAGTAGAGTAAGATCTGCACTGCTGCAAATCATTTTTTCAACTGAATTCGTGAGGTCTCTGCAGGGTGAGGCAACTGTAATGCCAATTGTTAATAGAGCTACAAAGACTACTTTATAAAGTGTGTTCAATAGAACCTTTCCTTTTATTATTCATATCTTTATTTTGCGTGTTCGAGGAGTTTTTTATTTCATTTTGTTTTCATTCACAATGTGTCACGACTTAGGCGTTGCGTATCGAGAAAGAGTTAGATAGTGAGTGGTAATGATTTCACGAAAAATATTGATCAATATTCATTTAGTTCTAGCCGCGCTGTTTATGCCACTCATGCTCATGATGCCGTTTACAGGCGCACTCTACCTGTTAGGTTATCAGGGAGATCAGACGAAAACGGAAATCTTTCGAATTAACGAACCTGTACCGGAAGATGAAGCGGCACAGGAAACATTCTTTCGTCGTCATTTAGAAGGTAAAGGAATGAATTCAGATTTTGAATATATTCGGTCGACTAAAACTGATTTTATCATGCGGCCGACAACGCGCACTCATTTTATGGCTGCAAAGGCAAACGATAACGAGCTGATTGTATATAAAATTGAGCCTAATCTGTTGAAGCGAATGATCGAGTTACATAAGGGCCATGGCCCACGTATGATGAGATGGTTTGAGACGGCTTTTGGTTTAGCGTTAATTCTGACGACATTGTCTGGTTTGTGGTTGGCATGGACGGTTAAACCATATCGCAACACTACACTGATTTCTTTTGCAGTGGGTGTCGCTCTGATTTTGGTGTGTCTGATTTAAATATTTAGTATTCAATCTTTGGCTGAATAATAGATTCTTCCAAAATTTTGGCTCGTTCTTTTGTTAGGCGAGATAGGCAGCCAGTGATAACAACGCTTTCTCCTTCACCACCAATCATAACGGTACCTTCGAAATTACACTGAGTATCACGATACAATATCCAGGCTTTTTCAGATGCCACAAGACGATTCAAGGTTTCAATAGCGGTATCAGATTGCTCGATGGCATCGGGATTAATGTTGCCCTTGATTTGCTCGATTAATTTTGTGTAAACCTGATTTAGTTTTTGGTCGGCCTGTGCGTAGTCTTCGCTAGCACACGCATTCAGTTCCTCACTAGATTTAGCGGTGTCATAACATTTAGTAACATCAAATTCTGTTTCAGAATCTGCAAAGATAAATAACGGCGTGATCAGCAAAGCTAATAGCAATAGTATTGATTTTTTCATGACCAACCCCAATTAGTTTTCAAATTACCAAGTGCGCAAAAATAGTCCCCACCATAAATGCAAATCCAAACTTGGCAATGCTATCTATATACTCCAAAGTTCGAAGCTTTTCTGAATTAATTTTCGCACGTGTTAAAATTTCACGTTTCACTGTCGAAAAATTGGACGTGTTTGCTTAGTCTAATAATTTACCGCACGACCAGGCTTGATCAGCAGTGATGGATGTCACGATGCGAATATTATCTTCGATTTCTTTTTTCTTTTCCAGATCACGACGGGCTTTTAATAGTAGGCACTCGTTACGTGATAACTGCATTGAAATGCGAGCAGTCGCTCGAATGTGCTGACCGATTTCAGATTTTTGATCTACGGCGCCGATGCACGCAAATAACTTTTCCATATGCTCCACGGTCGCGAGCGTTGGTAGAACTTTAGCATAGTGTTGCAAAGTCTCACCTGTGCGCACTTCTAAAGAACGTACATAGTTTTCATCGCTGACGTCTTTTTCTGTTAGATACAGACCCACGCCTTTAACTTCATTTGGAATAATCACGGGATGAACAACTAAATAACCTGATACATTTTTATTAATATGTAGTGCCACCGGTGTTTTTCCACCGATGCAGTCACTAATGCTTTTATGGTCAAGTTCACAATACGATTTTAAACGAGTACTGATTTCGGCTAAGTTTTTTTTCTTATCGCTAACACGGCGGTAAAAATCAAGAGCACGTTCACGATATAAATCCGCTTGTGGCGCCAGCTTAGATTCCATCGAGCTCATGATGCTTTCTGCATCCTTAATCGCCGCAATCTGAGTTGCATCGCAAGCAGGGCTTAGGTTTTGGTTGCTGAATGAACGACGTGATTCTTGGTATTGTACGCCCGCCGCAGTCAGCGCCTGCGTGGTCGCTATTTCATTATTTATAAAATCATCGGAAATAGTGGTGATTATTTTGGGAGAATTATCCTGCTTTTTATCATTGCATGAATTTAAAATTAAACCCAAAATCAGAAATACGATAAGCTCTTTCACAACAACCCCTGTCTAATAATAGAACGCTAATGTAATTTCTCTAATTGCGGCCCCCGCAAAACAGTTAAAACAAAGACTAGAGACATCGATGAACTACTAAGCACCGATCGTGCCAGTGTATCCAATAAGTGCAAGTGCAGCGAGCACAGCTAGGACTATAATTAATGCCCAAGTCGCGCCTTTATTGGCCTGGTGTTGTGCCCTTTACTGAGTCCCAAAATTCAGAAATGTCATTTAGAATTTTGTCGGAGACGGCTTCGCGAGGATTAACTTCAAACCAATCTTGCGGCATTGATTTGGCGAAGCTGGGCTGAATAAACCGATTGTCCATTAAAATGATAATACCTTTGTCATTTTCAGAACGGATCACACGGCCGGCCGACTGGATCGCTTTGGCCATGGCGGGATATACATACGCAAAATCAAAACCGGCTTGATATTGCTCTTCATAATATCCACGCATAGATTCGCGTTCTAAATCAAAATTAGGCAGAGGCGGACCCACAACAAATGCACCGATAATCATCTCACCGGCATAGTCAACGCCTTCTGAAAACACACCGCCTTGAACCGCAAACATAACGTATGCTGAATCTGGCTCTTTCAGTAGTTCTAATGTTTCATCTATTTCATCGCGTTTCATGTAGCGGGCTTGTTGTAGGATTTGGAATCCAGGCGGAGGTTCAAACAAGGCGGAAACGCGCTCCATAAAGTCGAAACTTGGAAAGAAGGCGATATAGTTTCCTTTTTTTAATTTTACTATTTTGTGAATCGCATCCGCAATTTTTGGATAGTTATGGACACGTTCAGAATATTTAGACGAAATTTGTGGAATGATTAGTAGCTTGCGGTTGGATTTTGGAAACGGAGATACAAATTCAGCCGTTTTTAAATTTTCAACATTTAGTCCTGACATCTGACTGTAGTATGAAAAAGGTTTGAGTGTCGCGGAAAAACCGACGACTTGGGCGTACTCCTTGTAGCAATCCTTTAGCATATTCGAAGCATCGCAGCAGGTGATTTTGATGCACGCGGGGCTTGGATGATAGGTAGTGAAAAATTCAGGATGGTCACCTGATACATACTGCAGAGCCGCTGTAAACTCTGACCAATAAAAGCAGAGGCGCATGACGGGATCGCCTGGTTGAATATCGACTTCGGAATTTAAATATCCCGAAAGAAAGGTTCTGAGTTCTGCGTCCTGAACTAGGAAGTCGTCTGAAGGGGCATGAATTTTGGTTGCCGTCGTGATATTTTTAGGAGCACAGGATTTAACAACGTCTATGCATTCATCAAACATATCATCGACCTGACGACGATAGCTGAGAGGAATTAAATGCAGTTCCGCACGCATTTTTTCTAATGTAGCGACGGACAAGGACGGTGAGTAGTAGTCCATTGCACGCGAAGGCAGATTATGGGCCTCATCAATAACTAGATTCGGTTTACCTTTTGAAATTAACCCAGAACTAGCTAAGCGTCCAAACGCGGATCGAGGTGCAAACACATAGTTGTAATCGCAGATCACAGTGTCCATATCCTGAGCGGCATCTAGTTGCAGTTCAAACGGGCATACCTGGAATTCTTCGCCGATGTCTTTGAAGGTTTTGCTGCTAAGTCGTTTTTTCTTAGCCAACTTTTCCAAAATCTTATTTTCGGCCACTTTGGTGTAGTGGTCTTTAGCGAACTCGCAGTAATCAGGATTGCATAGCGGTTCGTTCTTAAAGCACATTTTGCTTTTTGCGGTTAACGTCATGCCTTTGATATTGGCGCCGTTGTCTTGCAGTTTTTCGATGGCTTCTTCGGCGACGGCATGTTGACTGTTTTTTGGCGTTAGATAAATCACTTTTTGTCCGCGGGCCAGCGCTTCTTGTAACGTCGGATACAAAACGCCAACGGTTTTACCTAAACCGGTCGGGGCCTGTAGCAGCATGGGTTGATTGTCTTTCATGCCGTCTTCAATTGTTTGAATCAGTTCGACTTGACCCGCGCGAGGTTGGGTAAATGGAAATTGAAAATTTTCTGAAGCCTGCATTCGGCGCTTCACTCGTTTTTCTGCCAGTTTGACTTCGGCAACTAGTTCATGCAGTCGACGATTCATCCAGGCTTCATATTTCACAATATCGAGTTCAATATCCATGTCCATAGATTCAAAATTACGCGACGAAATCAAGTGCAAGGTCAGAATCGGTTTTTTCTGCGTCTGCAGCCAATGGATGTAACCATAGGTTAACAGCTGCAAGCAGTAAGGATGATCAATGCCTGATTCACGTATACGTTTTGAGAGTTCAAAAATATTAAAACTAGATTTAATTTCTTCGATCTTGGTTTCAGTTTGCGATTCCGTTATGTCAAAAATACCGTCAATACGGCCACTAATTTCAAAAATATAGTCGTCTAAAAAAAAGTCGTGGGACGTGCTGACTTCGGCACGATAGTTTGGATGAGATTTTGTCCGCAGGGCTTGTACACGTTGATGAAGCTCAATTCCCATTTGTTGACTGCGGCCAAACCCTGAATAGGCATCGATACTTCCTCGGCGAGGAGCCGGCACGGCAAATTCAGTTAGCGGAATGGCAATACGTTTTTCTTTAGCCATTAAAATAGACTCAATTGATCGGGATTTTCTGGGAATAAATCGCTATCGGGAAACGCGGCGATACCTAGCATGTTTAAATGTTTAACTAAGGCACCTTTGCCTCGATGTTGAACAAAGACTTTCTTTGCTTTGGATTCGACAATTGTTTGAACGAGGTCATTCCAATCGGCGTGATCCGACATTACAAAGCCGTGATCAAAATTGCCCCCACGCTGGGCAGTCCAACCGGATGCAAATGCTGTTTTGTATCGGCGTCCAATAAGTTCGACCTGGTCTGAATTCATAAATGATTGTGGCACAATAAAAAGTTCTCCCGAAAGTACACGGTCATATTCGACGCGACTTAAACAACGGGTCGGTGCTAATGGCACGCCATGGGCGCGATAACAGTCATTGATTTCTGTGGCCGCCGAATGACAGTAGATCGGTTTGCTGGTCAACGGAAACAATTCGCCCAAGATCCGTTGGGTCTTTCCCAATGAATAGGCAAAAATCACACTATTATAGCCTTGGCTAGCGTTCTGATGCCACCACGTCAGAATTTCTTGTCCTAAATCGGCGCTTTTATTCCACGTAAAACTTGGTGTGCCGAAGGTAGCTTCCGTAACAAATACGTCGCAGGTTACAGTTTCAAAAGGCTCACACGTCGGGTCTTTTTCACGTTTGTAATCACCAGATGCAACCCAAACTTCGCCATTGAGTTCTAACCGAACCTGCGAGGAGCCTAAAATATGTCCCGCGGGATGAAAGGAGACTTGAACGCCATTGATTTCAAAAACTTCACCATAGGTATATCGAGAAACTGAAATATTTTTTCCAATACGCGATTTCAAGAGGGACACTCCGGAATCTACGCAGTAATACATCTGGCTTCCCTTGCGGGCGTGGTCGGAATGCGCGTGGGTAATCACCGCACGTTCGACTGCGCGTGAGGGGTCAATGTAAAACTGGCCAGCAGGACAGTATAAGCCTTTTGATGTCATTATAAGCATGAAGAGAATCAGTTTAGAAAATCTTTAAGGCCGAGTCAGCAGCGAAGTCTGTTTTTATGCTATTTGACGACAAATCCTAGGAGAGGCAATCGCAGATGGCCACTTAATTGTTATTCTGCACTGTGCCCTGAGAGATCAAGGTTGACCCTTAGCGGCCAATAGATTTTTATGGCGACCCTGGAGGGAAACCATAATGAAATTTACAACTCAAATCCTACTTTCATTAGTAGCGACACTGATCTCGATTCAAGCGTTGGCACAGAGCAACCCACGTTTTGAAATGATGGTGTATTTAAAAGCACAACCTAATTTTGCTCGAGTGAACATGGTCGTAGACCGTGCCTACAAAATGAAGGCGATGTACACGGACTTAGTAGCGAATGCTCGTCAAACTCAAGCCCCAATCTGGCAGGCACTACAGCAACGTGGTTACCAATACCAAAGCTTCTATATCAACAACTCAATTTTAGTTAGAAATGCAGACGCGCAATTAGCGACTGAATTACAAAGACATCCGGCGGTAAGAAAAGTGTCTTACAATACGCCATTTAGAATGAAACCGATCGGCAATTCAAGAGAGTCGAATCCACCTGCAATAAATGGTGTTGAGCAAAGCTTAATTGCTATCAAAGCTGATCAAGTTTGGGCGATGAATGTTCAAGGTCAAGGTATCGTAGTCGCGGGCCAAGACACGGGCGTTCAATGGGATCACCCGGCTTTGGTACGTCAATACCGTGGTAACACAGGTCGCGGCGTAATCCATGATTACAACTGGCACGATGCTATTCACAAACAAACATCACGTAATACACGTAACCGTTGTGGTTACAGCTCTAAAGTTCCTTGCGATGACGGTGGTCACGGAACTCACACTATCGCAACGGTTGCGGGTGGTGACGGTGCGAATAATAAAGTCGGTGTAGCACCAGCAGCGCGCTGGATTGCCTGCCGCAATATGGATGACGGTGTCGGAACAGTAGCGACGTACACTGAGTGCTTCCAGTTCTTCTTTGCACCATACCCATTTGGTGGCGATCCACAAAAAGATGGGAAAACAGAATACGCTCCGCATGTAATGAATAACTCTTGGGGTTGCACACGTTCTGAAGGTTGCACAGGTGACGAGTTCAGCGAAATCCTAAAAGTAATGTACCAAGCGGGTATCATGGTTGTAGCCAGTGCTGGTAACGAAGGCCCAGGTTGTTCAACAATCGCGGATCCTCCAGCTAATCACTCGCAATTAACATTCTCTGTGGGTGCAACAAACAACTCGATGAGGATTGCTTCGTTTTCTAGCCGTGGTCCATCGGCACTAGATGGCGCTGTTGGTCCTGATATCGTGGCTCCGGGCGTGAACATTCGTTCCGCTGTTCCTGGCAACGGTTACCAAACAATGAGCGGTACCTCTATGTCGGGTCCACACATCGTTGGCGTTGTGGCTCTTCTTTGGTCCGCAAACAAAAACTACGTCGGTCGTATCGCTGAAACAGCAGCGGTATTAACGAAAACAGCTAAACCGATAACTGCGGGTGAAAACTGCGGTGACCTAGCGGGTAATACTATTCCGAACAATACATACGGATACGGCTTCGTTGATGTTCTTGCCGCAGTTAAGGCAGCGACGCAAGTAAGACGATAGTTTTTAGAAATAGAATACTTCGATTCAGTATTGAGAGAGCCATCACGAACGTGCATGGCTCTTTTTTTTTAAGACTATCAAAAAAGGAACACATGGGGGGCTTGGAAACGGATTCATGCTCTTGTGATCTATAAATTTTACTAGTTTTCAAAGGGCTATGCCTCTGTTTCAAATTCTGAAACACTGTTTCAAAAAAGTGCTGGCCAGACCGAAACAGCTTCGTTATCTTGGCGGCATGACGGTAACATCTGAGTTTTTAAAATCTGAGTTTACAAAAAGAAAAACAAAGAATCCTAATTTTTCTGTGCGGGCCTTTGCTCGCTGGCTTGAATTAAGTCCGGCGCAAGTTTCGCAAGTCATGTCAGGTAAACGACCTCTGACATTAAAAGCCCTAGAGAAAATAAATAAGAAACTCGATATTTCACCATTTGAAAAGCAAACACTTGTTGATTCCTTAGTGGGAAGTTCAGCGAAACGCCAAAACCCAGCGACTCTAACTGATGAACAGCAATCCTTCCGGACTTTATCTGAAGATCAGTTTAAAATGATGGCAGATTGGTATCACGTCGCTATTTTGAGTCTAACTCGTATTCCAAACGCTAAAGCCGATCCTCGGTGGATAGCGCGCAAATTAAACATTTCTGTTGAAGACGCTAATGAAGCTTTACAGCGCTTGTTGCGTTTAGGAATTGTAGAGACGTCACCTAAGTTTATTCAAATCGGTGATCCTCTAAAGGTAATATCTGAAATACCTTCGTCGGCAATACGGCGGTATCACAAACAAAATTTAGCCTTAGCGAGTGAAAAAGTCGACACTGTTGATAATTCGATGAAAAACTTTGATTCTCTTTGTATTGCTATTAATACAAAAGATATTCCGCAGCTTAAAAATCATATAGATCGCTTTCTAAATCAGATTCAAAAGTTTTCGGATAAATCTAAACCCGATCACGTTTACAATTTAAATTTACAATTATTTCCAATTACTAATTTAGAGGAGCTTCCATGAAAAATTTCGTAGTTACATTCTTTGCAATAGCCACACTGATCAGTTGTGCGTCTAAACACCCTGGCAATGAAGGTGAAGTAATTGGTGGTAAAAAGACTCTTCAAATGAAGATTAGTGGTAAGACCGTAGATTCCAAACCACAAAGCCCGTTTCAAGAAATTGAACTTACTATTGAAAATACCTCGGGGGACTGGATTCGCATCAATCGCGCTGAAGTTTTAATTGATGATCCTAGCAAATCTAAAATTAGCGTTGTCGTAGGCAACGATTTACAATCGTGGGTCGATGCTAAGCAGTATGAACTTAAAATGAATGAGCGGAACAATCAGTTAGCTCAAGCGGGTTTGGCGGCGGCGGGGGGCGCGATTGCCGTGGGTGGTTCACGCAGCGGAAACAGTAATGCTGTGGCTGTGGGCGCTGTGACCGCACTTTCCGGACTGGCCTGGGCGACAGGTAGCCAATACTCGAAAGAAGATCGTGAGGCTGAGGCCGCTTTAAAAGTACCTGGCCATCATTTGTACACTCCCTTTGCCGTGCCAGGAAAAATGTTTTTAAGAAAATGGCTTTTAATCAATAAGCCGGTCGGAACTATGGTTAACAATTTAGTTATCGAATTTGAAACAGTCGAAGGTCAGAAAGAACGTTATGCAATCAAAATGTAAAGTAATACTTTTAGTGATTTCGGTCAGCTTATTTGCGCTAGCCAATCGTATCGGCAATGGTGGTAATGTAGTCGTCTGTAAGGATTCGATTGAAGTTTTAGATTTCTACGAAGCCTCTACGACAATTAAATTTCCAGGGAATAGTCAGCATCTGGATTATCAAGCGATCGCGGAGGAAGTGTTTAAGCGATTAAAGTCGGTGTCTCCAAAACTAAGTGCCCAGTATCAAGAACGGTTGAAATCGATTGTTCATGACATAGAATTCAAAGATGGTGTGGCTTTAACGGATGTTAAGGATTCATTTCATGCATTTAAACCTGAAGATAAAAACTGTGAAGTTAAACAAATTGCCATCCGCAAGGAAGAAATCGGTCCAAAAGAAAAACGTTTTGTTATCGACACGAAGCTTTGGGATCGTTTGGATTCACGAAATAAGTCAGCGCTAATTGTGCATGAAATCGTCTATGAACATTTAAATAAACTCGGCGAAACGACATCGGTCAAAGCCCGCAAGTTAGTTGTGTATCTATATGATGATCAAATCAACGGCAAAGAGTTCTGGAATTTAGTTAAAACCCTTAAAATTTCGATTTATCCCGATTAGTTTAAGGTTGAACTATCCTAGTCAAAACTATAGATTGGGGGCGCTTAAACAAAGGAGCGCCCATGACTCAAGAACACGCATTAATTCCTCAATTAATCATCAATCGCGGTAATAAAGTTTTAGACAACAGCTTATCGGTTGTGTTCGGCGTTGTGCTTTTATCGTTGTTAGCTCAAATTGCTATTCCATTGCCCTGGACACCGGTTCCAATCACGGGCCAAACATTTGGTGTCGCACTGACGGCGCTTCTGTGGGGACGTAAACGTGGCCTAGCAGTTGTGTTGTTGTATTTAGTAGTAGGGGCTTTAGGTTTACCAGTATTTGCTATGGGTACGACTGGATTAGTTGTGGGACCTACATTTGGTTACCTGATGGGTATGGTCGTGGCGTCGTATTGGATGGGATTTTTATCTGATTCAGGTTGGACGAAATCATTATTCAGAACTTGGCTAGCGGCGGTGTCGGGGAGTGCTATTACATTTAGTTTTGGTGTTTTAGTATTATCTATTTTCGTTCCCGCTAAGGCATTATTAGTTTCAGGTGTGTTGCCCTTTCTTCCTGGCGACGCCATTAAAACTTTGTTAGTTACTTTTATCGTATTTCAAACTCAACGTTCTGTTGAAAACGGATTAAAATAGTAATCCCGTAAACGTCACACTCCAAGCATCTCCATTAACGATTTTATCAAAAGCGCTTAGGCGATAGTTTATGGACGTGTGACGAAGTCCGATGGACATCGTCTCGCCGGTTTCTGTGCTCCATAATTTTTCTACAACTAGGATTCGTCCCCAGGCATTCTCGGCACGCGTTTCCGCACTCTTGTTAACTCCCCGGCTATCTATATTATTAGCGATATGATAGGTAGCACCCCAAGCTAAACGAAATTTGTTTCTGGTATTATGATAGTAATATAAAGCTTCGATCGGAATACGAGACCAAGACACCGAGTCGTCTTTTGAGTGTTCGTCATTTTGAAAAAGGTAACCGGCTCCGATCTGAGCTTCAAAACGGTGAGGTGTCGTCGTAGATATTGGAAATAGTAAGCCACCAACAAAAAATAAACCTGACCCCGCTTGAGTTGAATAGTCTTGCCCGCCAGACGCGTTTGAAAGCGAGTCGCCGCCATGCCCGTATCCCACAGTGAGAAAACCGGCGGCCGAGATTTGAAGCGTTATAACGAGTGTTCCGATTGCGACTCGTAGACTCATTGTAACTTTGTTCCTTTGATCATCTTTGAAAGTTCTACTTTTAATTGGCCGAGTGAGGCCGTCTTCGCATCGTTGATTAATTCTTTATCTGACTTTCCAAACGCTGCGACGTAGGTGCTGGTCTTAGTCGATTCTGCTTCTGCCGTTAGATACAAATATTCGTTACGCACATCCCATAGGGTGGCGCTCGACACAAAGAGTGTCTCAGCTTCAGAGCCCGGAACAAAGAGTGCAGGTAATAGGAGTGCATATGTCCAACCGAGATTGTTAATATAGCGATCGGTTTGACCAGCACCACTAATTATTAAGAGCGCATCGGCTTGATGTTTAGCTGCGACGAGCCTCAATGATTTAAGATCATCATCATTAACAAGTGAATGAACGATGGGAAATGCGCCAGAGATGACGCCCTCCTTTTTTAGCTCACTCGCGATTTCTGCGAAAACAGATTTATCATTTTCGGTCCAGCGCCAATCCGGATGAGATTGATTTCTTTCTTGGGGAGGGGTTTTAAAATAGACGGCTAACTTGGCATTCTTAGGTAGGTTTGGTTTTTTACTGAACTCGTTTTTAATCTCCTGATCGTTGAATTCTGGTCTCGTAACGTTGATCTGTTCTTTTAATTCGCCGCGGTTAAATCCTTTGCTGGCGCAGCTGATCTGTAGTGTGAGTAGGCAGGCTAGAAATATACATTTATAGTTATTAGACATAGTCACCTCGCTTTGTAAGCCTTAACGTTAGCGTGACCTAACTTTTTTGTCTAAACGAAGCAGTGGGGAAATTTGTCTTTTGAAACACTTTCGTATAGCAAAATTGCCCCAGCATGATCGAAAAACGGCCTCCCTATCAAAAAAATATCAGGCATTCAAATTGCTTTGTTAACTTTCATAGATATTGCACACACACAACAAACTTTTAAAGGAGTTGGTAATGAATCAAGATGTAATCCAAGGAAAATGGAGCGAAATCAAAGGCGAAATCAGAAAAGCTTGGGGTAATGTTACAGGTGATGAGCTCGAGCAAGCCAAAGGAAATCTAGATTCAATTTCAGGCATCATTCAGCAGAGATATGGTCAAAGAAAAGAAGATGTATCTGAGAAATTAAATAATATCGTTCAACGCTTTAAAGAAGCGACAGTTAGAAAAACAGATGAAGTAAAAGAAAATCTGCGCGAAAGCACAGATAGAGACAGAAACCTAAATAACTAAAAAATCTGAATCTGTTGATCTAGGAAAGAAGGCTTTATGACATTACGAATACTTACCATCATAAGTTTTATGTTTTCATTATCGGTATCGGCCGCTGTGTCTGCTGATAATACAAAAGTAAACAAGCGCGATCAACTTGCGCAGGAAAGAACGGCGGATAAGCACGGTACGTCCGACAAAGACATCCAGATTTCTTCTGATCTCAGACAAGCTCTTGTTAACGATAAGTCTCTGTCGACTTACGCTCAAAATATAAAGATTATTACCGTTAATGGTGAAGTTACGTTAAAGGGCCCGGTGAAATCGGTTCAAGAACAACGAACATTGGTCTCGAAAGCAAAAAAAATTTCTGGCGTTTCAAATGTTCTTAATATGACAGATGTAGTTACGGAGTAGACTTTAGAATTGTTTGATCGAGTACACAAAGGAGATATTTATGAAAAAAGGCGATAAGGCAGTATTTGCGATTTATGACAATAAAAGCGGTTTAGAGGCAGGCGTCGATAGACTGAAGCTAAATGGGTTTCGCTTAAGCGATATATCTATATTGATGCCGCAGGAATCGGGGTTTCAAGAGTTAAAACATACCAAAGGTTCGAAAGCTCCTGAGGGCGCAGCTGCGGGTGCTGGCACAGGAGCCGTATTGGGCGGGGTGCTGGGGCTATTAGCTGGGATAGGCTTGCTCGCAATTCCCGGTGTGGGTCCTTTTGTTGGTGCCGGTCCTATCATGGCAGCGCTAGCGGGTGTGGGTGTTGGCAGTGCCGTGGGCGTTGTTAGCGGCGCTCTAGTTGGCCTTGGAATTCCAGAATATGAAGCTAAACGCTATGAAGGTTTTGTGAAAGAAGGCGGAATCCTAATGTCCGTTCATGTTGATGACTCTGAATGGGCCGATAAAGCTAAGAAGATTTTGGAAGAGACTGGAGCAAAAGATTTGTCGATGACAACCGAGCTTAAAGGTGATTTTGAAAATTTTGAACAAAGCAGAACCTACACAGGGGTCGCTATTAATCCAACTCCTTTAATTTAATCTAAACATTCGTGAAGCAGCTACACTTTCAGTAACTTGAAAAAGAAATCTGAAGGAGTAGTTGCTTCGCACTTATACTTTTCTAAATACAACTAAGAGGATAAAATGAAAAAACTATTAATTACACTGACAGCATTGACTTTGTTTTGTGCACAAGCGTCGTTCGCGCAGACGGGCTACCCCAATGATATTACGACTCCTTCAAAGACACCTACAAACGCGCCAACTAATCCACCAGTAGCGGAACAATCTAGTCGCACGCAGGATAATACCCGTTATCGTTCACCTGGAGGATTTTTTTTAGAGCCGATGTTGATTACCTCGCAGGAAGACACGACAATCAAATCGTCCCAATTACCACTTATTTCGGACGATACGTCGGGTAAGCAAAATGGTTACGGTGTGGGTCTTCGTTTTGGAGGCCATGCCTCGGAAATATTTATGTTAGGTTTAGATGCTCGCTATTCTAAGACCCAATTAAAAGATTCCTTCTACGAAACCGCTGACTCAAATGTTTACGACTTGGCTCCCTTTGTGGGTTTGCAAACTCCGTACTTTGGTATCCGTTTACTAGCAGGTTACGTTGTGACCGGTGAAAATGATCCGGCATCGGGTGTGCAAGGTTTAGATTTGAAGTTTAAAGAAGCCAATGGTTGGAGAGTCGGTGCAGGCTTATATATTGCCGCTGTCAGCGTAAATGTTGAGTACCAAGATTTAACTTATAATTCCACAGAAATTCAATCGTACGGTTTAGTCGATAGATCTGGTGGCACTACAGCGGTGGACGCTAACAATCGTGGTTATTCTGTAAGTTTAAGCTTCCCAGTAGAACTATAGTAGTAACGTCAAACAATAGAGGTGTACCATGAAAAAAAATATTCTTGCCGTGATTTCTGCCGTAACACTGACAGCATCTATGAATGCTCTGGCGCAAACGAACACAATGCCTGCTCCAAAACCAGTAACTCAATTGTCGGAATTTAAACCGCATGTGGGTATTTTATTGGGCGCGGCTCAACCAGAAGCCAGCGGAATTACCGCGTCTGAGGTTGCTATCGATATTGGCTACCAGCCGTACATTCCATTTGGAATTGCGGCCGAGTTCAACCATGCACGTATCGACGATGGTGATGAAGCTCAAGATAGAAATACTCTGTGGTTAAAGGGTTCCTACAATTTTGGTGGGACGACACCGGTAATAAAAAATAGTTACATTGGTGTGGGTGTAGGGTCGGTGTTTAAACCAGATGGCACTTCTTTGGCTATTGCACCACTGTTGGGTTTTGATATTCCGGTGGCTCGGACTGATGATGGCGTTTTTTCATTGGGCGCAAGTGCCCGGTACGCAGTTGTTGGCGATGAAGAAGTCGATACGTTCACATTGGGTGGCGTAGTTAAATATTGGTACTAATTATTAAACTGGCTAAACCGAGCGAATCGAGTTGGCCCTTAAAATTGAAACTTTTTAAAGGAGGTTCGTATGTTACGTGCAGCAATTATATTTTTCGTTTTGGCGCTTTTAGGTATTCTTTTTGGCGCGACAGGGTTTGCCGGTATCTCGATGGATATTGGTAAAGCGCTACTAGGCGTATTCCTAGTATTAGCTGTTATCAGCTTTGTGATTTCTCTTATTTCTGGAAAACGTCCATCTGGAACGCTTCCCTAATTACCATTTATAAAATGAAAATATTAACTAACAAGGAGTTTATTATGAGAATGTTTACACCCGTATTGGTAGCAATCGCCTTCGCAATGACAGCCCACGCTTGGACGACGACTCAAGATGCAGCGGATCGTTTAGGTGCCGCTCAAGTTAAAGAAGTTAGCTTCGACAAGAATTCTGACAAATTAACTGACGCACAAAAAGCCGAAATCAGAGCCGCAGTTCAAGAAGCCGCTCAAAAAGGTAAGATCGACGAAGTTAAAATTTTAGCTTGGTCCGACAAAGAATATCCTTCAGAAACAGGAAAGCAAACAAAAGAAGAAGTAGGGCTTGCGAAAAATCGCATTAGTCATCTAAAGTCGTTTTTAAAAGACGAACTTAAAGTGAAAAGTGTAGACACTCATAATATGGCTGAGCGTCCAAACGCCCTCGAGAAGTTTTTTAACACTGGCGACGCCAAAATTAAGAACACTGCGGAAGCATCAGGTGCTGCGCCCACTGATGGAAACACGGGAATTTTTGATCTAAAAGCACAAGCGTCTAAAGGCGTTGTTATGATCTTCTTAAAACGATAATTTTTGTTTTAAAATAGGTCACTCCATCCAAAAGGCTGGCTCGAAAGAGCCGGCCTTTTGTCGTTTCGAGCCGTGTCGTCGCCGGATTTCTCGGATGATTGGTCGCTAATTTTCATAAAGTTACGGGGTCATTTTCCGATGATTAACTGTTAACAAAAAGGGGTTTTTATGAAGCGACGTTGGAATTTTAGTGTCGGTGTATTCATTGTTGCCGTTATGTTTTTTGTGGGTGTCTTTTTAAATTTTTATACTCAAAAAAGTGGCTCCGGAAACTTTTCGTCAACTGACCCCAAGCAAACGGCTGCTGATCTAAGTTATAAAGTTCAAAATATCAAGACGATGTTTTCTGATCGCACGTTGATAGTTTCTAATGAGTGTGCCGCTACATTGAGTAAAGTTTATGATGACTTAAACTCTATTAAAATAGATCAGTTTTCACTAACGGATTTAAAAGCTAATGCCCCAAAGCTGATTCAAGAACTTTTTGATTTACGAGTGTTTATTCGTGAAAACTTCCGAACTGGTTTCTTTGAATCTGCTAAAATTACGGAGCCATGTGCAGTGGCTCACAGACGTCTCTTTCGAGGAATGCGCGTTTTAGAGGACTACTTAGGCATGTTGGCTGAAAATGTTTTATCAGCGCCGGGACTTTCAGTGCGCAGTGATGAAACGTTTAACCGCGTATTTAAAGGCAGTTCTGTCAACTTTGCATGGAATGAGAAATATAAACCAGCAGACCCAACCCGTTATGAACCTAAATCAGGTGACGTCCTGCTATCACGTGGTTCGGCCTCGGTATCTGCGGCTATCGCGCGCATTACGAATGAGGATTCTAACTTCTCTCATGCAGGTATTGTGTGGGTAGATCCGGTAACTAAAAAGGTCGAAACAGTTGAGGCTCATATTGAATTCGGCACCGTTGTAGCTGATATTGCCGACTATTCAGATATGAAGGTGCGATCTGTTGTTTTTCGTTTGAATGATCCGAGCTTGTCTAAAGACGAAAACGAACAAGCGGCTCATGAAGCGGCCAGCAAAGTTCGGGATGAGGTTTTAAAGTACAAGAAATTATTCGGTAAAAGTCGTTATCCAAATCCTTGCTACGATTTTGGCATGAAGATCGACAATCCAACAGATATCAAGCCATCTAACGATGCGAAGACACGCAAGTGCTTGTTCTGTTCCGAGGTTGTGTCTTTGGCGTATTCGCTGTTGGGAAGCAAAAAATATAATCTGCCTCAGTATAAATCTTTAATCGATCCAAAAAATAGAAAATTCTTAAATGACATCGGGGTCGAGGTGAAGGAAACATTCGCGCCAGCTGATATGGAAATTGAACCGTATTTTGATTTAGTGTTAGAGTGGCGCGATTATATTCGTGTTCATAAGACACACATCATGGATGCTATATTGTCAGGTATGTACGCTTGGATGGATGATTATGATTACCAATTCTATGTTCCTTTGACAGGGCGGTTGGGAACAGACTTAGCATACGTCGGTCGTCGGGTGCCGTTCGTGGATACATTCCTGGATGAAAAGTTTCCTTTAAATATGGGTAAGGATGCTTTGAATACCATGTATATGTTAGATAAAGTTTCTAATCAACTCTATGCGTTCATCGAAGATGGCGAAAAGGCTAATAAAGTAACGTTCACACCAGCCCAAATGATGACAGCGTTAAATACATGGCGCGCTCGCGATTTAGCGGACTATGAAAAGGGTAAAAACTATAACTCTGCTAAGGATCCGGCAAAGGCTCATCGTTTCCATCATCTGCTTCGCCAAAAGAAAGACTCTAGTACTAAATAGTGTTTAGGTGTTAGCTATAAAGAACAAAAGCCTAGATGATGACTCATTTAGGCTTTTGTTTATTTGAGGTAACTGCTTAAATTAATTACGGAGCGTTGGCATCTAGAGCACGCACATAGGTACGTAGTGAAGATGGAGCGTAGCTGCCGTCAGTCGTTAGTAGTTGGCGAGGAACGGCTTTATTGTTGTACATAGTTGCATTCGCATCATGATCGATAGCCAAAGCAGCGCCTTCAATTGTTAAACCCGCGAATAAACCTCGTGCGCGAGAGTAACTGTATACTTCACTTTTTAATTGATAGTCAGTGTTGGCTTTAGCTTCGCGGCCAATCGGACCAACCGCTACAGACGCATCGCCACCGAGTGTGAAATTGTTAACGCTTAGGCGCTCAACTGCATTTGGGTTAACAAATACAAGAACCATGTCGACAGACGAGATACCAATTTGGAGGCCCCAGTTGCCGCCGGCAATTCTTACGAAAGAAGGTTGGCTCCAACCATTTTCAACGCGGCAAGATACTAAACCTTGACCGAGACGGGCGCCCCAAACGAATCCGCCTCGTATTACATCTGGAAGTACAGCGATACAAACCGCTCTATCTAGTAGATCTTGTGGGATTGAGTTGTCTTGGATTTTTAGGACTTCATCCAAAACTTGAGCTGCACGAACCGATTTTTCCATAAGTCCGTTTTCAGTTGTCGCAGCGAAACCAGACATTGGAATCAAAGCGGCGATCGCTAGTGATAGTAAACCTTTTTTCATAAACATCTCCTTTTGTTGTATGTTTTTTCAAAACATTTTGTTGAGTCGGAAACGTAACAAAGCAAAAGGGTGGCCATGAAAAAAATCGATCAAATGCGCTTACCGGTAGTATTATATTTTTTCACGTTGAAAAGGTAACCTGAGTCATCCTTTTTTTCCCCACTTTCTTTAGGGAAAATTTGTACGTTGGCAATCGCGTATAAAAAAATAAAGCCACAGCGTTGTGGGCTTAGCATTTGCAATTAAGTTTTTGAGTGTGACGTATAGGTGACTCAATACAATGATGGATTAGTTCCATCAAAAATTAACAAGGAGATAGCGATGGCTAACGTAACAACGGAAACATTCAATAAAGTGGATAAAGTGGCTCACAACGTGAAAGATAAAGTGGCAACGGGTGAAGACCAATTGACTCAAATGACATACGATGCTGGTAAAAAAGTAGGCGCTATCGCTTCAGATTTTGCTAACACTGCAATGGATTATACTAAGTCGAGTCGTGAGTATGTAAAAGCGAACCCAGGAACAGGTATCGCTATTGCTGCCGGCGTTGGTTTGCTTGCGGGTAGTTTGTTAACTATAGCCATGCGTCGTCGTCACTAGTATTTAAATTAAGAAAATGATTGAGGTCAGGGACAACCAATCTCTGGCCTCTTTTTTATGGAGCACGTGATTTAACGTAAGGGGATTCAGCAATGATTAAATCATTTATCGAAGAAGAAGCTCAAAGTATTGTTTTAAAATTTTGTTTAGGTATCGTGTGTGTGTCTATTTTAATTTTTTCACTTTTTCAATTAGGATACGCATTTCAAACATGGGTAGCGCAATATCAAGACGCGTTCAAAATGTCATGTGCTCTGTTTTTCTCGACCATGATTTTAAGTCTACTTGGTTTATACTTCTTGTTTGATAAGAAAAAACCAAAGGTAGAGGACATCGAAAGCGATGTTATGGATATGGCCCATCCTTTAATTGGAATGAACCTTCAAGAAAAAGGCTTTGTATTCATCCGTGGGATGATTGATGGCTTGGTTAACGGTCGTAGTTAGGGATAATCTGGTCGCTAAATTGCCTAACTCATTTCCATGCAGAAACGTTGGACGTCAGTTGGACTTATTCTATTGTTATTTTCGTTTTGGGCGAGTGCCGATACCCATTCCTGTGGAAGTTTTTACAGACTTGTAAAGCCGGTTTTGTCGTATGGGCTTGAAATCGAATATACGATTGATCGAACGCCCCGGTTATTGGCTGACTACCGCCCTCATGGCACATCCGAAAAAAAGTGGGCTAGTTTAAGCTCATCTGAAAAGATGAAAATGATGTTACGGGACGATACGAACGGACGTGTGAATACCTTAGTTCGTCTCTCAACGGCTCCCGATTGGATACCGTCCGAGATGGACCGAGAAGGCCACGGTACATTCGAAGCTACGGGTATGATTTTCCTGTCTCTAGAATCCTTGAATGCAGCTGTCGATAAGATGGAACGACGGTATGGACGGGGTGCCGCCCAAGTTCATGTCGTGTTTAATCGTAAAGAGGTTAAACAACCGCTGAGTGGCTTTGTATCGTTTTCCGCAGATCGAGCTCAGCTGCGTAATCTTGTCCTTGGTTATCAAAAATACTTGAAAGATCCAACTAAACTGCCTGCTGCTAACATTACTCATTACGTATTAGGTCCCATGAGTTCCGTGGGCGCAAAAGCGACGAGGGAATTAGAACACCAGATAGTTACTGGTAAAAAACTTAAAAACTTAGTTGCTGGAAAGTATTTTCTATCGACAGTTCTGCGCGCGGGTATCTATGGTCAAGGCGATAGAATCGGGTATGAACTACGCCAATTCAATTTCGATTATGAAGGTCTTAAGAACGAAGCTGATTATGTCAGTCGTTTGATTGCCGAAGATAAGCTTGCTAAGTTTAAGCGCTTTGAGGATTCCATTGAAGCTGAATTCGAGATCAACGCGCGCATTACCGAAGAGCACGGGCGAGAGGCTTTAGCATGGTTGCAAAGGTTAGATCGTCCAGATCTTGAAAAAACAAATATGGAAACACATATGTTGTTTTTTATTCGGGATTGGAAGAATCATCCGATTTTGGATACACTGCGATCAGGAGATCGCATGCGTCTGCGCTTGCGATTAATCGAACTTGAGGCTCAGCTGATCCATGATTTGAATCAGCTATCGACTCAAAGTTTGCGTACGAAAGAGCTAGTAAATCAAATACGTGTGCGTGTGGCCAAGTGGGCGTATGAGTCTGGCCTGCTAGAGGTATTTGATTCTTATGAACACAGTGTTTTACCGCGAAGACCTATTAATCAATCTATGGCTATCCCTGATGCGGGGTAGGAAAAATTTACTGTTTCAAATGCCATTTTACGCAGAAAGATTTCAAAGAGATATAATCTTTTACTTTTCGAAATCGGAATCTGTTATTCCTAACGTATTAAAAAATCAAACAAAGGTGTAAGATGAAGACATTTTTATTTCTTTCGGTACTTGCG
This sequence comes from Bdellovibrionaceae bacterium UBA2351, assembly GCA_002344565.1. Classification (GTDB taxonomy): domain Bacteria; phylum Bdellovibrionota; class Bdellovibrionia; order Bdellovibrionales; family Bdellovibrionaceae; genus UBA2316. Next base: position 5,997 of record DDTZ01000111.1, on the reverse strand, counting down.
TTAGCAGGTCTTCAAGGGTGTTCTAAAAGTGAAGATTCTAATCAAGATGCGAGTGGTGCTTGTAAACAGGAGTATTTGGATTCGTGGAATGCAGTAGCTAGGTTGACCAAATATAGTTCTATGTCCGATGCAACCACGGCCTGTACCAATTTAAAAAACAAGGCGAGTGTTAGTTGCAAAGCCAATGTCATGGTTATCAGTGGTTCGGGCCAATCAGGCGACCGCAATATTTCGTACAATGACCACAAAGCGGTTTGTGATGCGGTTCTTTCAAGTACCTCATCGGCACCACAGTCACCTTCAAACAGTTATTCGGAACCGGCTCCATCTTCAAAATATTCAGTTCGTTCGGGAAGTGCGTGTAGCCAGGGCTTTTTAGATCTTTACAATAGTATCATAACTAAAAACGCGAGTTTAAAATCATCTCTGGCTTATGGAGATACAGCGAAGGCAAATCAACTATTTGATGAATTGGTCCCTCTATGTGCGGAAAAGAAAATTGCACACGCGGAATCTCCAACGTGTTATTCAGCACGAGCGAACTCATATAGCTATGGCTATGAGAGTTCGGTTTCAACGTCAATGAAGCAATTTGATTCTTTATGTGATTTGGTTGAAAAAACAGTCCAAGATAGACAGCAAGCAGATCTAGCTCGATCCGTGCGTGTACTTTCTAAAATTGGAACATTTGAAGCAGTGGTGGATAGCTACGCGGGATTAAAAAAATTCAATTCGGTAGGTGGATCTACTTACTTGTTGGGTGGCGTATGGTTAAAGGAATCAAATGTTAAAGCGAAACTGTCATCCTCTACAGAAGATGGTTTAGCTTGTAATGTGACTACTAAAGCTGTCTTTCTTGATGGCACTGAGTTTAAAGGGCAGGCCATTGACTTATCTAAAGTAGCCGTTGTGAATGCAGAGACTCAAGAGTCAGTAGAGCTACATAAAGTCGAATTTAAATTACTTGATAAGTCGACATCCGGTACAGTAGTGGTTCGTTGTTTGAAGAAATCAGAAGTTACCATTGATGATGTAGAATCATTTTTAGGTAAATCAATCACGCTTAAGGTTCTTAAAGCTAAAAATTAATTAATCGTCCTCGCTGTTAGCCCCAGAAGTATTGATCAGGTTCTAGCGCGAGTGGTGTTTCGTGTAGCGTTTCTGTATTCCATAGAGGCGCTACGTGATTAACAATAATACTTATCGTATTTCCGTCTCTTTCCATTTTACCGCCTACAATAATGAAACAGTGATTTAAAAAGACATCGTTATACTTTTCAAAGGTGTCAGGGAATAAAACTAAATCAATAAAACCATATTCATCTTCGAGCGTGGAAAAACACGTTCCCTTGGCTGTGGGTGGTTTTTGCCGAATCAGTACCAGGCCGCAGGTTTTAATCTGTGAGCCACTTTTCATTTCCCTAATTTTTTTTGATGTCATTTTTGGAATATTAGGCATGGTTTTACGTAACTCTTGCATAGGATGGCCTTGCAGGGATAACGAAAAGGCACCGTAATCACCTTGAATTTTTTCAAAACCATCGAGTTCGGAAAAACGTGGTGTTTTCTGTGTGGCCGCCTCGGCATCATTTAAATACGATGTGTGTGTAAAAAAACTGAGCTGAGTTTCACTTTGTTTGGTGAGCACATTTTCATACTCCATGATCGCCCACAAGGATTCACGTGCACTCCAATTAAAATCTTCAAAGCGACTGGCTAGGGCTAGTCGCTGTATGACATCCGCACGTAAAGAGGACCGTTTTAGAAAATCAGTAAGACTCGTAAAATTCTTTTGCTCGCGTTCGTTAATCATAGTCTGCACATGCGTTTTACTTAAACCACTGACGACTTTAAACCCTAAACGAACTGTATTAGGTTCTTCGATTGTGCAATCCCATTGTGATTTGTTCAGTGAAACGGGCAGGACGCGCGCACCATGCCTGATGGCATCATAGATAATAGTGTCATTTCTGTAAAAACCCATCGGCTGACTGTTCACCAGGGAACAGGCAAACTCGGCAGGGTGATGACATTTCAAGTAACAGGATACATAAGCTAAAAGTGCAAACGAGGCGGCATGGCTTTCTGGAAAGCCATAATGACTGAAGCCTTGAATTTGTTTGAATATTTGATCTGCGAACTCGATACTCATCCCGCCGTTAATCAATCCACGGCGCAGGCGATCGCCCATTTCGCCCATCGGGCGACTGGTTTTCCAGGCATTAATGGATTTTCGCAATAAATCAGATTCACCAGGACTGAAGCCCGCTAAATCAATCGCGAGTTTCATTACCTGTTCTTGAAATAGGGGGACACCCATGGTTTTTCCTAAGATGCTTTCTACAATTTTATTTGGGTAGATGACTTTTTCCAATCCGCGACGACGTTTCAAGTACGGATGGACCATATCACCGACAATGGGTCCAGGGCGAACGATGGCGACTTGAACAACGAGATCGTAAAAATTAGCAGGTTGCAACCGTCCTAGCATCGACATCTGTGCGCGCGATTCCACTTGGAACGTTCCCACCGTGTCACAGCGCTGGATCATTTCATACGTTGGTTTATCATCTGCCGGAATTTCATATAATTTTTTTCCAGTCAGTTTCAATGCTTTACTGAGGCAGGTTAGCATTCCTAAAGATAAAACATCGACTTTGATTAACCCTAGAATGTCTAAATCATATTTGTCCCATTGGATAATGGTGCGACCTTCTTTGCGGGCGGGCTCGATCGGAACGATATCAATGATGGGATCAGCGCTCAGTGTAAAACCACCGCTGTGAATAGATAGATGTCGTGGAAAGCCCTGCATTTCACCAGCAATATAAGAAATTTTTTCTTTTAGGCTGTCTTTCTGCGGATGGTCTTGAACTAACTCATCAAACTGACGCTCTAGTTTTTTTGCCGACAAGGTTCCAACAGGGACGCCAAAAGCTTTGCACACTTCGCGAAAGGCACTGCGGTACTGATACGTAACAACAGCGCTGACCATGCCGGCGCGATTGCGTCCATAGCGATCGTAAATATATTTGATGATTTCTTCGCGACGTTCATGTTCAAAGTCGATATCAATATCAGGAGGTTCCCCACGTTCTGCACTGATGAAACGTTCGAATAGCAAATTCATTTCGGCAGGATTAATGGCTGTAATCCCGAGTACATAACAAACCGCCGAATTGGCGGCTGAACCGCGCCCTTGGCATAAGATATCTAGTCTGTTGGCTTCGCGTACGATATCGTAAATCGTTAGAAAATAATCTGCATAGTTAAGCTCGCCAATCAATTTCAATTCATGATCCAGCAGTTGCTGCATCTTTGCATCAATAAGTCTTCGCTTGCTATTATCTTTTACTAACTTTTCTAAGTAGGATTGCGATGTGTGGTTTTCCGGGATCCATTCTGATGGGTAGATGTACTTAAGCTCTTTGGGTGAAAAGGTACATTCATCGGCAATGTCTAATGTTTTCTGCAAGGCTTCGGGAAAGTCTTTGTAAAGGATATCCATCTGGAATGGAGTTTTAATATAACGTTCGCCATTGCCTCGAATTTTAAAACCAATTTCATCCAGAGGTTTGTTTTCGCGAATAGATATTAGAACATCCTGTACGAGTTTACGTTTTTTTATATGATATTCGACATCGTTGCTGGCCACAAAGTCTAACTGCCATTGATTCTTAATAGCCAGTAATTTCTGAACGCGTGTTTCATCATGTCCGTCTTGGTAGAACGTTAAAGGTATATATAAATTGCGATGAAATAATTTTTTTAATTCACCCCAGTGAATGTCTAGTTCGGATTCTGTTCTGGGGATGACAACTAAATCATTGGCAATCGTAGCGGGTACACCCATTAGAATATCTTGAATAAATAGACAGCCTTCGCCTTTTTCTTTGTCGAGTTTAGCGTGCGTAATGAGTTGGCAAATTCGAGCATAGGCTGCGCGTGTCTTAGCAATTAACGTAAGAGGCGCATGATCAAAAAAAGTAAGTTCTGTTCCGCAAATATATTTAAATCCGGGAAAGTCTTTGGCTACGCGATACCCACGAGGCATACCATAAACGCCATTAATATCAGTCAGTGCCATTCCGGATAAATTGACTTTCAATGCTTGCGACAACAGTTCATCAGGATGTGAAGCTCCCGTTAAAAAGCTGAAATTAGTTTTAGCGCGCAATTCAACGTAGCTCATAGATAGACCTATTCAAAAATTCCGTGAAGATAATACTGTTCCTTGTTTATAAATACCCAGAAATTATCACCGGTATGGGTCACAAGTTTGTAATACACACGTTCGCCGCCAGATATCTCCCACCAATTGGACAGCAGGACTTCAGGATTTTTCCATTCTATAATGTTATACTGCATACGATTGTAAAACAGCCGATGGTCACGAATAGGAACGGGTAGGGGCTCTTTTAATAAACGCAAAGGACGTTCGGGAATATGGGATTCATGGATAGTCACTGTTGATTTTTCAGGTACGCGAAACCATGTGCGTTCCGGCAAGTAGTTTTCTTTGATATGAGCAAAGAAGGCGCCGTCCGAGCCAAGCTTAGTCGCTAAGCGTGAAACCAAATGAAAAAAGGACTCTGATGTTTCTTCTTTTTTCTGATCAAAGATATCGCGTTGACTGGTTAAGTACGGAGCGTCTTCAGTCACAACGAGGCTGATTTTAATAATAGGGTGTTCGAGAGGTTTACGTTGAACCACAGCATCCAATTTTTCTTTAGCGATTTGAAAGATCGTTTTTACTGAAACAAAAGGCAGCTGAATAATAATAGGTATTTCGTACGTTTGTGGTGACTTACGTGTCGCATACTCTTGCTGTAAAATAATATTAAACTGACGAATCCGTTGGCCGCGTCCACGCAATCGCAAATAAATTTTATCCAAAAGCGGGCGCAGGGTAAAGTAAACGGGTTCTAAATCCCTCGGTGGATAGGCTAAATCAAATTCATGACTTTCTTCCACGGCTTCACGAGGCTTAAATTCGTTCCAAGGAATTTCATGCTGACCAAGCAAGCGTTGGTACGCTAACAGCAGGGTAGGTCCAAACCGGGGCGATATCTCATAAGACGGAATAGTCAAAAAGTCAGCGATGGTGCACAGGCGTAGCGATTTTAATAAACTAATCGCCTTTAAGATAAGCCCATGCTGTTCAGGGTACTGCGCTAATGGATCGGCATAATAAATGAGAGCATCAATCGGCAGCGAATCTTTGTGAATCACGGGAAATGTGGCCAAAGATAAAGCTGTACTGATATCATCTGCTACCGCTAGTTCAGCGGTGATGCCTATACGTTTCAGGGTTACTTGGGCTCGTTTGATAAACGTCGATTCAGAATATAAGTGCTGACATTTAGAAATTTCTAAAAAAATCGCATCATTATGGCGAAGTCGAATTTGTGGAGTCGCGCGATAAAATATTTCAGCGATAGATTGAGCGTCGCTATGCTTTGGCAATTTAATGCAAACGATTCTCACAGAGCGCCTCGTTTACGTAAAGCGTGCACATTCCATTCGCCGGCTTTTTTAGAAACGTTCAGTTGCAGGTGGGGAACCCAGCTGGTCGATGGTGACGACGATAATAAAAAGAAATGATTCTGAGCTTTTTCTGATAGTAATTGAAAGCGCCGCAAGTCTTTGTCATTAAAACGACTGTTTTCTGTGATTACAGCTTGAAAACAGCCCGAACTTAACACCTGGCTTAAGCACCAAACGATGTCTTTTTTTCCTTCGACGAATAAAATATTATCTAGACACACACCCTTTTGCTTTAGGGCATAGGGGTTAATAGTGATGGAGTCTTCGACCCACGCGACTTTTAAGTCTGGATGTTCGCGTAGAAATAGGGCCGTGAATTCTGTGCGCTGAGAACCCGTGAGTTCAATAAAAGATCCCGTCGTAAAACCCGCTGGGTAAAGTGAAAAGGAATGTCGCGGACGATCGTCATTCTTGGTAGCACCAATGAGTTCGCGCAGTTCTGCAATGGAA
>DDTZ01000123.1:30385-38279 GCA_002344565.1 Bdellovibrionaceae bacterium UBA2351 | reverse complement strand
TTTAGTTTGGACGGATCAAAAATAGTGTTTACTCAAGATCGAGATACGTTGAATAAATCCGAAGTGTTTGTTTCCAACATTGATGGATCAAACAATATTAAATTAAGTTCCCCTATAACCCCTGCCGGGGGGGATGTCTCTGTTTTAGCTATTTCTCCCGATGGCTCAAAAGTTATTTATGTCGGGGACCAAGACATAGATACCGCCACCGAACTCTATTCGGTAAGATTAGATGGAACTGGGGGATATGCAAAACTGAGTACGCCGCTAGTCGCCGGACGGAGATCAATATTTTACTCCTTTGACCCAAGTGGCACTCAAGTTCTCTATGGTGCTGATCCGACCACGTCAGGAAATTTTAATCTTTATTCAGTGAATTTAGATGGAACTAACACTCGACTGCTTGTTACGGGTTTTGGAAGACATGGTGGCGTTTATCCTAACCCAAGTCTGTTTTTCATTAATAGCTCGCAATTTTATTTTTTGGGCGATTTCGATTTCGACTTCCGGTACAATCTATACAGAATTAATCTTGATGGGACAGGACAAACCACAATTTACACTCACGGGGCGGGATTCACATTCCCCTTCGAATCTCAAATTTCTCAGATGTACGATTCAATTACCGGTAAATTCTATTTTAGCTTAGCAAAGGTCTCTCCCAGTTCGATTTGCAAAATTAAAAGTATCGATTTAAATGGCGCAAACGAACGGACTTTATATGATTGTGACACCGGATTGCCATACCTAATTGGCCAACAGAGTATTGTATCAGGAAATCGTATCGTCTATAAAACTTTCGATCGTAGCTTTAGTTCAACTTTAGATTTTGCAAGTACTACTGAACTCTACAAAGGTAGCACAGCAGACTTTACGGGATTGAGTTTCTCTCCAGATTCCAAAAAATTAGTTGGCTCTTTCATGCTAAAAGATGGAAATGAAAATGGATTGCGCCTTTCAATTTTAGATATTGCAACTAGTTCTATAGTGACGCCTCTACCGAGCGCCTGGGGTCATGGACAGCCCGTTCAGTTCTCTCCGAACTCACAATCCATGATATTGGGCCTATTCTCCGTATCCCCTTTAGACTATATATATAAAGTCGGACTCGACGGCACGGGTCTTACTAATTTGACCACTAGTCATGGATTCGAAGAAATATGGGACTACGATGCCAAATATTCAAATGATGGACAGTATATAGTATATTTGGCGGATCATGGTGGCGACACAGATCCAGAAATTATAAGCATGCGAACAGATGGATCCAATTGGACTATGCTTCATCCCGTTATGACCAGAGAAGCTGGGAAATTTGAAATCACTCCCCAAAGCGACAAAGTTATTTTTACCGGCGAAAGAGATTCAACTGTATTCGAATTATTCTCAACGAATATCGACGGGACAGGACATATAAAACTAAATACGCCTTTAATTGGTACTTCGGATGGCATCTATGATTTTAATTTAAGTCCGAATGGCAACACGGTACTTTATCAAGCCGAACAAAATACTTCGGGCGTTCGCGAATTATATAAGGTAAATAAAGATGGCTCAGGAATGCAGAGATTAAATCCAGCCCTATCGGGATCACAGAGTGTAACTGCATCCGAATTTACCCCGGATGGTAGCAAAGTCCTATTGACTGCTAAGATCGACAGCTTATCGATTGACGAACTCTATAAGGTAAATATAGATGGGACTGGTTTTGTGAAAATTAGCCCTCCTCTAGCCGGAGCGGGCGGAATTGATTTCTACTCAGGGCTATTTTTCACGTCAGATTCAAACCATGTCATTTACACAGCGTTTGCTTCAAGCTCCACTCGGTCTGATGTTTACATCACAAATCTGAATACCCTAGGGTCCATCTGCGTTTCCTGCACACTTGTGGGATCTAATACGAAAATTGGATCCTTTGCCCTATCCACTTCAACTGATAGAGTCTATTTCACCTACGATAGCCGCGGAACTGACCTTTATGATTTATATTCCATAAAAATCGACGGAACAGATTTAAGGCAATTAAATATCAACGTGCACACATCGAAAGACAAAATAATTTCTTTTAAAACTGTTCCCGGTGGAGTTATCTATTTACACTACAAGAACGGCAACGCTCAACTATTTAAGGTCAACTCTGACGGTACAAATCATGTTAGACTGCACACGGAACTAACTGGCTTTAAAAACGCGTCAGCCCAGTACCTAATTTCTCCGGACAATAAAAAGCTTATATACTTTATCAACGAGTCTGACCCCAGCTACGCCGATATGTATATTACAGATTTGTAAATATCCTACGGTTGTTTTTTGTTTGGTTTAGAAATCTCCTTAATACCAAAAGCTTTATCCAAAATAATTGCTAGTTCATCAGGCCCTTCGGCCCTCGGTGCATTATGGCCAGCATTAGCATGTTCAAACATAAATATCTTGTGCGCTAAATGAGGCAGCTGCTGTTGCAAACGATAGGCAAAATAACTTGTCTGTTCTGGATCAACACGCTCATCATTAGCGCCACTATTTAGCAAAATATACCCAATGTCTTGCACATCTGCTAGCTTCTGAGTTTGTTGCAAGGGCGAGAATTCCTCTAATAGTTTTTGGAATTTTGTATCTAATACTTCGCTACCTTTACGCGTACGACGCACGCCCCAGTCATCATTTGCCGCATGACCGAAGGTTCCTTCGTTACTGAATTCAACGACATCGCTCACACCATAACTAGGGATGTAGGCCTGAAACGTTTTTGGGAAGTTGGCAATTAATAACATGGTCAACAGTCCACCGAAGGAGCGCCCACCGACCGCGATGTTTTTTACGCCGTGTTTGGCGCGTAGCCAATCAGCAACAGCAACTACATCCTCGGCAGCACCCATACGTCGATCCTTACCCTTTAGCTGCCACTGTATGCCTTTCTCTCCGCCGCCACGGGGGTGAACAACCGCAACGCCTACACCAGCATCCAGCATAACTTGCAGCTTTTTATTCCATTGGCCCGAGTTCGTAATACCGATGAACCCATAATAGAATTCAACAAAATTTTCTGGAAGTTTTCCATCTGGATACAGATCCTTTCTGAAATAAATTTCCGTTGGAACTTTAGTTCCATCTTTACTCTTTATATGAACGATCTTTGAGCCAATATTTTTGGCTTCAAAATTTACTTCTTTAGAAGCCAGTTTTTGAATAGTTACTTTTTCTAAATCAATTCGAAATGTTTCATGCGGATTGGCCATCGTAGAAAAATTGAAATCTACAGTTTTGCTCGACTCACCACCCATGAATGGCGAAATCATTCCCTGTCCTAAAATTCCAAAAGATTTTAATGACACCTGCTTTAATATTTTTCCATCAACACCAATGATTTTCACTGAGTTTTCTAAGGTGTGACCATCGAAATAGTGAGCGACTATTTTTGAACCAAATTTCTGAGCAAAGATAAGTGTTAATCTAGGATCTTCTTTTACTAAAATACGGCTACTTTTTGTAACGACATTAAACTCAGCGATTCCAAATTTGTTTCCGGCTTCGCTGGTACGGAATAAAATACGATCACCATCAACGCCAACGACTCGACCAATACGATCACGATGGGGGTGGCGAACTGTAGTCCAAGCATAGCTACCGACCTGAAATTCGCCTCTAGAAACATCTGCAGTTCCTTTGCGCCCTAGATACATCCCGAGTGGCACGTCAGCAGGACCTTGCACTCGATGGGCAAGCAAGCGAGTTTCACCGTTAGAATCTATAAACTCTTCCATGTTGTAGTATTCACGCACTCGTGGTTGCGGAGGGGTAAACACGAGTTCCGCATTTTCAGAACCGACTTCCCAGCGATAGTTTACCTTTCTATAATTGCCCAGCTTAATCTGAGCCCGCGTAGGCCACTGAGTGTAGAAAACTGTTTTAGAGTCCGCGCTCCAAGCAAAATCACCTAAACGCACCGTCATCACACGAGAAAATATTTGTCCCGACGAAATGTCTAGAACCTGCCAATCATTTAGATCTTTATTATTTTCAATATACGCAAACGCAACCTTCTGTCCGTCGGGGCTGACTTTAAACTCACCTACAGTTTTAAAACCTTTTCCATCGGGTAGAGTTACTTTCGGGGCTAGAACAATTTCTTCGCCCGAGCTTTTTTTAAAAACTAAACCGCCACCTTTCGAAAACAATTCGCCATCTTTTAAAGTCACGGCCAACGGCAAATTGCCAGAACCAAGCTCTCCTAGTCGAGCCGTAATATCTGCATACATTTTGTTGGGGGTACCATCTGGATTATTTCGAATAGCAGCCACGACTTTGTCATTTTGCGACTTTGTCCACGCCACAACATTTGGATCACTCAAGTTATCTAAAAATCTAAGACCAAGTTTATCAACAGCTGTTTGAAATTTGGTGCCTTGATCTAGCGGCCGATAAAAACCATGACATGACGTTTGCTGTGCCTTAGCGTGACCAACGACTAACAATGCTCCCAATGCAAAAATCTTAATCATGATTACTCCTGCAAGTTTTTAGGGGCATAGAGTATACAACTTTGCCAGCAAAGACACCTGTAGAGATTTAGACACTGGGACAATATTCGGCACCAGAAGCGAAAGGCCATGCCCGAGCCAATTTGGGAAGCTGTCCAAAATGAAATCAGTCCAAATTTAAGACTTGAAATTAAAAAATCTGCCGACGTCCCCTCGCCGAACTCCGAAAGAGCCCTAAAAGATGGCTGCGGTGTGGGCAACTTTTTACCAAAAAAAAAGCCCCGGAGCTTTCCGAGGCTTTCAACTTCTAAGCAATCTATAAAATCTTTAGTGAGCTAACGACTTACGGATTAAATTCAACGCACTACCAGCTACGAACCATTTTAATTGTTCAGCGTTATACGTGTGCTTAAGAGCGATATTTTCGCGAGTGCCATCCGCATGCTTCAAGATCATTGTTACTGGTTTACCCGGAGCCAAAGCATTTAGATCGATTAAATCTACTTTGTCAGTATCGCGGATTTTTTCGTAATCAGATGGTGTTGCGAATGTTAATGCCAACACGCCTTGCTTTTTCAAGTTTGTTTCATGGATACGAGCGAATGATTTAACAACAACCGCTGTACAGCCTAAGAAACGTGGAGACATCGCTGCATGTTCACGAGATGAACCTTCACCGTAGTTTTCATCACCGATAATTACCCAGCCATGCTTCTTAGCTTGATAATCACGAGCAATTTTAGCGAATTCCACACCAGACTCTTGAGTTAACTGATTTTTACCTTTACCGATTTCACCAGTAAATGCGTTATCAGCACCCAACAACATGTTGTTAGAAATATTGTCTAAGTGACCACGGTATTTCAGCCAAGGACCGCCTGGGGAAATATGATCTGTTGTACATTTTCCTTTAGCTTTCCCAAGGATCAATTGATCAGTGAAGTCTTTACCGTTCCAAACAGTGAATGGTTGCAGTAATTGTAAACGATCCGATGTTGGAGACACTTTCACTTCAGCGGTACGACCTGCTGGTTTTTGGTAACCTTCGGTATCAGCAACGAAACCACGTGCTGGTAATTCCGGAGCCGTTGGTGGTTTTAGTTTCGCTTTACCTTTTGGACCTTCTAATTCGTCAGTCAAAGGATTGAAGTCGATACGACCCGCAAGACCTAATGCCATGACGATTTCAGGTGAACCAATGAATGCCAAAGTTTCTGCATTCGAATCGTTGCGACCGCGGAAGTTACGGTTGAATGAAGTGATGATTGTATTTTTATCGCCCGTCTTGATATCGTCACGTTTCCATTGGCCGATACAAGGTCCGCACGCATTTGCTAATACAGTTGCACCTACTTCATTGAAGATTTTCATTTGACCATCGCGCTCGATAGTATTTTGAATTTGAGTCGATCCTGGAGAAACCAAGAATGGCTGATTCATTTTCACACCCAATGCCATAGCTTGTTCAGCGATGAATGCCGAACGACCGATATCTTCGTATGAAGAATTTGTGCATGAACCGATCAATGCTGATGATAGTTTTAAAGGCCAGCCTTTTTCTTTCGCTTCTTTAGCGATAGCAGAAATTGGGCGAGCGATATCTGGAGAGTGAGGACCAACAACATGTGGTTCAAGAGCTGATAAATCAATTTCATATACTTCATCGAAGAACAACTTAGGATTTTCTAGAACTTCAGGATCTGCATTTAATAACGGTTTGTTTTGATCAGCAATCGCCGCTAATTCCGTACGGCTTGTTGTTTTTAGGTAAGTCGCCATACGATCATCGTACGGGAACACAGAACATGTCGCGCCCAATTCAGCGCCCATGTTTGTGATCGTTGCTTTACCAGTACAAGAAATCGATTGAGTGCCTTCACCAAAGTATTCAACGATTTTATCTGTTCCACCTTTAACCGTTAACATTCCGCAAAGTTTTAAGATTACGTCTTTAGCTGATGTCCAACCGTTCATTTTACCTTTTAAGTGAACACCGATTAACTTAGGATTTTTAACTTCCCAAGTTAGCCCTGCCATTACGTCAGAGGCATCCGAACCACCTACGCCGACAGCACACATTCCTAAACCACCCGCGTTCGGCGTGTGAGAATCTGTACCGATCATCAAACCACCAGGAAACGCATAGTTTTCAAGGATTACTTGGTGAATGATACCGGCGCCTGGTTTCCAGAAACCAATGTTGTAACGAGATGACGCTGAGGCAAGGAAGTTAACAACTTCTTCGTTTGTTTTGTTAGACGATGCTAAGTCTTTTTCTTTCCCTACGTGAGCAAGGATCAAATGATCACAGTGTACTGTCGTCGGCACAGCCGCTTCATCTTTACCTGCTAACATGAACTGAAGAAGAGCCATCTGAGCTGTCGCATCTTGCATGGCTACGCGATCTGGGCGAAGCAACAAGAAACTTGAACCACGAACTAACTCTTGATTTTGTGGATCATCCAAGTGTCCAAAAAGAATTTTCTCCGCCAAAGTTAACGGGCGGTTTAAGCGTTTGCGAATGATTTCTAGTCTTTTTTGAGTTGTTTGGTAGACATTTTTCACCATGTCTGGAGTGGTTTCGATCTTGGATGACATATCCGGTCCTTTCTTGTGAATTAGCAACAGCCCACTGTAGCTGAAAACTAAACGACTACCAAGAAAAAGCACAGGTTGACCCTGTTTGACAAAATTGCGGTTCCTAAGCTCGACCAAATGTTCTAGTCTTTGAGGATAATGAAATACATTCGAACTTTGCTTCTATTCGCAGCTTTGGTTAGTTTATCCTGCCAAACTCAGAGCAAAAACTCTGCAAACCCGCCGGCAGCCTTACCCCCCGGAGACCCATGGTTTGCCAGCGCTCGCCTGAATGACTGGTCCAAACTTGAACAACTACAAAAAGACCTCGACCGAGACTGGGATTTCAAATCCTCAAAAGGTGTCACTGTCTTAATGATTGCCGCCCGTAATGGCCATCTGGATTTTATAAAAAACTTGTTAAATAAAAATGTAAAGATTAACGAGATCGACGAGTTAAAATACAATGCGGTTTCGTACTCACTCCATGGCCCAATCTCGCTGGAACAAAAACAAAAGACCTGTCTGCTGCTGGTACAAAACGGCGCCGACCCGTTTCAAGAGGATCACCAGCAGCTGACCTCGCTGCAAATCATGATTGAGCTTGGCTTCAAGGACTGCATTCAGGCCATTAAATTTACAGCCAGCAAACCGTGCGACCAAGCCGGGCGCCTCACCCAAATTAAGTCCCTAGTCACCTATGCTCAAATCGAGGACGAACCCGAAATCGCCCACTACCTAAAGACACAGGGCTGCCAGTAACGTGCCGCGTTTCAAAAACCTAGCAGCTGACTTTAAACGTAGGACTTATTTTTGATTTTTTCTAGGATGATTTTCTC
>DDTZ01000123.1:18215-30043 GCA_002344565.1 Bdellovibrionaceae bacterium UBA2351 | reverse complement strand
TGCTGTTCGCAACGGATTTTTTCTTTCAGCAACCATTTCAAAATGTCTGAAAGACCTTTGTTTTTCTTGTCGATGAAGAAAGGATCATTTTCCAATACGTCACGAGCTTTTTTCAAAGAGCGCGCTTCTGCCGGATCTGATTCTTTTACGTTGTAGCAGAATAGATCATACTTCTTCACGTCTTCCGGTAAAACACCTAAGAATTTTACTTCGGGAGCCGAAAAGTCCGCATTTCTAATTAAAGACGCCGCCGAACCGGCTTTTAGTGTACGGAAGATATTTTGCAACGTGTACGCATCCAGATCGCCAAAGAAGTACATGGGTATATCTAATTGATCTTGAATCAGTTTACACCAGCCGCGAACACCATTCGACGGAACCCCTTGAGCACCTAGCAAGATACAGTTGTTCCTTTTTGTAAAACCCATTGTGTGCAATGTATTCGCCGTACCTTCAGACTCGATAACTAAAGCGAAATCGACTTTCTTTTTCACTTTTAGTTTCAAAGACTGAGGTTTATTTTTTGGCATATAAGGTGAGGTTCCAAGGCTCGACAAATCGATACGCGCAATTGATCCATCCGCCATCGTTTCTTCAACGATCAACTGATTTGAATAGGTCTGACCACCACGATCGTTGGCAAAGCAGTTTAACTCTTCACGGTATACTTGCATCATATCACCGATGAAATCGATGATGCTGTCTGATTCTACCTGATCTTCAAAATCCAAAGGCTTATACTGCTTGTCCCCTTTGATAAGACCTTTACAGATATAGTACAATTCCCTTTTTGTATTCACGGCACCGATATCTAAGTTTCTGATCAAGATTTCTAGCATGAACACAACGCGCGCTAACTTCTGCACCGATGATACGTTCAATTCCGTACGAACACGTTTATCGCCCGGAGTTAAGTAGCCCACTTTTGAATTGTAAAAAGAGTTATCTAAAGACGTCTTAACGGCTTCTAAATAAGGACGTTTTGAGTTTTCTAAATCCTTAAGCATTTGATCCGCTAAAGCTTTGGCTTCTTTAGGGATATTGATTTTAAGATCTCTGATTCGTAATAATCCGCCACCGGCCATAATTTACTTCCCTATTTCTTTTGCGTCGACTTTTGAGTCGTCGCAATCGTCGTTGATTTTTGAGTCGAAGCTACGGCTTTTTCCGTAGTCTTCTCAGTGGTTTTCTCTGTGGTTTTCTGAGTACCGATTTGGGTCGATGTCCCTGTAGTGGCTTTAGTCGTGCCTTTATCTACTGATTCGTTTGAATCCATTTCACTAAATGACTCTGCACCATCTGCAGACATTTCATCCAAATCAAAACCTAGTTTTTTTGCTTCTCTTTGCTTTTGTTTATTTAACTTAGTTTCGGCATCTTCTAATTGAGAAATTGCTTCTTGAGAATCCCGTCCTAAAATCTTTCTTAAACCATCTTCCGCTTTTTTACGGCGAGCATCGTTTGCACCACTCAGTTTAGCTAATTTTTCCACCAAGATCGGACCAAACTGCTCAATGTGGGCCAATTTACGTTCTAGATCTGCTTCTTTAAATTCTTTACGAATATGACGAGATAGTTTTTGTCCCGCTTGCTGAGCCGCTTTTCTGATTTCATCGACGAGTTCATCAGACGCATCAATTGTTTCTTTCGAGGCATTTTTAAACTTGATAAATGGAGACACAACACTGATCGCAAATACATAAGGACCAAGTGGCAACGAATCTTTAGGCTGATTTAATCCGTACGATTTCCAATTAACTGACTCGATCGCACCGGTGATCGCACAACCTGATTTATCAAATTGCAACGGAACGCGATTCGCAAAGCGTAGCAATTGCACTGGGCTATCTGTTTCCCCACCACGATCAATAAAACGAGCTAATGCAACTTCCACAACGACAGGCTTAAAATCACAGATTCTTGGTTTACGAGTCACGACCGAGAAAAAGTCAACTTTACCTAAACGCTGGATACTTTTTGATAAAGCATCTTCACCCACCGTTAGAACCGATTTTGTAGACGGAGCCATCAACTCAGTATTTTGAATCGCAGTAAAAATCGATTTAAAATTCTCTTCACTCAGCGAAGTCACCGGTTTTTCAACGAGTGATTTCGGCAAGCCATTTTTAACGAAATCATTGATCGTCGGATCAGAGATGCGTGAAAAACCCGTTTTCAAAAATTTAGATAAGCTGGTTTTACCAAACAATGTTGCATGCGTAATGAATTCACCTAATTTAAATGTATGGGGATGTGGCAACGTCGCTGGTGGCAATTCAGGAACTTCGTTTGAAACGCGTTCAACTTTTTGCCAGTCGTTATCTAATAATTTGTATTCAATGGTTAAGTGAGGGTTTACCAGAACCGTACCTTCAACGTACGTCACAAGCCCGCCGTCACCGTTCAATTGCACACGACCATCCATTACGAATTCTACGCGAACACCGTTTGGTTTTGTCCAATCAATCGATTCCTTGTTCTTAATGATTCCCGTATTACTTTTGATATCCACGTCAACTTGTGCGCTGACTGCTTTTCTCATGTTCTTTGTTTTAGAAATAACAACAGCACCACGTGCATTCGTCATCTGTGCCCATGTGGTGGCTGCCGAGATACCGATACCTTGCTGACCACGAGAACATTGTCCACGACCGAACTTAGATGATGCTAGATACTCACCGAAAACTTTCGCTAAATCATCGGCGTCGATACCGGGTCCGTTATCTTCAACTACGATTTTAATTAGATCTGTATTTTTTGTCGAACCGGCGCCAACTTTAGCGATTTCAACTTTGATATCTGGCAAAATCCCAGCCTGCTCACAGGCATCTAGGGAGTTATCGATCGCTTCTTTTAATGTTGTCAAAACTGCTTTCAGAGGTGAGGAAAACCCCACTTGTTGCAAGTTTTTGGCAAAATATTCAGCTGTACTGCTCTTGGTAATTTTACTCACTTCGCGTCCTTACTGTAGCTTTTTTATAGCTGGCTATTGGTCTTGATGCCAATTACTTGGGTGTTTTCAACACAATACAAGCATCAAGATTAAAATTCACACTGTCTATTAGTTAAAAAGAAAATATGGGAAGTTTGCAAGGTTAAAAATTTTTTATTGCTCGGCCATACGCGTAAACGCCTTGTCCTTTAGCATTTACTCTTTGTCAGTGTTTAGATTTTCCAGCGCGATATCAAATGAGGTCTTATATTTCTTGTCGTTATTGCACTGTTTGCAAGCAGGAACGCAGTTCTTTTTAGATGATTTTCCACCACGAGATATCGGAATCACGTGATCCATCGTTAAGTCTTTAGCTTTGAACTGTCCCCGACAATAATGACAAATGCCAGGACCGATTTGCTGACGCCACCACTGGGACTGCTTCAGCTCATAGGCTTTGGCTTTTTCACGTTTACGGTGCTCGTCGGAACTTAGTTCTTCGAAAATCATGCCCCCGATATACCACTAACTGAGCGATTTTTAAACTGATTATCCAATTATCCCGATTTCTTATGTGAATTTCTTTCAATCCCCACGACTATGATCTAAAAGTCGCCTCCTCGACTCGCGCCCCACATTAAGACACCGATACTTTTACTGAGGACTTATGAATCAAAAGACATATAAAAAGGGCGAATATCTTTTTAAAGAAAACGACAAAATTACAAATCTTTACTTCATTCAGTCGGGTGGCGTAAATGTTTGTTTAGTTCGCGGAAAAAAGACCTTAGATTTATACCAATTAGGTGCTCAAGGAATTGTAGGCGAAGCCTTTTTCAACGGCCAAGTTAATCATCTCTATTCTGCGATCTGCACATCAGAAACAAAAGTTTTAGAAGTCGCAACAGAAGCGATCAAGCCACAATACGAAGGCGGTCCCCAGCTATTCAAGATGGTGATCAAGAGCCTTGTTGAACGCCTCAAATCCTCATTCAATGAGTTAAAATCAATACGTTTAGAAAAAGATTCAGCACCTTGTCCAGAAGATCAAACCTCTATTATTTTCGGGGTTGTATTTCATACGATCAATCACAAAGGGACACGTCGCAAAGACGGTTCGATTGAACTGACTTGGCATATGTTTAAACAATACTCTCAACGCATCTTTGGCCAGTCTCCAAAGAAGCTCGAACAAGCGTGTAACATTTTAGTAAAATTAAAATTAGCGTCGTATGAAATGGGAAAAGCGGAAGACAATCCAGACGGACCCGACGAGATCCAAAAAATCATTACGCCTTCACTTACCCCACTAGAAGCATTCTTTGAATTTTATCAATACTACTACTTCAAACAAGGTCGCAGTGAAATTCTAAAACCTGATGACTTCGTAATTAACGTAGTCGATACGTTTTTAAAAGAAGCCGTGGGCGTAACACCAGACCGTTTTGGCGTCGTCTCATTAGACTTCTTAAAAACAAAAGAACGCCTTGCCGCTGATCACGGTATTTCATTAAACAACGATCACTTTACACGCCTAGAACAAAAAGGCTGTATCACAAAACGCAGATCAATCGCGGATCAAGTTAAGCTTGAATTCGAGGTAAAAGAATTAACAAATTTGATTTTCACTTGGAGAGTTCTAAAAGAAATCGATAAATGGAACGAAAAAGGTTTTGTCGATATCAACGAAAAAGAAGAGAAGAAGATTAAAAAAGCCGAAAACGCATGTCCAAGCTGCGGCGCTGGCGTGTCTGCCCAAATGAAGTTCTGCTCGGAATGCGGAACTCCACTGGCAGCGAAAGCCTCTTAAAAAGGTTAATCCACAGAAGGATTAACCTTTTTCCTGTTGGGACAAGGCTTGATAGAACGTTTCGATAAGAACTTTTTTGTCTGAGTTCTTCTTGTAGTAATAAACTAAATCCATCTCGTAAGATAAGTCTTTAACGTGAATACGGTTCATTCGACCTGAACGAACTTGTTTCTTCACTGCGTGCGCCGGCAAGAAACCAAGACCAATTCCGGTTTCGATTACGCGTTTTAAAGTTCCCACGTTCGACGATTCGAAAATTACGTTATATTTCTTACCCGTGGCTTTCATTTTTTCTTTAACCTTACGGTCAAATTCTGGATACTCGCCAGTGAATTGAACGATCAAATGATCCGCTAATTCTTCTATAGAAAGCTGCTGTGGGACGTTTGAATCTTTACCCGAGCAAACTAACCACATCTCTTCTTTGTTCAAGAATTTAGACTCAACGGTTTCATCCATCTCGTAATGAAATTCCTTGTTAGCTTCAGGAAGGATCAACACATCAACTTTTCCTGATTTAAAGTTTTGAATAAGTTCTTCACCTTTTTGGTAATCTACTTTCACCATTAGATCCGGATTGTGGCGCAGAAGACGGCTGATGATTGGACTCATTAAGTGAAGACCAAGTGAGTTTAATGTACCCATAAATACATCACCTTTAAGCTCCGCCCCCATAGACTTGATGGCTATCTCAGCTTGCTGAACGTGATGAAGAATCTTGCGTGAATGTTCATAGAGAATCTCACCTTGAGGCGTTGCTTTAATTTGCCTAACGCCACGCACAAGTAGCTCTACACCCAGCTCCTCTTCTAAATTTCGAATTTGTTGACTGACGGCAGGTTGAGTAAGGAAAAGCTTGTCCGCTGCTGCGGTCATGCTCCCTTCACTGATGACTGTAACGAAAGTAGTCAGTTGATATAAATTGAGCATTTCTAAATCCTTGTTGAGATACCTTAAAAAAACTTATTATAATAAATACATATCTTGTGTTCGATGAACAATAAAATAAAGGGGAATTCATGAGACTTCATACATTTTTAATCCTGGGCGTCGCGGCTCTTATTGGGGTTGTGTCCAACGTGGCTCAGGCCAAACAGTTTAAAAATGCGTATATCTCATTTGAAATCCCAGAGCGTTGGAACTGCGTTTTAGAAGCAACGGAATGGGTTTGCCGCAGCCAAGATACTAACGAATCCAAAGAAGCAATCATTGTCTTAACAGCTAAAGAAGTCGGCCCAAGTGACAGCCTTCAAATTTATGAAAACCACATGAAAAACCCAATCAAAACAACTACGAAAACTGGCGACTCAGTAATGTCACAGGTAATGTCGCCACCATCTCAGAAAAAAATTAACAACTTGCTTTGGGTAGACGGATTCCATATCAGCAGCGAAATTCAAAATTACTACACTCGTTACATCGCTACAATTAAAGAAAAAATTGCGGTTCTAGTTACATTCAGTGCGCACAAAGAATTCTACTCTAAATATTCGCAAGATTTTTTCAACGCGGTAAATTCACTGAATGTAATCGCGACGAAAAATTCTTTACAAGATCCAAGCATTCAAGGTGCTGGCGGCACTCTTGGCCCCATTAGCACAGGCACTGGCTCCGGCATCAATATTGACGGCCTTGAGGGAATTAACCAATCCCCTAAGAAGAGCAACAAATTTTTATTTATTGTAGGCGCGATCGTATTTGCGGCAATAGGCCTACTGATCCTAATGAGATTCAAAAAGAAATAGGCGATCATTCCTGTATTCCAAACTATTCGCTAAATAACAGTGTCACTCTGTTAACACTGTTATTTAGCAGCTTGCCCAACTAAACTTTTTTCAATCGAAGGATTGGCTAAAACGAAGATTTTCATTTTATCTATATTAAAATGAGTTTTGATAGCTTGATTAATATCTTCAAGAGTTAAACGATCCACCGATCGCTGAAAATCGTACAAGTATGATGGACCGACTCCATAGAAATCTAAATACATAAAGTTAAAGGCCACCCGATCAACTGTCTCCAATGCCCGCGGGAACTGTGCCAGCACCATATTTTTGGCACTCGATAGCTCTTTTGGTGTGACGCCCTCATTGATCAATTTTGTAACTTCAGAATTAATCTGTTCAAGAACCTGCGCCGTTGTTTCATTTTTAGTGAATGTGGACACGTACATGTATCCACTGTCCAATCCTAGATCTAACGAACTGCTAATTCCATAGGTCAGACCTAATTGATCGCGAATTTTCGAATTCAGACGAGACACAAATCCGCCTCCAAAAATTTCATTAATTAAACGCAATTTTAAATAATCGGGATGCTTCCGCGGGATCATCGGCAAAGCGACTCGAATTTCAGACTGAACTAAGCCTTTCTTAAATTGAGATTCTATTTTTTTAGTATCTGCCGCTGGCTTTGCCGCCGCTATACTAGCCTTCAGCGGGCGTGATGGCCATGCTTTAAATCGATCCAATATTTTCTTTTCAACCTCATCGCTTACATTACCCACAATACTTAGAATAGAATTATTCGGTCGGTAATTCGCAAGATAGTTCTTAATTAAATCTGACTTACCAATTTTCTTCAAAGACGCTTCCGTTCCAATTGGAGGAAATGCCAGCGACGTACCCTTATGCAAAAATGCACTCAATCCCAAGTCTGCCATTTGGGATGGATCATCCTGTATTTTCTTTAACTGGGCCGCGAATTCCTTTTTTAATTTTGCGATTTCTTCATTTTGAAATGTAGGTTTAAAAACGACTTCGCCAAACACATCTACAATGGCATCGACAGACATTGATAAACCGTCAATAGACACAATCGTGTATTCTTCGCCCGGCGCAATCGACAAATCAGAACCTAATGTCGCAATTTTATCAGCAATCTGAGTCGCTGAATACTGACTTGTGCCCTGTTCAAGTAAAGACGCCGTTAAATAGTTTACGCCGACTTTATCTAAAGAATCATCTTTTTGCCCCACTTTAATTAACAAATTTATACTAAATCGAGGCAACGAAAGATCTCTAAAGATATAAACTTTCAATCCATTTTCTAGCAGAAGTTCTTTTGTTGGCTTTAGCTTCAAAGCCGTTGAACTTGTTGGCTTAGCCACAATTGGTGCTGCGACTGCTGGCGCCATCGCTTCTTTTTTTGAAGTTTGGCAAGAAATCAAGGCAGCTGAAAGTAAAAAAGAAACTCCAATTAAATAACTATTCATTTCCTTAACCTCTATTTTTTAGGCGACAAAGATACAATCGATCGCTGTTGCTGATTCAAGTATTTTGCAGCTACTGACTTAATTTCGGCCAGCGTAACATTTTGAATTTTTTCAATGTCGGTAAACAATGTTTCGTAATTACCCGTGGAAATCTCGGCTGACGCTAACAAACGAGCTTTGTTGTCTAAGGTTCGCAAGGAATCTACGTGTGATTTAATCGCTAGAGTTTTTGCCTTTTCCAATTCTGCATCTTTAATTGGAGTATTTCTTAGCATATAGATTTCATTATATACCAAATTCAAAGGTTCATTCATATCCACACCTGGCTTTAAGGAAACATGAATATTTAATACACCTTGATCCATAAGATTATAGTGGCTGCAATCGGCATTTGTTGCCATTTCTTTAGAATACACCAATCGTTTATGCAGACGACTTGAAGAGCCCGTGCCCAAAATTGTGCAAATTAAATCCAGCGCGTATGAGTCCGGGTGATTTTGAGGAACGCTTTGAAAAACCAAATTGAAGCTCTCAGCCTTTACATCTTTTTTCAGGCGCGCATTGTACTGCACCGTTTGAGCCGGCTCTTTTTTATAATTACGTTCTGGAATGTCTTTTTTAACCAGAGGACCGTAATACTTTTCAACTAATTTTTTAACTTCAGGAATTTTGATGTCACCAGCGATGACCAAAACTGCGTTGTTTGGCACGTAAAATGTTTCATGAAACTTACGCAATGTCGTTACATTAAAGTTAGAAATATCTTCCATTGTCCCAATAACCGGATTTTTGTAATTATGTGTTTTAAACACAGTGGCCATCGTCAGCTCAAACAAAGCCATCACCGGATTATTATCGATGCGCCAACGGCGCTCTTCTTTAACCACGTCTCTTTCTGTCTTTAGATCTTCTTCCCTCAAAAGAAGCTGACTCATCCGATCAACTTCCAATTGCATCATCAAATCTAATTTTGAACTCGGTAGCGACTGGTAAAAGCCAGTGTAGTCATAGCTTGTAAACGCGTTATTAGTAATTCCGTTTTCATGCAGAATACGATCGTAATCATTTCCCGGAAATCGCTTAGATCCTTTAAACATCATATGTTCAAGCATATGGGCGGCGCCAGTTACACCAGCGTACTCATCACGCGAACCGACTTTGTACCACGTGTGATAGCTAATCAGTGGCAGAGAATTATCTGCATGTAAAATCACCGTTAAGCCGTTAGGTAAGGTGTATTTCACTACTGAAAACTGGATTCGCGCAGTTGGTTTTGTTTGTGCCCACAAAAATGTTGAGGCAAGAAATGAAATTAGAAAAAAGAAAACAGATGAGTTCTTTGACATAAGCTATCATAAAACTCATCTATCTATACGGTCAAGACCTGCTAAATAACTTATAGTTACTGAACAACAAACTCTGTGAAGTAGATATCTTTAATCGAACCGCGTGGTAAAATTTGATTGATCTCGTAGGCGATATTTTCTTTCAAAAATAATTTTCCCTGTAGAGTCTCGACTTCGCTGAAAGTCTTGGAATTTAACAAATCAACAATGCGATCACGAGCCCGGGCGCGATTTTCTGTATTAATAATTTCTTCGAAACCTTCGTGGTCTAGTAACTCAAGATTCACTTCTAAACGGATCATGCGTTTAGGCTCACCGCCTAGATTCACAGTGAACTTATCCATGGTGTAAATGAAAGGCCCCACGATGTCGGTCGGCGCTTCTGAGGCAATTTGGCGATTAAGGTCTTGTTCCGTGATTTTTGGATTCGTCCATCCCAAAGTACCTTTGTAAGTCATGAACAAACCGAATCCTCCCACGCCAAGATTTACTACGGCAAAGACCAAGGTCAGAATTTTTTTTACATCAACTTTTTTACCGGCGCCAGCCGCTTGGCCTTCTTTTTTCTCTTCAGACATGAGTACCTCTGAATATTTTTTCGGTATAAAGTCCTAAGACCTTAGGCCCAAAATGAAGATCTTTGACTATTACGGCTCTCCATAAAGAAAACGGCAAAAATATCAATAACTTGTCCATTTTTCCAGACTTGCGCTTTGGATAAAATAGGGGTTCAATTATAAAGAATGAATACAACTGCCCGACATGCCATTTTAGTTTTTTCGTCGTTATTTTTGACATTTTCAACTTTTGAAGGAAAGTCAGATACTTCGCCGCCGTCGTCCACATCTGACTCAGCACTGATGCCGGAGCAACTTTTACAGATCGCAGACACTAAAGCGTTTGCGAAGTACGTGTTTCTTGTGGATAAAAGTTTACGAACTTTATTTTTATACGAACGTGAAGAATCTAAAATAAAGAAAGTAGCTGAGTTCCCTGCAGACATCGGAAAAAATGGCGGAAACAAAACTAAACGTGACGATCACAAAACACCTGAAGGCATTTATTTTTTTCAGAACCTAATCAAACCTCCACAAATTCCGTTTGAAACATATGGAAAAATGGCCTTCACGCTGGACTATCCCAATATATTTGATGCTCGCGCAAAAAAATCGGGAAGCGGAATTTGGTTACACTCGATTCCGGACACAGTGCCTTTAACTCGCGGTTCTCGTGGCTGCGTTGTCGTCAGAAACGAAGTGATCGAAAAGCTAACTCAGTATATTCAATTAAAAGAAACACCTATTTTGATTTTCGACCAAGTCAAATTCGTAGCCGCAAGCGAACATGAAAAGAAAAAGAGCGAAATCCACGCCTTCATCGATGGATGGCGCGATGCTTGGCAAAGCAAGTCGATTGATAAATACATCGAGTTCTATGATGAAGATTTCAAATCACTTGGCTACACAAAAAAACGCTGGAGAAAATATAAAGAAGGTTTGATCGGCAAATATGACTTCATCAAGGTCTCGTTCGACCAGCCATTTATTTTGATTCACAATGATCAGTTAATTATTAAGACTCTACAAAAATACCAAAGCGACAAGCATACCGACTTCGGGATTAAAACAATCCACGCGGTTAAGTTAGACGGTAAATATAAAATTATTAGCGAAGAATGGAAAGAAGCAAATCCGGAGGGTTTTGAGCTAACTCAGAAACAAGCTGAGTCAGCTGCCGCCGCATCGACTTCAAAAAACTAGTGAGTTTCTTCAGGTTGAACGTCTGAATCCGTTTCAGTAGAGATATCGATATTTGCAGCTACGTCTGGCAATGCATCCAAAGCCTGTTTAAGCTCATCTTGAGTCATCATGTTGTTCTTCATGTACCATTCAGTTAGGCGCGTATCGAATTTTAACTTTTTTAATGAATCACTTAATGACATAACATGTTCCTTTTCTATGAATCTGAATGGACATAAATAGCTTAAATTGGCCGCAACGTCTAGGATTTAGTTCCAGTACCGAGGATCCCGTTTTTTTGAACCCTCTTGCTCTTCATTGTTTACAATCAGGCGCAGATTTCGGGTCTTCTTTTTGTTTTTAGCCTCTTGGACCCGTGTTTTATACAGCCCCCAAAAGAAGATATAGACGATCCCGGAAAGAATCCCCCCTAAATGGGCCAAATGAGCCACCTCGCCGCCCACCACCCCGCTCGTAAGCAAAGATGAAACTTGGATGAACCCTAGAATCATAACGAAATAACGGGCTTTCATTGGGAACACCATAAAGAAATAAATAACTCTATCCCCAAACAACCAGCCATAAGCCAGCATCAGGGCAAACAAGGATCCGCTGGCTCCTACAACGGGAACAAGCAACCCCTTCTGAGAACCCGAAAAATAAGAATACATCGCAATTCCAAATATATAGATCAGAGCCGCGCCAATACCATTAACAATATAGAATGCCAAAAACGACTTCGTCCCCCAACGTGTTTCCAGCTCTGCCCCCATAAACCAAAGCATCA
>DDTZ01000123.1:11347-17896 GCA_002344565.1 Bdellovibrionaceae bacterium UBA2351 | reverse complement strand
AACTGCCAGATATAATAGTCAAATAGGACCTGGCCAGGTTGAAGGGCAAAAATATCCGTTAAAGGAATTTTTAAAAAACCTTCCAAGAGGACTTGGCCAATAAACCAAATGGCCACAGTAACGATCATTAACCACTTAACAGCGGGAGGAAACGGAGGAATAGACATTGAAACTTGAGATGGTCGATAATTCATGATGAAACCCTGTTATTAAAGTAACCTATGTAGTTCTGATATGTCTGCTCAAGAGTTTCAATAACGACTTTTGTCTGAGCTATCAGCGGGAAAAAGTTCAAATCCCCTGCCCATCGCGGAATCACATGAAAATGCAAATGTTCTGGTATACCAGCACCCGCCGAAGATCCATGATTCATACCTAAATTAAATGCCGCTGGCGCATAGATATCCGTAACCGCCTGACACGCCAGCTTTAAGGTGGCCATCAAATCCGCATATTGGTCACTAGACAACTTCAATAGATCGCCCCCATGCGCTTGAGGCAACACCAGCAAGTGACCGCTGTTATATGGAAATTTATTTAAAACAATCATCGAATACTCAGATTTGTAAACACACAGAGTCTCCATCGAAACTGCTTTCGATGAATTGCAAAAAACACAACCTTTAACGATTTCCTGCTTACGAATATATTTATACCGAGCCGGTTTAAACAAAACATTCTTCACAAGCGAGATATTTTGCAAATCTCCAGCAGGAGACTTTTTAGATTTTGGTTTCGCTGTTTTAGTTTTCTTTTTCATTCGCGAATCTCCAAGGGTTGCAGATATGGTCCAAATCGAGACTCTGCCGCCCGCACTCGTAGGGCGCCCGCCCGCGGAGAACGAAGAGTTGGGCCATATATGCAAGCCGCACTATTTTTCGTTCCAGAATCCCGGCATAATTAACATCGGTTGATTCAAATATTTCATACGGAATACTTTTTCGATCGATTGGCCAATCGCTTGATCACCAAACATTCCTTTTAAGTCAGCAATAGAATTAACGGGATCATCTTCACCCGAATCACCGAAATCCAAAATTGATTTTTTACGTTTCGGGATTTCGATCACTTCAAAATCATCTCCAAGTTTTGCTTCGGTTGCTGCTAACTTCACAGCGTCTTCAAACATACCCTCTTGATCGGCAAAACCCATCTTTACCGCTGTCGTTCCAGTGAATACACGCCCGTCCGCATATGAATCCATTACTTTATCGTCTAACTTACGCGCCTCTTTAACTGTTGCGCGGAACTGCTGGTACACCTCTGTGATCATGCTTTGGAATAGTTCTTTTTCATCATCACGCATTGGACGGAACTCAGCACCTGAATCTTTGTATTTACCCGACGTGATTGTATAACGGCTGATCTTTGCCCAATCGTATAGTTTTTCTAAGTTTGCAAATTCCATGATCACACCGATAGAACCGACCAAAGCACCAGGTGCGACCACGATCTTGTCGCACGCCACGGCCGAGTAATAGGCACCGCTGGCCATGATTCCCGTAGTAACACAAATAATTGGTTTTTTAGTTTCTTCTTTTGCACGTCTGATTTCTGCGAAAATTTCCTGTGATGGACCAACAGATCCACCTGGCGAATTGATATTGATAACAATTGCTTTAATGTGTTTATCTTTTTTGTATTTATTTAAATTTTTGATGAAGCGCTTACCATTCATGATAACGCCACTTAATTCCATGTGAAGAATACTATTTTTAGAAACATCGATCTTGGCATCTTCGTCGCTACCCGAAAAATAAGATCCGCCTTTTTTCAAAAGCATCCCTAAAACCAGAAACACAACCGCAACAATAACCACTTTAGCTAAGAAACTTTTTTTCATTTTAACTCTCCAACAGTATAGGAAAGCTTAAACGAAAAAAGGGCTCCGTTAGGAGCCCTTTTTAGACTTTATATGTAATGTCAGAACAAATTAGTGAGTGCCAAGCACTCACTGTGGAACAATTAGTTCTTATTGTCAGTCTTCATGCCTTTAAGAGCATCACCGAAAACATCACCAAAGCTAGTTTTTGAAGACGCAGTCGCTTTTTTAACATAATCGTCAACGTCCGCTTTTTGTTCTCTCAATTTAACTAGTTTAGAAGATAGACCGATTTTACGAGCATCTTTATCAATAGAGATAACTTCTGCTTTTAAAGTCGCGCCTGATTTTACGAAATCTTCTGGTTTAGCAATCTTGTCAGTAGTCAATTCAGACACGTGGATCAAACCTTCGATATCGCTTTCAAGTTCTACGAACGCACCGAAGTCAGCAACTTTAGTTACTTTTACTTCGTGTTGAGTACCGATAGCGTATTTAGTTTCGATATTTGACCAAGGATCTGCTTCAAGCTGTTTTAGACCTAAGCTGAAACGTTCGTTCTCGATGTCTACACCTAGAACAACCGCGCGTACTTTTTGGCCTTTAGCAAACATTTCTGAAGGGTGATTTACACGTTTAGTCCAAGAGAAGTCAGAGATATGAACTAGACCGTCAATGCCGTCTTCGATACCGATGAACACACCGAAATCAGTCACAGATTTAACTTCGCCTTCAATGATAGTTCCTGGAGGATACGTTTCTTTCAACTCAACCCAAGGATTGCTCATCAATTGTTTCATACCTAATGAAATCTTGCGATTTTCGTTATCGATCTCAAGAACCTGTACTTCTACTTCTTGAGTCGGTTGTACGATTTGGTTCGCGTGTTTTACACGTTTAGTCCAGCTCATTTCTGAAACGTGGATTAGACCTTCAACACCTTCTGCTAATTCTACGAATGCACCGTATTCAGTAACAGATACAACTTTACCCTTAACTTTTTTACCAACTGGGTATGAAGCGGCCACAGTTCCCCATGGATCTTCTTGAAGTTGTTTTAGACCTAAAGAAACACGTTGTTTTTCTTGGTCATACTTAAGAACTTTAACTTGAATTTCGTCACCTACGTTGATCACTTCAGACGGGTGCTTGATACGGCCCCAGCTCATGTCAGTGATATGTAGAAGTCCATCCATACCGCCCAAGTCAATGAACGCACCGTAATCAGTGATGTTCTTAACAAGACCAGCTACGATAGAACCTTCGCGCATTTGATCGATAGTTTGTGTTTTAAGATTTTCTCTTTCTTCCTCAAGCAATGCTCTACGAGAAAGAACGATGTTACCGCGTTTTTTGTTAAACTTAATAACTTTGAATTTATATTTTTTGCCTAAGAAGATGTCCATGTTACGAACAGGTCTTAGATCAATTTGTGAACCAGGTAAGAATGCTTTCACGCCGATATCGACTTGTAAGCCACCTTTAACTTTAGCGATTACTGTACCTTCAATCACTTCTTCGTTCTCAGCCGCTTTAGTGATGTCAGTCCATGCTCTTAACATGTCAGCTTTATCTTTAGATAAAACGATCATGCCGTTTTCGTTTTCAATACGATCAATTAGAACTTCAACTTTGTCGCCCACTTTTACGTCGCGAACGCCGTCTACTACTCTAAATTCATTAATATCAATTAGGCCTTCAGATTTGTAATTAATGTCTACTAGTACATAATCACTCTGAACTTCAACTACGGATCCGGTAACTACGTCCCCTACTTTGAAATCTTGTTCTCTTACTGAATCAGTGAAAAGTTTGTCGAAATCTGAACTTTTAGTTCCGAACACTCCACCTGTAAGTACTTTTTCGTCTTCAGCGTCTAGGATAGCTAATACCTTTGCGCGTTCCGTTTCCGTTTTATTTAATTGTTTTGCCATATGAATTGATTGTTCCTCCCGATCTTAAGGTCTCTTATTGGACCTATAAGAATTCTTATGTCGTTTGGTTGTAATGGGGGCCTTGAGTCAAAGTCAAAGGGTTTTTAGCTATAATTTGGGCTTAGTCCTAAGGTACCTCGAGCCGGCGAAACCGGCTTCCTGGTAATGGTACAGGCGGTACTGTTAAAATTGTACAGAAACAGGGGTCGCGCTATCCGCTAAAGATTTGTTCCCAAGCTGACCCCAGTAGTTGTCACCCCAGCACTTAATGCCGCCGGCTTGGACACAAACATTCGATTCTCCTACGGAAATTTCAAATCCGGCATCTTTTTCAAGACCGGGTACAACCGTCGGCGTACTCGTAAATGTATTTAGTTTACTCTCAACTACATCTGTCGTGCTTTGTCCCTTTAAAATAATTCCCCAGCACAGGACTGATCGACTGTAGGTAACGGCGCAGGCCGTTCCACCTTTACTGGCCACGGTTACGACGTTACTTAGCGATGATAGCTCAACGGGAGTCAGGCGTAATTCATTATCTGCGACCCCTGACCCTAAAAGGCCGTACCTGTTGTAACCCCAACAGTTTACTTTGCCATTTTCTAAAGTGGCGCAACCGCCATGTCTGTTAACCGCGATACTTACAACGCCAACTAAAGAACCAATTCGAGTCAGCTTGGGATAATAGTATAAATCCATGTTTCCGTCGTTTTTCAAAGGCCCGGCTAAACCGCCCCAACACCACACGGTTCCCCTTTTTATCGCACAATTATGCCATAGATCACTACCGACTCTGGAAATATTTGTTTCTAGACCGGGTACGATTTCTGGTGGGTTTTTATCCCCATCATCCCAACATTTAACAGCTGAGTTCTGAACGACGCAGATTTTTGTACCCGTTGAAATATCAGTAACTCCTGAGCTAAGCCCCGCAGGTTGAAACAAGCCACCTTGGTTAGCAGAACTATAATTTGAGTTGGTCGAAAAACAGCTCACGGCACCATTTTTCACACTGCATAAAGTACCAATGGAACCAAAAGATCCCACACTAAAAATAGTGTGACCGTCAAGACCGGGTATTTGAGTCGCAGTTTTCGTAATACCACCTAACTGTCCAACCTCTCCCCAACACAGAAGAGGATTCGTACCAGAAAACTTCGCCGTACAAACCTGATTAAACCCAACAGATATTTGCGAAGGGCTCAAAACTGGAAAACTAGGAACTACGCTCCAAACAATTTCTTTAGAAAGAGGCGATACATTTTTTCCATTGTCATAGCTTCTTACCCGAAATGAATGCTCACCCATGCTTAATTCCGAAAAATTTAAAGGACTTTTACAAGGAATAAAACCACCGTTATCCAAAGAGCACTGATAGCTTTCAACTCCGGAGCCAAGATCAATACTATCGAATGCAAAACTAACACTCTTTGAAACTACAATAGTGTCATCTAAATTAGCCATCACATTAGGCTCACTCGGTGGAATCGTATCGACTTTCCAACGATAAATGGCTGGCTCTGATCTGGTACCTGTGGGGCCTATACCCTTAACTTCAAAGGCATGATCTTTGTTTGCCAGACCTTGAATCACTACCGGAGAGACGCACTGGGAATACGCAGCACCATTTAAAGAACATTCATAGGAAACAGTGCCCGTCCCAACAAACGAAAACTTTGCAGTGGTCATATTCGAAACTGTGGTGTTTGGTTTTTCAGTTAGAACGACAGCCAGGTTCCCAGACACTACATTCCAGTCAAATTGACTTGTAACACTCACATTTCCAGCCATATCAGTCGCACGCACCTTGAAAACATGAGTTCCCAGGGAGACAGAAGAAAAAATTACTGGAGATTGGCAATTTAAAAACTCGCCATTATCCTTCGCACACTCCAATTTCAAAACACCTGAAAGATTATCCGAGGCTGCAAAAACGAATTCTGATTGAACGGCGCTCGTAATCGCTGACGGCCCACCGGAAATCTGCACTACCGGCGGAGCCGAGTCTTTTTGAAATATTTTAACAGCTTCAACTTTACGCCCTGAAGATGTTAAAACTGAAATTTTTAAAGAATAATTACCGTCATTTAAATTTGAATAATTCACAGTTCTGCTTGAACAGTCCTCTGGTTGATTATTTAGCAACTGACATTTGATTGAAGATATCGAATCAGAGTCGGACACCTTTACATCAAATTCAAAATTCACGCTGTCGGTGTTGAACACGTCAGGAGTTGGTGAAAAGGAAATTTTCGGATCTGACGACAACGATTCGATGGCTGCCGTTGAACTCAACTGTTCGACATTAAAATTTCCACCACAATTTTGAAATACGATTAAGGAAATTGGCAGTAGACTTAAAAGTAAATATTTACCTACTCGAAAAGAGTATGACATGAGTTTCGCCCCCTGGAAGCTTTATTATTACAAGCTCAACAAAAGGAGTCTATGTGCAGTCTCAATTTAGCAGGACTATGGGGAAAATTATGTTTTCAGCCAGAAAACATATCTCAAAATAGAACGCGTTGTTTAGGGACTATTGAGTTTGTTTTTGATGTGTATGTCCACTGCCTGTACGACACCTTGCAGGTCTAGCTCTGTAGTATCAATTACAAGTGCATTTTCAGGAACTTGCAACGGCGCTGCCTTCCGTGAAGAATCTTGTCGATCTCTAATTTTCTGAGCGGATTGAACTTCTTGAAGATCGGATCCTTGTTCCAGCGCACGACGTAGGGCTCTGTTTTCACTTTTTGCCGTTAAATAAACTTTAATCGGAGCATCGGGAAAAACAAC
>DDTZ01000123.1:0-10972 GCA_002344565.1 Bdellovibrionaceae bacterium UBA2351 | reverse complement strand
ACTGATCCGACTTGCAAAACTTCCCACATCTTCGTGGTTAATCTGGTCTGTAACATCTACCCCCTGAAAAACGACTTCTGTTTTTTCAGGCGTCAATTCAATAGACCATTCATCGCTCTGACACAAATCAACCAGGGCCTTTGTATCTTCTAAATCCACATTTTTCTTTAGTGCCACAAATGCAAGACCTCGGTAAAAAGCTCCGGTTGAAACCCATTTCCAGCCATGTTTACGAGCGATTTCACGGCTCACTGACGATTTACCACTGGCTGCGGGCCCATCAATAGTAACAACAGTTCCAAACTTACCCATGACCTAAAACCTCTGATAACGCTTTTATGGCGGCTTGATTTTCCACGTCTAGTCCAACGCTCATTCGTAAATGCTGTGGTAACCCGTAATTTTTTACTGGGCGTAAAATAATGCCCTTTCGAAGTAATTTTTCAAATATTTGGTTAGCATCCGTTTTTACATCGATAAGTACAAAATTGCCTTCTGATGGAATATAATCAATTTTTAAACGAGTCAGTTCTTTATAAAAATAATCTAAACCACTCCAAGTGATTTCTTGAGTTTTTTTGATGAAGGCCTTATCAGACATGGCAGCAATACCTGCCGCTTGAGCTAAACCACTCACATTGAACGGTTTTCTCATTTTATTGTAGGCTTGGATAATATCTGAACCGGAAATCATCGCACCCAAGCGAAGCCCTGCCATTCCGAAGATTTTCGAAAATGTTCTTAATACGACTAAATTATCAGTAGATTTTAAGTACGACATCGCAGATTCGTAATCTTTAGCCCGTGTAAATTCAAAATACGCTTCGTCGAATACAATTAAGACATCTTTTTGCTGGCGGAAGTATTCTAGGAATGCGCGCACTGTCTGCGCATCCATGTATGTTCCCGTTGGATTATTCGGATTCGCTACAAAAACAATCTTGATTTTAGCTCTATTTTTCTCAAATGTTTCGATCGTTTTCTCTAAATCAAAATGCCAGGTGTTTTTAAGAGGCGCGCGTACACAGTCGACCTGGCACGCGCCAGCTGTCACTTCGTAAGCCTGAAACGCGTACTGCGGGAATAAAATTTGATCCTGAGCTCTGCAGAAAATGCGAACTAGAAAATCAATGATTTCGTCCGTCCCATTACCGAATGAAATATTTTCCGATTTCACATCCCAAAACTGCGCGCCCGCTTTTAGCAATTCATACTGACTTGGATCCGGATAAAGATGTTGATTAGCAATAGCTTTTTCCAAAGCTTTTTGAACTAAAGGACTAGGACCTAACGGGTTTTCGTTACTCGCCAACTTGAAAACTTGCGAAAGCCCGTACTCTCGCTGAGTCTCTTCGATTGGCTTGCCCGGTTTGTAAGCAGTAAGGTGATTTATATAATCAGGAATTTTCATCTAGACAGGAGTTATATTATCAGATATCGGATCTATTCAATTACTTTTTATGACTAAACAGGTTGATGTAGGTCTTTTTTTTGGCGAATCCTTTTACGAAGTCATTTTGACAGAAAGACCGTCTGATTCTATTTTATTTAGCGGTTCCTTTTTTAACCTTAAAGACCCATACAAGACGAAATTACCTAAACTATTTCAAAGCTTAGAGAACATCAAAGTCGAGAATGTCTACGTTAGTTATCGCTATCTAGAAAGAATCTTTAAATTCAAGCTGGGCGGGTCTGTCGCACAGATCGTAACCAAAGGCTACGAGGGCTGGCTCGGATTTCATCAACACAATAAAAAAGAAACTTTGTTCGGCTTAAGAGCCCCTCCTGATTTATCCTCGCTAGACATGATGTTTTCCGTGAACGAGAAAATAAACCCGGACGGCAGTATCCAGACTGCGATTACTCTCGAAGAGTTAAATGAACTCGTCGGTGAACTTAAAAAGAAAGAGGCGAAACGCGTGTGCCTCAGTTTAGTCAATTCACACAAAAATCCTGTTCACCGTGATCAAATTACGAAAATACTGACTGACAATCAATTTGAAGTTTTCGACGCAAATGATTTAGGTGATGAAAGTGATATTCATAGCTGGCGAACAAGTTTGATTGAAGCGTCTTTAGCAGGAACGTTCAATGAAATGAAAAGCGAAATCGCCGATGCTCTACAGTCAGTTGTTGCTCCAGAAAAAATTAAATACGTTACAAACAATTCTCAAAATTTAAATTGCCGAAATATTTTATCAGGTTTATTCGCTTTGGAAGAGGCTTTCTTCGAGCAAGCCAAAATTAAATTTAAACTACCAGATAAGTTTGATGTAATTCATCTAGGCCTTGAGAATTTTTCGGTCTGGCTGAACGAAACCGGATACTGGGAAAGCCCTTGGGGCCCCACATCAGTACGCGCAAAAAAACGAATAGATTTGCAAGTTCAACCTACCAATTCGTTCGTACTTAACTCGTTTGAAGAAGTCGAAATTAGCACGAACGAAGAAAGCTTTGAGCCGGGTCCAATGTGCCTTGGTCGCGGTAAAATTCCGTGCGTCTACGATGTCCTCAATGCAGAAAGCGTCAGCTTAGAGTTACAAAAGAAAATCAAAGATTCCTTCTGGGCGCTGGCACGAGCGGCTCGAGGCCGTCACACCATGGAGAAATCATTTGATGAATTTCGCCACGTCATATGGAACCGAATTTTAATGGAATCTAGCGCTTTGGCCCACAGTGAAACTATTGTGATTTACGGTGATTTGCCATCTAGTTTCGCATCGAAAGCAAAAGACGTATTTAAAACGAAAAACTTAGTATTTATCTCTCAGAAGGAGTTCCCAAAAGCTTGGTTAGCAATGCAACGTGGACGTAAGGATGCCAACTAATGGAAACACGGACATCTGATTTTCATTTTTTTCTAAAGTCTGTTAGTCAGAGATTTACCTCAGTTTCTATTTTTAACTCTGAATTTAAATGTCTTCATATCAACACACCATACTTCAACAATTCAGTGGGGTTGATGACAAGCTTGAAAACACTAAAAAACTTTTTCCCCTGGGACGGATCGTTTGTCGTAATTCACAATGATCCTCTTTTGGGCTGCAGTCAGTCCAATCGTATCCAGTTTCTGTTCTCTTCAGAATCGTTTCATTTTTGCATTGAAGAGTCGTTCAACTGCACTTGGGATTTCACAAAAAAAATGATCAAAATTCCACCGATCCCTATTGTTGAGAATGGTCGAATTAATATGCAGATGGTGGATGCACTTACCGCACAGGGCGACTGCCCAACAGGCCTGAACCAATTTTTCATGGCAGCTCTAAAAAAAATCGAAAAGTTTCAGGCGGATTTTAAGAACTTAATGAAATCTCATTCGCATTTTAGCAATAAAGATTTGCACAAAGACTACCTAAGCTCGGTTGGCAACAGTTCATTAAAAAAAATTAAGTCTAAGACTTATGTTTCCGCGCAGGTTGAGTACGAGTTTGACCCCGGAACATTTTTAAAAATAAAAGCATCGACCTCCGAAATAGGCGTCAGAATTGATTTCCAAGGCACAACAAACCACCCGTCAATCCAAATGGCCGACCCCATCACAGATTCAATTTGTTTTAGTTTCTTTGCCGACTATTTCCAGTTTGCCGATCTAATGAATGACGCTACTTTTTCTCATTTTCAAATTGCAAAACCAACGCAGTCTTTAGCTAATTCGAAAACTTTCACAAACAAAGTGTATTCTGATTATTGTGGCGCTGATGTAATTCAGCAGGCTTTACTTGATTGTTGGACAGAGAAAACAAATTTGAAGTCTTACTTAGTTTTAAAATCCTATATTCAATTCACTGGCGCAAATGGAACCGTAGAGTTCCAAATGGCCAACTCTAAGCCTTTAGGTTCTGCTGCGTTAGCGACTGAATTCGAACCATTGCTTTCCTCGCGCCCGACCCCCGGAGCTGATCACATGCCTACGCTGAAAGACTTTAATCGCGCAGGGGTTGACGTCAAATTAAGCCAATATCAATTTCGATCCACCAAAGCGAAAGACACGAATGACTTTCAAGCCCTGATACACATCGACTGCATTGCGCCTACGCAAGTTGCCGTTATGAACCCATGCCCGCCATTGAAGATCAAAACAAGCAAAGTGAAATCAGCGCTGATCAAGCCAACGCTATCCATCAACGGGCATGCGCTGGAAACCTTATCCGCTATTAAAAATTTAGCTGTGGGTGACCAGGTATTGGCACAGTCAGGCGCAATTGACTTTGCTTAAGACCAATTAAAATATCTTTTAAACTGTAAAAATCGAATGGTTTATATATCAAATGTATAGGCAAATTTTTTACGTTCTCTTCGATGTCTGGCATCCCCGTAGCGATGATTGTAGCTTCAGGTAATTGTTTTTGAGCATCTAATTTTTTTAGCCATTTTTCTGCAGATTGGGGCCCCACGAACCAATCACAGATCAGAACATCATATGTATTTCCAACAGGAGCATCCTGAGTAGGTAGTGCCATCAGAATATCCAAAGGTAATTCTTCCATCTCAAAGAAGTCCTTGTAGAAATCGCAAATGTCTTCGCTATCTTCTACCAACAGAGCTTTTTTAAAAAAATGACCTAATTTGTCCATTTCCATAGTTAAATCAGTTTACTTTATTTACTTTTTGTTACAATTATTTTTTTCGTGACGACCTATGACTAATGTTTGCCTCTAAACATCGTGAAAGCGGATAAAATAGACCTACAGAGCCAAGTGTGTCTCAAATTTCGACTTATCTTTGAGCGATTTTCTGCCGATATATTATGAGGATAGATTAGGGAGTGACACCATGATTGCTAACTTTCGAAAAGATCGACAGTTTTTAGCCCGCGCTCATTTAACATCATTTTTTATTATGTCCATATTGAATATAGTTCTTTGTGCGTTCTCCAATGTTAACTCAAGTGACTTAGTTTGGTATTTGCCACTGGTTGTGATCCTATCTACAACAAAAATTCAACTCGTGGTCAGTTGTTTTTTATACGCCACCATCGTTAGCGTTTGGCGATCGGATTTTCACTTTACCTACCTTTTTGCCATACCTTTGGGTATCATAGCTACTTTTCCACTAACTGCATTTCTTCACAATGCGAGCCACGGCAGTTTTAAACCCAAGTGGCTGAATCGGCCTATCGGAGAAATAGTTGGTGTTATGCAACTCTCTGGTTTTGCTCAGTGGAAAATCGTTCACACAGTTCACCACATGCATTCTGACGATCCACAACTAGACCCTCACCCCCCCATGAACAAAAGTTATTGGGAATTCACAAAAGGTATGCGCGAATCAGCAATCAATGCCTACGTAAGATTTTTTTTCAAAACTCACAACCAAGGCAGCGAGTCTACAGCAGCTTTAAAAAACTTTGCAAATGCCGCTAAGTTAGACCAAAGCGCTCGCGTACTATTTTTTTTATTATTGCTTGGTCCTCAGCTGTTTACGTTTTTATTTTTATCATCGATTGTTTTTAAAATGTTTCACTATGCATGGTTTAACTACTCAACACATCGCCCATCTACTCAAGGCACAGAAGTTCAGAATTTAAATGGGCGCTTCTATAGGTTTATAAATGCAATTGCATTTGGCCTTTATTATCACCAAAATCACCATTTGGTGCCGACTCTATTTGACCCTAGAACCTTAGAAAAGGCACCATCCGAAGCCCCACCAATAGCCGCCTAATTCGTGTTGGGTCTATAGAATTTTCCTGTCAAAAAAGTAATCATCCATTCGAGGTGTTTACTTTAATTCGTCCTGTCTTCCTTTTTAGTTCTTTGCGAGTAATAAAAATAATTTTAATTGCTGAAAATAATCTATTCCCCTATCTTGGCTTAAATGAATTTAGAGACCTTAAACCAATTTAATAAGCGCGAATTCGGACGTCTCTTTGGCCTCTATATGAAGCGGCAAAAGCTTCTTCTAAATATGTCATCTGAACAAATTGCAGCGAACACCGGCTTAGCCTTAAAAGACGTTAAAATGATCGAAGCTGGTCGCAAACGCTTGTCTCAAAGTAATTTTGAAACTATCGTAACAGTGATGCAAATGGACCGTGGCGAGATCCTCAATTTGAGTAAAATCACGCATGTTGAAAATATTCTAAATTTTTTAAGGGAAATTGATGGATTCTTCCAAAGATAAAAAACTACGAGAGTTTATTAAAGACGTAGGCATACCTTTGAATAGAGCCTCAGAGGCCCTTGGCCTATCACCAATGGTTTTCTTAGACTGGTGGTCGGGCAATCGCTCACGCGTGATCAAAAAAGCACAATTAGCTCAGTTAGGCCAATATCTACATATAAACGAAGACACTATTCTCGAAGGAACCTACGATAAGAACTTCATACGATCGGTATTATTTGGTGGCGATATGACTATCCCAGAAAAATACTCTCAAAACCAATTTAGCTACTTACGATCATCGGCACATATCTTTAAATTTTTAACTCTTAAATATGGGCAGCATTTTAGCGACATGATCATGCGTAAGCTGAATATTTCTCCACTTATATACTCAGACCTAAACAACAGAATTAGTTTGAATTATTTCATGGATCTTTTAGATATTTTGGCTGAGCATGGATTCAAACAAAATGATCTAGATCAATTAGCCTGCGTAATGTTTTTAAGCTTAGATCAGACACCGCAAATGCGCGCTGACTTTGCAAAAGCCCGCAATTATTTTGAATGCTACGAAGTGGTCGCACGTACGTTTAAGAATCTGGATAACAATTTCACCATGGAATTGGATTTAGACCGCACTCGTTTCAGCGTAACAACATTTCTCGATTACGATAATCATTCGCATATTGATTTCAGGCGCAAAAGTATCGACAAAATTTTGCGCTATCGCTTGGTCTTGGCTGGCTGGTTTCCCTATCTATCAAACTTAGCGCCCTCAATGCCAGAATACGAAGTGAAGTATACGTCAAATGGTATCCGCTGCGATTACACGTTTAACTTTCCAGAGGCAGAGGCACGACAAATTCATTTAGTTAGAGGCTTAGACCCTATCCTTTAGCCGACCCGTTTGAGTTGATTTTTAGCATCATCCTCAAATATAAATTCTTTTACTGCCGAGTTAATATCGATATAGCCTGCATTTTTAGGAACCAACTCCTGAATATTTTTAAATAAACTTTCGTGAGCTGTGCAAATGGACTTGATATAGGGAACATTAAATTTTTCAATCATGATTAAAAGATGCGGATCTGGAACAACTGGATGCGTAAACATCAATCCGCCACGGTAAGAACCAATATTTTCTAGCCAACGTGACGATCTAAATCGTTCATTGGTACATCCTAAAATATTATTATAACCCATGCGACGTATATGGATGTATATCATGGCATAACAAATATCGACTAACCTCATTCCTGTATTTTTAAATGTGTAGCTATTATCGACAACTAACGAACCACAATCAGCAGCAAGCGGATACTTAGAATGGTAGTCAGCATAGGCACTCACACATTCATCCGATAATGTTGGCAGAAGCTCTTCAATCGGCGTCCGCATTTGATGCTGCTGTGCTCGTGCTTGGTATGTAGATCGAATGCCGGCAACTAGCTTCGGCTGAAATACATTTGCAGTATCATATATTAAATAATGCGTTCCAATCATGTCGTGCTTATCTAACGTGACATAGTTTTCACTCGCTCGTCCGAAATTAATTTGTTTTGTAATTATAATATCGTTGAGAACCTTACCAACCAGCGGATCCTCGATTTGCTGTTTGGCATAATCTAAGATAAATAGCCTAAAATGATCCGGATTAAACTGAATCATACTCCCCAACCTTTAGTCTATATCGGTCAAATTTTAACAAAACCTAAGGAAATAAAATTAATTTAACTTAATTGAATTACCTAAGAGTCTCCTAAAATCTGCCCAAATAAATCACTTTCTAGGTGAGGATAATGGCCGGCATTCTCAATAAGAGAAACGTCAGCTCCTGAGCTCTTCCAATACGTTTCTTCGTCCCGAATTAATCCATAGTAAGGATCTTTGGCGCCCATGTACACTTGGGCTTTTTTACCATTCAATGCCATTTGGTAATTTAAAATTAGATCTACCAAAATTGTCTGCCAACATTTCACGTCAAGCGGAGTCAGCTCTACCGCCACGGTTTCAAACGCTTTCAACTTTTGGGGTTGCGCCCAAAAACGGCGATAATACAATGGGTCCGCTCCGATCACCTTCGCGAGCTGCGTAAAAGCGTCCAAGCGGCCCCCCCCGACTGCACGCTTTCTAAAGCCAATCTCAACTGATGCGTCCTTTCCTGCGAAACGGTCTCATCAGCAAGGTGTTGAGCTAAGCTTACAAAAGCCTTCGGAACATCCCTCAGAGGAGAAATGAGAATCAATTTTGGTTGAGAACCAGAAAGCAAATCTGCAATTTTTAACGCCAGGTCACATCCAAAGCTGTGAGCAATGATTCCATGATAACCACCCACTCTATATCGCTCGGCACAACGATGAACTAACTCACTAAAAGATGAAACATCTTTCGGTTGGTCCCAAAAGTCCACCTTCGAATTATAACCAGATAGCCATTTTCGCTCTAGATCAGCGTTTCCGCCGGGTCCAAAATGTAAAAACAAATAGCGTAAACTGGAATGATTCATGTTCCTTCCTCGCTGTTATAGCTTAGCTAAGATATCTTTTATCAAAGGCAAACAGTGCGCGTGTGCTTTTTGCATTTTTTCTTGGTTCATTTGAGTTGCAAAAAAACTGTTAATATCCACAGCTACAAGTGGCGGCAGCCGGTGATACTCCAAAAAATGCAAAATATATGGAGTAGTTATACTAGAGAGCAGAAAGCAGGCGCTAGCAATCTGAGACGCACCGGAACCTGGCTCCGTAAGCATACGCAGGAGCTCCTCAGAGAAGCTAGGAGGGATTTCTTCCAAATCAATAAAGCCAGCCATTAATGACGAAATGGGATGCGCCTTACTTTTCGCCTGCTCGAGGCGGCCATGCAGCGCTGGCTCACCTAAATGATAATTATAACTTTGAATACGTTGAGTGTATCCTAAATCGAGCGCTGAGCCGGTTGGAATTTTAAGCGCAGCTGCTTGTTCGTGAAGAGCGATCTTCATTTTCATTCCGTCGGCCGTCGTGACATCCACCGCGTCGAAAAGAAAGTCGATTCCGCTGAGAAAATCGTTTAAATTGGTCAGTGAAAGACCATTCGGCCATATTTTTACAGACGCATGAGGATTTATATCTAAAATCCTTTCTCCATAGACATCGGCTTTGTTTCGTCCAATGTCTTTACGACCTACCATTTGCCTATTTAAATTACTCTGATCGTAGGCACCATTATCAGTTAAATGATAGTAGGTGACTCCTAAACGTATTAATCCATCTACGAATGCACCGCCCGTCGAGCCACAGCCCGCAATTCCAACTTTTAATTTTTTAATTTGCTCTTGTCGACCTCGAGAGATAATCGAAAAATTTCGAGTATAGGTCTCCCAATAGTCGCTGTCCCTTGAAACCGTATCCATTACATTCACTCCAGTTTGGGCTTGGCCCAAGGCTAATCGGTAAATCACTTAGATAACATTAGTTTTTTTGTTGAATTTATTTACAATAACTTAAGCTTTCGCATAGTTACCGCACAATTCAAATTTCTGTGAAGGTCTTCAAATGATACAAAAAGTATAAAACAAAATACGGCACTCACCATAAAATTAACAATCTAAAGATAAAACGACTTCCCTTGACGCATACAAATATGTCAGAATATAACTTCTCAGATTAACACACAACTCGAGGTACAAACATGAGAGACATCCGCCGTGAATTAGGCGCTCTAATTAGAGAATACAGAGTTAAGAAAGACTTAACTCAATTGAACTTGGCAGAAAAACTTGGATACGATTCAACACAGTTCGTATCACTTTTCGAAAGAGGACTTTCAAAAGTTCCAAACAATGTTTTAGGCCAATTGATTGTTATTCTTGGCATTCCAGAAAAAAAAGTTTTAGACACTTTGATGAAGGCTTACGAAGTAAACTTAAAATCTGAAATCTCTTCGGGCAAGAAAGCAGCAAAGAACGCATAGTAGTACTTTTTCGCTAAGGGAAATTCTATGAACGAAACGTATCGAGAGCTTGGCTTACTAATTAGAAATTATAGACAAGACAAAAAAATGACCCAGCTAGAATTGGCAAGGAAACTTGGGTACGATTCGACACAGTTCATTTCCCTTTTTGAAAGAGGCGTTTCCAAAGTGCCTCATAATATATTAGGAAAACTGATAGTAATCTTGGGTATTCCTGAAAAACCCGTTTTACAGATTTTAATCAAAGACTACGAGGCAAGCTTAAAATCTGAAATTTCTGCCGGGAAAAAAATCGCCCGCAATAATCACTAGTTAAGCAGTGTGCAGGACTTTGCCGCCGATCTTTTCGATACCAGCTTCAATTCTTTTAATTTGATCAAAACTATTGGTTTCTAAAAAGAAATCAATTCGAGTTTCACGTAAAGACAATCCGTGGGTTAGCCGATCATGGTTTACTTCAAGGATATTGGCTTTTTCCATTGCAATAATTTGGGTGAGCTTCTGCAAATTACCAGGCATATCTTCAACAACCACGGACATCTTGGCCAAACGCCCGCGCGTAATTTGCCCGCGTTCGATCACCTTAGATACGATATTCAGATCGATATTTCCACCTGATAACACGACACAAACATTCTTACCATAATCTAGCTTATGCTTCATTAACGCAGCAAACGCCGTCGCCCCCGAGCCTTCAGTGACCGTTTTCATCCGTTCAACTAGATATACAATTGCCTCAGCAATCTCGTCGTCAGAAACCGTGACGATATCATCGACATATTTGGAAATGAACTGACTATGCATTTCGGGACTCGGTTTTTTAATTGCAATCCCGTCCGCAATTGTTGTGATTCGTTTTGATTTTGTTTCCGGCGACTGATGCTTGAACAACTGACTCATCCCTGGAGTCTGCTCG
>DDTZ01000113.1:45586-52036 GCA_002344565.1 Bdellovibrionaceae bacterium UBA2351 | reverse complement strand
CATTTGTACAAAGACAACGGCCCTGGGGCTGTTCGACGTACAAAAAAATTACTGCGTGAACTAGCGAATTTAAATCCAAATCAACACAAAGATGTAACCACGGGCTTGATTGCTGAACTTCGCGTATCTAACGAAGGGCAAGAGGGTATCAAAGGTTTCCTAGAAAACAGAAAACCAAGTTGGAAAGCCTAGGGGAGAAGAATTTTGAAAAAAACTGACTTATCTAATTTAGCCATTAAACGCCTAGCGATTGCCAATCGCGGGGAAGTGGCTGTTCGAATTATTAAAGCCTGTGAAGAGCTAGGAATTGAAACGGTTCTTCTGCATTCAGATGCCGACATTAATTCCCGCGCCTACAGAATGGCCGATCACAAAGTATGCATCGGTGGTTCAACACCGGCGGAAAGTTACCTAAATATTAAATCCAACATCCAAGGTGCTAAAGCAAAAAATGCGGATGCGATCCATCCTGGCTTTGGTTTTTTAAGCGAGAATGCGGACTTTGCTAAAGCCTGCGTGGACGCGGGAATGATCTTTGTGGGTCCTTCTGAACATGCAATTCGTTCGCTGGGTGATAAAGTTCACTGTAAAGAGCTAGCGAAAAAATGCGGTATTCCGTTAGTGCCAGGTTACGAAGGTGACGATCAAACAGTTGAAACGTTATCTAAAGAAGCTCAGCGTATCGGGTATCCCGTTATCGTAAAAGCGGCTGCTGGTGGCGGTGGACGCGGTATGAAGCTAATCACGAACGCTGGTGAAGCGCGCGAGCGTATTGAATCAGCTCAGCGTGAATCTTTATCTGCGTTTGGTTCATCAAAAGTATTTTTGGAAAAATATCTAGATCGTGCGAAACACATTGAATTTCAGGTATTCGGTGATTCGGTTGGTAAAGTACGCCATTTGTTTGAACGTGAATGTTCAGTTCAGCGTCGTCATCAAAAAATTATAGAAGAAGCAACATCGCCGTCGTTAACGCCTGAATTACGCCGGAAGATGGGTGAAGCGGCTATGCTGATTGCTCAAACGGCAAAGTACACTAGCGCTGGTACCGTTGAATTCTTATTCCAGGACGGTGAGTTTTTCTTGTTAGAAGTCAACACACGTTTGCAGGTTGAACATCCCGTAACGGAAATGGTTTTGGGTATCGATTTAGTAAAAGCGCAAATTTTAAATGCCTGCCAGAGTTTCATTTTCTCTGAAGATCAGTACAAGTCATTCCAAGGTCACAGTATCGAATGTCGCGTGTATGCCGAAAATTCATACGAAGGTGGAATGCCAAGTACGGGTAAGCTAGGTCATGTTCATTTCCCAGAAGGACCTGGACGCCGCTTTGAATACGGCTTTGAAGAGGGTGATGTGATTACATCTTTTTATGACCCAATGATTGCAAAGGTCATCGTTTGGGATGAATCACGTCCCCGCGCGATTCAGAAAATGATCGAAGTGTTAAACCAGTCGGTGATCTTTGGTGTGCATACAAATATTCCATATTTAAAAGC
This sequence comes from Bdellovibrionaceae bacterium UBA2351, assembly GCA_002344565.1. Taxonomy (GTDB): domain Bacteria; phylum Bdellovibrionota; class Bdellovibrionia; order Bdellovibrionales; family Bdellovibrionaceae; genus UBA2316. The sequence goes on along the minus strand of DDTZ01000113.1, from coordinate 50,537 downwards.
CATATTGTCACATCCCGAGTTTATTGCGGGCACGATGACGACTCAGTTTATTAACAAATATTTTTCTGAGCCATTGAAGCCGCCAACTCGCAGTACTGAAATGAGTTCTTTCGTCGACGAAATTAAAAAACAAATGGGTAAATCCGCCGCGCCTAAAGCAGCGATGGGTTCAGCTGGCTATCAAAATCCTTGGGCCGAACACTGGAGAATGTGGTGATTCAGAAATTCGAAAAGAAAATAGATAATCAGCTTCATAAAGCGATTGCGGAACGAGTGGAAGATAAAATATGGATTCATCTAAATGGTGAAACTATCGTATTCGATGCGGAACAAACCGGTCGTCGTCGTGGCAAATCGTCAGCGGGTGCTGGTAAGTCGAATATGATTTTAGCTCCGATGCCGGGAAAAATTACGAAGCTATTTAAAAAGCAAGGGGATGCCGTCGCAGTTGGTGATAGCGTTCTAGTGATGGAAGCGATGAAGATGGAATACACGCTGAAGTCCAACATGAATGGCACAATCAAAAAAGTGGCTTTCAAGGAATTAGATCAAGTGGCCCACGGCGCACTGATCGTAGAAATCGAACCCGCTAAGGAAACATAAGAGTTCAATATGGCTTTGTCTAAAAATGTAAAAATAGTGGAAGTGGGCTTGCGTGATGGGTTACAAAACGAAAAAGTAATCCTAAGCGTGGCACAAAAAACAGAACTAGGAAAACGCTTAGTCCAAGCGGGTGTTCACAGGATTGAAGCGGGAGCTTTTGTACGCTTTGATAAAATTCCACAAATGCAAGGGACAGATGAAGTCTTGGACGGTTTATATAAATGGAACAAGAAACCACACTATTCGGTTTTAGTTCCTAATGAGCGCGGCATGAACGAAGCGCTCAAATTCAAACCCACAGAAGTCGCCGTCTTCGCCGGCTGTAGTGAATCGTTCTCGCAACGTAATATCAATTGTTCGATTGAAGAAAGTTTTGAACGTTTCAAACCAGTTTTTGCATTAGCAAAGAAACACAAAATCAAAGTGCGCGGCTATTTAAGCGTATGCTTCGGCTGCCCATTTGAAGGTGACGTCCCAGAAAAAAAAGTTATCGAATTGGCTCATAGACTCTATAAAATGGGCGCGTTTGAAGTCTCTATCGGTGACACCATCGGCGTGGCTCACGTAGGTCAAGTGCAAAGAATGTTCAAAAACATGAAAAAGAAAATCCCAGCCAAAGCCATCGCCGGCCATTTCCACGATACCCGAGGCCAAGCCCTGGCAAATATCCTAGCGGCCTACAACGAAGGAATATCAGTATTTGACTCCAGCATCGGAGGCCTAGGCGGCTGCCCCTATGCCCCAGCAGCAACAGGTAATGTAGCGACAGAAGATGTCCTCTACATGTTCCAAAGCATGGGCGTAAAAACCGGAATCGACCTAAAAAAAATCCTATCAATAGCCCCATGGCTAAAAGACCAAATGGGAAAAGACCTCCCATCAAAACTAGGAAACGTCGGTTTGTTGAAACCACAACCGATTACAATTAAGTAAAAACCAATCCAAAAAGCGAAGAAAAAATCTTCGCTTAATTCCTAAAAACATCGAACGCTTTTCGATGCACGCCGAAGCATACAGATAACATCTTAGATTAGGATAAGAAAATCATAGACAGGTACCCGCCTGAATTAGGTTTCGAAAAAAACTAATTTAAAGCCGAAACTACGAAAGCACCACCAATAAAATGGCTGCGGCGTGGGCAATGATTGAAATGGGGATCTTCTCTTCATTCTAGAACTTCGTTTCAAGCTCGGTCTTCCCTTTTGGAGGAGTCTTCTGTTTTTGAAAGGCTCACCCGCCGCAGGATGCGGTACTGTTCGCGAAGCGAACCGGGTGCGAGGCAAGGAGGCCGCCCATTCAAAAACAGAAGACTCCTCCAAAAGGGAAGATCCCCGCCGCCAGTACAATCTAAGTTCCAGAAAGAAGAGAAGATCCCCATTTCAACCACAGGGGTTTTCCTCCAAAGAGAGAGTGTCAAATTTCGCGACACTCTTTGAATTATTACCCGCCCCCAGAATTTGAGCTGCGATTTTCGTCACCATCGACTAATTTACCCGGAACGTAAGCCTGGGGAGGTTTCGGTGGGTTACATTAAGGGGTTGTTCGCATTATCAGTTAGTACTGTTTTGCTAGCGTCGTGTGGACAGAATTTTGAAGTGTCCCCAGAATCTGCTACTGTCGGCGTACCTATCCTTCAGAAAGTAACTAAAGAAACGTATATGAATGGTCGCACGTTCTGCGACAAATTTACCAATACTAACGATGCCGATACTAAAGAATTTGGAAAATGGATTGATGTTCCGTTTGATTATTCAGATCCTTCAAAAACTATCAAAATTTATGCATTCACTAAGAGGGAGTTTGATCCAAATTTGCCGTCGTACATTTTTGTTGATGGCGGGCCGGGGCAGAACACGCATACATTTCCCGATATTTTAGGAAGCGGTTTTAATGAAATTCATTTTGATCAGCGGGGAGTCGGATGCTCAGCCCCTGAAACTTGGGACGAGTACTCAAATCACGAACTGTATTCGTCTTTAAAAACGGCAAATGACATTGATGAAATACGTAAAGCCTACGGCATTAAACTAGTTTCAGTGTATGGTGTTAGCTACGGTACAATTCCAACGACTATTTATGCGAACCGCTTTGAGGCAAATGTAAAAAGTATCGTAGTTGAAGGTGTTCTGGGGAAAGTTGAAAACTTAGCTCGCTACACTCATAGAGTTGAAAAGTATAATTTGATTTTAAATTCACTATCGGAGGCACAAAAAGATGCGTTTGATGAGGTGGTTTATGGTGAAAGCCAAAAGCAAAAGTATGTTGTGATGTACTTATTGGGCACGGCTGGTTTCCGTGATGGTGGCTATCGACTAATACGTGATAATTACTTTAAAAAATTGTTCCCTGAATCTGGTGGTATTAACACGTCTGAGTTCGATCGTGCGTATAATAATATTTTAAGAGAACAAAACCCATACAATACGGCTCAACATCCAGGCGCTACCGACGAGAATGTTCTTACGCGATTCTACTGCAAGGAGCTGGGTGGTTTTGCCAAGGATAAATTCACAATCAATTATCATCGTGCACGTGGTTTCGTTGAAGAGCTAGCTAAGGACAAAACGAATTGGGCTGACGATTGTAAAGAACAAGGGATTTCGATAGATATGGAAAATCAGTATGACGAACGTCAGTACCCGACGAATGCCACAGTCTATTATCTGCAAGGGTCCCATGACGGCGCGACAATCGCGTCGGGGGCTTTAAGTCACTGGCGGTCAGTGCCTCAGAAGAAGTCTTATTTCATGCTTTCATTAAAGGGTGGCCATAATCCAGGTTTAACCAAGGCCAATTCCAAAGACAAAGAGATTTCTAAGCTGCATAAACAGCTTTATTCCGATGCATTTTCTGGAAAGGCGATTACCGCCGATTTTGTAAAGCAATTGAATTCTCAAATTAAGGCTGCAAAGAACGAAGAGGATAAAAACCAGTCTTATATTACGTGGCAGCTGTTCAATGGCAATAAAGTCGACTTTTCCGAGATGGAAAAAGAATTTGGCGGTTTGCGCCGCTCTAAGCAATAATAGACGACCTATCTATTCTATCATATGATTACTTCTAAACAGGAGTAATCATATGAAATCTTTAGTAATTTTGTTATCAATGTTGCTTTCAGTTGCTGTTTTTGCAAATGAAGGTGCGGGTGAAAAGATTGGAAAAAAAGTAGATAAAACAGTTGAAGATGTTTCTGATTTTTCTAAAGAACAAAAAGATAAAATTCAAAAAGAGTTTAAAGATCAATTGGCAGCCCTAGATAAAGAAATCGCTGATATCAAAGCTAAAGCCAAAAAAGCTAAAGAAACGGCAAGTGATGAATCAAAAAAACAAATAAATGATCAAGTTGAGTTTCTAGAAAAAAGAAAAGCAGAATTAAAATCTGATTTTAAAAACCTACAAAATTCAAGTGGCAAAGCTTGGGATCAAATCAAACTTGGTTTCCAAGAAAGCATGGGGACTTTAAAAGAGTCATTTAAAAAAGCTAAGCAAGAATTCCAAAGTGACGAAAAGAAATAAAGTCTATTCTAGCTCGGTTAATCAAAGCACAGAAGTTATATTCGAGGACTCTGTGCGCTCTCTTGCGCCGTTGTTTCTAGAAAATAATATTATTTTAGTAGATAGACGCCTTAAGAAGACTATTTCTGAATTTAAAACGAATTCCCTTTTGATTTATTTAGAAGGGGCTGAGTCTACAAAATCCATGGCGACCTTGACTCGGACGCTAGATCTGATTTTCAAGAATAAAAAATTTGAGGTAAACAAGAAGACTAAACTGGTCGTTATCGGTGGTGGAACATTAGGCGATTTCGGTGGCTTTTTGTCTCATATACTAAAGCGCGGCTTGCCGTTAGTACTTGTGCCATCGACCTGGTTGTCGGCAATGGACAGCGCTCATGGTGGAAAAAATGGGATCAACTTCAAAGATATTAAGAATCAACTAGGAACCATCTATCCTGCTCAAAAAGTTATTCTGGTGAAATCATTACTAGAGCGGCAACCCATTGATCGAACGGTCGAAGGTTTTGGTGAGCTCATTAAAATCGCCTATATTCATTCGTCTAAATTTTATCGGCAGGTGGCAAACGAAAAGCTAAGTACACTCGATTTGTTTTCTTATTTACCTCAAGCTATCGACGCGAAATACAGCGTCGTGAAGAAAGATCCTTTTGAAACAAAAGGAATTCGTTACGTGTTAAACTTTGGTCACACCATTGCTCATGTTTGGGAAGCTAAACTTGGGATTCATCATGGTATTACGGTTTTGCTAGGTATCTATTTCGATTTTTTGTGGGCCTCAAGTCGTGGTCACAAAGTCGACAAGGACTTGGCGGTTTTCTTTGACTCAGAA
>DDTZ01000113.1:7099-45214 GCA_002344565.1 Bdellovibrionaceae bacterium UBA2351 | reverse complement strand
TGTAAGTAAGGCTCTTGCCGCAGATAAAAAGAAAGAGGATCAATTTGTTCGTTATGTTTTTCCTAGTAGAGCAGGACAATTGAAAATTGAATCTGTTACCGTTGAAGATATAGTGAATGAATATCAACGACAAAAACAAATGATTGGACCAAGTCGTGGCCATAGACACGTTAAAGTTTAACTCATCAGAGTTTAAATTTAATGGTTCTATTGACGATTCAAAATCGATCGTTAATCGCTTACTGATCGTCCAATCACATTATAAAAATTTAAAATTGAATTTCACCTCCGAAGCGGATGATGTTCTGTATTTGCAGCAAGCCCTGCGGGATCTAGAGCAAGGCCAGTATGAATTTGACCTTGGTGCCGGGGGAACATCGCTAAGATTTTTCCTTGGACGCCTGAGCCGTCAACCTGGACGTTATATTGTCCGGGCACATGCAAAACTGTTGTCCCGACCGCAGCGCGATTTGTATCAAGCGCTTGAACAGCTAGGTACTTTAGTGACATCCATTCCAAATGGATTGAGCGTAAATTCTTTGGGCTGGAAAGACGCTTCCTCTGTAAAAGTTAAATCGGATCTAAGCAGTCAATTTGCATCGTCGATACTGATTAATTCTTGGAATCTAGATCGTCCATTTACTATCGATACGGGTAAAACCGTAGCTTCAAAATCGTTCCTCGAGCTAACTCAAACTCTATGTCAGCGATTAGGAATGAAATTCAAAGTCGACTCGGGCCAAATTCTTATTGAAGAAAGTCAGCGAGTCACGGTTAAAAAATTGGACGCCGAAGTCGATGCGAGTTCTTTGTTTACACTGGCCTGTTTTGCCTTGCTTTATGGTGAGCTTCGAATCAAACCGTGTGTGAACAAATTTGGTCAACCCGATTTTCAATTTCTAAACTTCTTTAAAGACTGGGGTATCTCGTATAAGCTTGATAGTAAAGGCTTTCATATTGCCAAACAAGAGCTTCCCAAGTTTGTAGAATTAAATATAAAAAGCTGCCCTGATTTATTTCCAGTTTTGTCTGTGTTTTTGAGTTTTTGCCCGGGACTTCATAAGTTGCATGGAGCGCCTCATCTGGTTAACAAAGAGTCAGATCGAATCGCAAAAACTCATGAATTACTCACGCTAGCTGGGGTGCGGGCCTCTCCGCTGCCAGATGGAATGATTATCGAAGGTGGGAACAATTTGAAAACTACGAAGTTTTCATTTGATCCAGATAATGATCACCGTATGGCCTTTGCCGCCGCCTTATTCGCTTATGGCGGCTTTGGTGTTGAACTAAGTAATCAACACGTCGTTAGAAAAAGCTTCCCGCAGTTTTGGGATATTTTAGGATTAATTGATGACGGGAATTAAAATAGTACTTATTGGTCATAGAGGCGTTGGTAAATCTGAGCTTCTGCAACGTCTTAAGATTTACTTTCCTCAGTTTCAGTATTTCGATTTAGATTCTGTCATTGCGGAAAAATTGGCAAATCCTGTCTACAAAATATTTGAAACGTTCGGTGAAGACTATTTTCGTTCTAAAGAAGTTGAAACGGCTCGTTTAATACTAAATAAAAAAGACGTCATTGTTTCCCTAGGTGCAGGCTTTAATTTGGAAAATCTACCCGAGGACGTAATTTGTATTTGGGTTCGTCGAACCACGGATGCAGATGGACGCATATTTTTGAATAGACCAGCACTCGATCCAAAATTGAGTCCTTTGGATGATTACCTTTCGCGTTTTGAAAAGAGAAATAAAAAGTATTTTGAGAAAGCGGATTTCATTTATGACATGCCAGAGGGTATGTCAGTGTTAGAGAGCAAAACGGTTTCGAAAAAAGGTATTTTAATTCAAGAGAAAAATTTATTTAAAGAATTCCTATTTAGGACGACAAAAAAGCGTAAGGGCGTTCTAACGCTAAATCCTTACAACGTAAATAGTCGTGTAGTCTACGACACAGTTGAATTTCGCACCGATTTTTTTTCGGCCAAAGAAATTAATAGATTAGTCGAAATATACGGTAAAAAATCTAAAATGATTCTGTCTTTCAGGAAAGACAACATTCATGATTTAAACGAGCTCACAGATTTGCTGGCTTCCTTCTACGCGATTGATGTCGATGCCGAACTTACCGAAATTCTAGATTCCATTGCTTCGACGGCTCCGGTCGCCGTAAAGAAAAAATTAATTGTTTCCTGCCATAAGTCAGAGCTAGCAGAAAACATAAAAACATTGGAAAGCTTAGTTAAAACAAAATCAAAAGCTATTGTTAAATGTTCTCCGATTATTCGGTCATTTGTGGAATTAAAGCAGCTGTATAGCTGGTATAGTAAAAACCCAACGGGGCGTTTGATATTTCCGCGAAGTGATGAAGATAGTAAGAACAGTGATTGGCAGTGGTTTAGGCAATTCATGCTTTCAAAGCAAGTGCTGAACTTTGTAAATGATGGGTTTTCAACCATACCAGATCAGCCGACGTTGCTAGATACGTTTTTATTTTCGGATCCAGTGAATCATTTTGCTGCGGTTATTGGAAATCCGATTCATCACAGCTATTCCCCAGTTCTTCATTATGAATTTATGAAGAAGCGCGGTATGCCGTACTATCGTATTAAGATTGAAGAAAAAGAGTTTGATGACGCTATGGACTTTTTAGAAGAAATTGGATTGCGAGCGGCATCGATAACGTCACCGTTTAAAGAAGCGACGTACCGTCGCTATTATCCTCGCTCGAAAAATGAAATTAAAATTAAATCAGTCAACACTCTCTACATTGATAATCGAGGAGCTGCCCATATTGCTAACACGGACACGATGGGGCTAACGAAAACATTAAATCAAATCGCTGCTGACGTATTCAAAAAGGATCTTCAAAAATTGACGATAGTGTTATGGGGTGGTGGCGGTGTGGTACCGGCAATTAAGAGCGAGGTTCCAAAAGTGCACCTGGTGGCATCTCGCGATGGCAAGTTACCCAAAGGAATTAAAGATATTGATATATTAATCTGGGCGGCTCCGCGCAGCTTGCTCACTCAAACGCCAAAAAACTGTACTATTAAATCTGTTTTCGATTTAAGCTATGGTGGAAATTCAATGGGGCTAGAGTTGGCTAAAGAAAACAATATCCCTTATTTTTCTGGTCTAGAAATGTTTAAAGAGCAGGGACGAGGCCAACAAATTTTTTGGAGTCAATTTGATGAGCGCAAATAGTTTTGGCGGACGTATTCAAATGCATACATTCGGTGAAAGCCACGGCCGTGCAATGGGTACACTGATTGATGGTTTTCCTGCCGGTGTCCCAATTGATATTAATGAAGTTCAACATTTCCTAGATCGTCGTAAACCAGGAACCTCGGATTTGGTGTCGGCACGAAAAGAATCTGATAAGCTAGAAATCGTCAGTGGTATTTTTGAAGGTAAAACTTTGGGCACACCTATCTGCGGTTTAATTTATAATCAAAATGCACGCAGCGAAGATTACGATCAAATTAAAAATCAACCTCGTCATGGTCACGCGGAAAAAGTTTGGCACGATAAGTTTGGTCATATCGATCATCGCGGCGGCGGACGATCTTCTGGGCGTGAAACCCTATCACGAGTAATTGCCGGGGCATTGTGCGAGCAGGCTTTAAAGAAAGTGTCCCCAAAAACTGAAGTAGTAGGTTGGGTTAGTCAAATTGGTGAATGGTTATGTGATGATAGTATGGCCACAAAATCAAGCCGTATAGATATTGATAAATTATCAGCACGTTTTCCTTATCGTGACACTGCATTTATTGGTCAAAAACTAGAATTAGCAAAAGCTAATGGCGAATCCTACGGCGGTGTCGCTGAAATTTTAGTAAAAAATCCTCCGGCCTCGTTGGGACAACCGGTATTTCGTAAATTGAAAGCTGATCTAGCCTCGGCGGCGATGAGCTTAGGAGCAACTCTAGGGGTTGATTTTGCAGAAGGTTTTACAAGCATTGAAAAACCAGGAACTGAATTTCACTCGACTCAGAAGATCAGCCAATACGGCGGTATTCAAGGTGGTATTTCGACTGGGCAAACTATTCGTTTTCGCGTGTTTTTTAAACCGACGTCATCAATCTTGGATGTAGCCAAGCAGGGTCGTCATGATCCGTGCATTGTTCCTAGAGCCGTTCCTGTGCTTGAAGCGATGACCTCATTCATTTTATTTGATCATTGGCTGTGGTCAAAGACGGATCAAATTTAGATATGAATCCAAAACAAATAATTACTCGTTGCGTGGAAGAATTCGAAGCCAAAACCCAAGTGGAGTTGGTGGTGCTAATTAAAAAACGTACGCAGTCTTACTATAGTTATTTTTGGTTCTACACATTGTTACTTGTGGAAATATTTTGGATTGCGACAGTGTTGTGGAACGAGTCCTTTGCGTATGAAATCGTGGCTATGGAATCTTTGTTTCTGGTCGGCCTTTGTTACATACTGTTCATGAGACTCGGTCTGGTAAAATTTCTGATTCCCAAAAAAGTGAAAATTAGAAATCTAAAAAACTACGCCGCGAGGGAATTTCAAAACATGGGCGTATACAATACGCGCCAAAGATCAGGATTGCTGGTTGTATATTCGCGCTGGGAAAATGAATGCCTCTTGCTTTGTGATAAAGGTGTGAAAGAGCGTCTGACTGAAAAAGAACATCAATCCTTTACAAATGATTTTAAAGTCGCATTTACGGGTAAGGATCTAAGCGAGTCTGTAGGATCCATGATCCGTAGTTTTGGTGTTTACTGGCACGAAAAATGGCCGAATGAAGACGATGAAAATGAAATCGTTCACTCTTACAGCGGAGAAGATGAATGAAGTGGTTAAACCTCTATCGTTTTTCCTACGTATTTGGTTTTGTTTTTCTATGTTTATTAGAAGCGGACGCGCGTGTTGGCGGTGGTGATTCCTACGGTGGTGGGTCGCGCAGTTCTGGCGGCGGCTATCGTTCCAGCGGTGGCGGTGGCGGGGACGCTGGATTTCTATTTGATATTTTGTATTTTATTTTGCGCCTGGTGATTAGGTATCCTCGGGTGGGTATTCCGATGCTTTTGATTTTCGCGGTTGCTGTGTATTTATATTACAGACGCAATAGTCAGTATGAAGATTACTATTCCTCGTATGGAACAGAAGCCTATCGTCCAATGGTGCTTAATCGCACACGGGACTACGTAACTAAAATAATAGAGCAAGATCCGAATTTTTCGTTTCCGATATTTAAGGATTTTATTTTTTCGTTGTACCACACGTATCATGAAAATCGCGGTGCCAATAAGTTAGAAACGCTATCGGCGTTCTTTGACTCTAAGTTTTTAGTGAAAGACTCTAAGCTGAAAAGTGTCGATGGTGTGGTTATCGGTAATTGTGCGATTTCACGGGCTGCTATCAGTGCACAAAAAAATGAAATGACGATTGAAGTGAAGTTTAGTGCAAACTATACGGAAGTCGATTCAAAGAATCAGAGCACTCGCTATAAAATTTCAGAAATTTGGAAATTAAAAAAATCTTTAAAGGCTCTTTCTAAACCGCCCGAGCAAATGACGGCACATAGCTGCCCCAACTGTGGAGCGCCAATCACCGAAACTATTTCGGGAGTATGTCGTAGCTGTAATCAATCTAACCAGAACGGTCGATTCCTTTGGTATGTTTTCGAAATCCAATCTACAAAAGAAATCCTCAAGGAAACAACATCGATAGAAAACAAGCTGACGTCCTTGAGCTTAGTCGACTATGGAGTGCATCTTCCGACGATTAAAGATCCACTGGTTGAAAATAGAATTGTTCATGATGTGGTTTTAAAAGATAGTTATGAACATTTGCAGCTGCGTGCGGGGCAGATTTTTGTTGAGCTTCAAAAAGCGTGGTCGCAGAAGAACTGGAATTTGGCGCGTCCATTTGAAACCGATACATTATTCCACACACATATGTTTTGGATCGAAGATTTTAAACGTAACGGTCAAACAAATCACATTGAAAATCCAAAAGTGGAAAAACTTGAACCCATAGCTATGTATAAAGATAAATACTACGCTAGTTTTACCTTCCGTATTTTTGCTCAAATGATCGACTATACGTTAGATAAAGAGGGTAGAGTCATTAGGGGTAATAGACGCCGACCTGTGCAGTTTTCCGAGTATTGGACCTTTATTAAAGGGATCAATAACAACCAAAAGACAGCTAAAACCCAAGATTTTCATTTGTGCCCATCGTGCGGAGCCCAACTTAAAATCGAAATGAGCGGGGTTTGCGAATTTTGTGGAACAAAAGTTACCTTGGGTCAATTCGACTGGGTACTGAGCCAAATCGAACAGGATGAAGAATTCAGTTTATAAGCGCGTTTAATTAGATTTAAAGAGCATTGTCGTTTTTACCTGTCAAAAACCGATACAGGTGAAAATTTACAATTTTACATTATCTTAACCTTCATAGAGAGGTAGGAAATGGTTCGATTATCTAGTGTTGCGATTATATCTGTATTTGCGTTCCAAACAGCCTTAGCTGGTAAATTAGAGTGCCTTCACGTTTATGGAAACGGCAATCTAAGTGTCACCACAAAAATATTAACTCAGCCAGCAGGAACGGTTAGCGATTCTACTTTAAAGAAAATTCAGGAATCGTTAGGCCTTGATGAAATTAACTTCAAATACCTTCAAGTATTGATGAGCGCTTACGGAGAGTCGAAAAGTTCTAAAAAAAATAGCTCTGTGATCGTAATCGCGGATCATGAAAATTTAGCCCAAGCGCTTGGTAAAACAACAATGGTTGTTCCTACGGCCATTGCTAGCAAGTCACTGATGAAATCGGTTCCTGTAACTGAATATGCAGCGATCGTGGCTAAGAAAGCAGAGTACGAAGCGGTGACTCCAGAAGTAAAATTCTGGGTGAAAAAACTAATGGCAGGAACAGGTTCTGGCATCGTTCGGGTTGAGTTCTTAAAAGATGTTTATGAAAAATTAGGCAAAACAGGTTCTATTAAAATCGGTTCAAAAGGAACAGATTTACACGCTGAAGTTACGATTGATGGAAAAATGTACCTTTTGAACATCGCTGAACTTCAAATCCTGCAATTATTGGCTCAGTCAGATAAATACAAACAGGTGATTTTCCACGACGTAGTAAGTAATGAAACTCAACAAAGCATCGAAACGACATGGAGCAAGCCAAGCGCGTTACTGCATGGACAAACCCTTTCAGAGGTAGCCGTTCAAAAGGGCGAGGTTCGTTCTGGTCCTACGGTTCAATTCCACATTCCAACGATCGGTGAGTCAGGTGCTTTGACAAAAGAAAGATCGGCGCCGGCAGGTCATGGACTATTTGCGATCGAAGCTGTCTATGCGACGTTAAATAATAAATTACCTAAAACAAAAAAAGGTGAATCGTTGATTGGAGTTATCGGAAATGGTGAAGACTTAATGAGCACGCCAAGTTCTGATATCGTTGGCTGGATGGCAAAAGAACGATTGCCTCTAGTTATGGTCACTACAGAAAAAACAGCCTTAGATAAACAAGGTGGCCAGATCGCCATCGGTTTTAATTCTAAAGGACAAGAGTACGTAACTATAGTTGAAAAAGCACAAGCAGAAACAGCAGCGAAGAATGGTCACCCGGAACAAACGGATCTTTTTGGTGCGCTTGGTTTACGCCCAAAAGATAATAAAGCGATGTTTAATACAAACATGGTTATCGTAAACTACAATGCACTTCAGCCAAAGCTGGCTCAGCTGGCTCAAAAAGTAGGTGGCAACGAAAAACTATTAGCATTGATTGCACCGGATCTAATCACAAATACTAAAAAACAAAAGTCGGCTGATGGTATCGAGAAAAGTTTTGTTCAGTTAGAAGGCGCGATGGGTTCAGTTGTGTTGAAACTAGATCGCTTGTACCGTGAAACATTTAACGGCGAACCATTAGTTCATTTCTTAAACATTGGTAAGGACTACCGAACGCAATATTTTGCTCCTATCAAGTCGGCATTTGATTTCTTTATGCAATTCTACTCTGACCGTTTCGTGGTGGACGGCAATGCATTTAAGATCGTGGATCAGCGTCCAGGAGCGATTCCAAAAGTAACATTGGCTGATGACTTCTATAAAGAGGCAGCCAATGTACTAAGCGCATTTAAAGGTGCGAAAATTTTGGAACTAGATGAATTGTCAATTGAAGGCGCAAGTGTTCTAGTGCCAGGAATGAAATTATCTGGTGTTGTGAAAATTAAAAACCTTTCGGGCCAGTCAGTGCACTTACCAACTCTATTGCAGCAAAATAAATTCGCGGGCAATGAACTTAAGAACGTCAATATCACGATTGATGCTGAAGGCATGTTAATGATTACGGCTGCGAGATAGATTCAGCGATTTCGGCTTCGGTTGGTTTGATTACGAATTCATGATTGAATTTGGCAGAGTCAAGCCAGCCGGTGCGTCTGACCCAAAAGCCGACACGATAGCGGCCCGGCTTTAGTTTTTTTTCAGGTGACCATATACCTTGCGTAAATGGTTTATATTCCAAAACGGGTGTCCAGTCTTCCGCCATATGGTGCGAATATTCAAGTTCACCATAAATCTCTATACCTGATTTTTTAGGCATTTTAATTTGTAAACTATTACCAGGCCCACGTACGATGTCGAATCGTTCGTCCGGTAATTGCGCAGAACCGATTTCAATTTTCTTAGGAGACATGATTTCTTTTCCTAAAATAAAGTCGTTACCGATGGGAGTGACCGAGTATTGGTAGGTTCCAATGTCTAAATCAAAATTCACAAATAGGGTCGACACCGTTTTTTCCAAAACTACCTTATTGTCTTTATCGTATACTTTGACTGCGTATTGTTTGGCTTGAATACCTTCGGGCCACTCCAGCTTTACTTTTCCCTTTAGTGTCGAGTTACTAGCTTTAGCTTCAATAGGTTTGCTGTCAGTTTCTGGAAACTTAATATCGTCAGGAGGAACTGTTGTTTCTATTATTTCGCTCCATAGACCCTTCTTGCCGTAGGCATCTAGGACCCGTCCTCGTATTTTAATTTTTCCCGAGGTAGATTTAAATTTGAACAGGCTAGTTTTAGAAACGAATTTTTTAAGTCGCTTGTTTTTAGAATTGAAAACTTCCACTTCGTACATAAAAGCACCGGGTGAATCTTCCCATTGCAGTTCGACGGATGAAAGGCGCTTTAAATCAGCGCCTTTGGGCTGAGCCTGAACGAGTGTCAGAGTCAGCGTAAATAATACTAAAAAGAACTTACTTAAGTTTTTTATCATCTTTTTTGTCCGGTTTTGAATCCACGTTGAGTGCGGTTTCTTCCGGTTTCTTTTTAGTTGGGTCGAATGAGTAGTCAGAAATAATCAATGCTAGTTGAAATGCTTGAAGTTCTGGTAGGTTCAGCTTCTCACTTTTATTTAGAGCGAAATCAATTGTCTGCCGGAAATTTCTAGAAGCTTTGGGGCCTTTCGATAGAACGCGAACAGATAAATTCAACGCTTCCCTTAAATTGAAACCCAAGTGTTTGTTCGTTTGAATATAGACCATGAATTTTCTAAACTCATCGTACAGGCCATTAGGATATAACTCTGTGTACTTAGTTAGTCGTAACGCTAAATCCATGCACAACGGTTTGCCTAAGCTAAATTCTTTTTCATCAGTACAATATTTAACTATTTTTACAAAATCATCGCGTAGCTTTGCAGGATCGCCTTTGTAATCTTTCGACAGCTCATGAGAAATGCGATAGGCCGTGCTGAAATCGATATCTAAATAGTTTTCTAAAAATAGTTTTTGGAACAGGACATAGAAGTTCTTTGCGCGTTCGTTATCAAAACCAGAGTATTCCAGTGCAACTTGAAACGTTTTCTTCATGTCTACGCCGGATTTTTGTAAAACACGGAATACTTGGGAAAAACGCTCGTAAGCCCCTGTGCAGTTTTTGGCGACTTTGAGTGCGCCTTTAATGGCTTGAGGTTCAGTAAATCCAAGATCGTTTTGCTTAATTAGAAATTGGTACGTATTTTTAAACTCATCGGCGGTATCACAAAAGCGAGGATCATTTAGCTTATCGTAGAGTAGGCCATCATCCGGGGCTGCATGCGATAAACCGAATGAAAAAAGAATGGCGATTAAGGCACCAGTCGTTTTACTCATACTAGTAATTCCATTGTAATACTAAACGAGGAGACCATTCTGCGTAAGAGTTAGCTTTGTACATGTCCGTGTAAACAACCGGAGCATAGATTTTTCGTTTATACTCTAGTTGTTTTTCATAGTTTTCGACATATTTATTTTTAAAAATAAGGGGAAGGAAGGCTGTTAGGATCGCAACGCTTGCGTACATATTGTAGTCGGTGCTTACAACATCCATTAATCCTGCTGCTGCTACAATATTAGTAAGTGTCGAAGCATAGGCTAACATTTTTACTAGCTCAGCGGGTTTTTGCATGGCTTCTTCAGCTAAACGTTCACGCAGTAAAAGTGATTTTTTGTCACGGCCTTTTATTGAGTTGATTTTCTGTAATGCCGAGTTGTAAGGTTCAGATGCCGACACAAAATAGGTTAAACCAAACCACGCTGCAGATAGACCAGCCGCCGCATTGACTTTGAAATCAGCGTCGCGGCGGAACGACTCGTCCTCTTCTTTGCCTGCTTTAAACTTATTCTTACTCATTAAGGCGACAATCATTGTGGTACCTGATGAAGCCAGAAACGGCCAAAACATCATATATCCATTGTTCGATTCCGTACCCCCATCCATCTGGATACGTTCACTCGCACGCGGTACGACTTGTAATTCGGGATAATCTAAAGAATTTAGAAACTGAGTCTCCACATTCTCGGGATCAAGATCTAAGGTTTCTGCTTTTTTGCTTTCAGTTTTTTGAACTTCCTTTTTTACGACGTCCGCCGCCGGAGTTCCTGCTTTTTTATCTTGAGCAAAAGCGAATTGAGTAAACATGAAAATAAAAAGAACGATAAAACGAGTGGTTCGTTGTTTCATAGAATTCCTTATAAAATTATATAGTTATATTTTATAAGGAATTGTCTTTGATATCTAAGTGAATTTTGTTTTACCGAGCCGTCTTCAAGACTAAAGAGCGGCCGTGCTTTTTGTAGCGATATAGATATAAGCGATTCCAAAACTGACAGGAACGCATTCTACGTGTGAAAATTGAGCGGCTTGGTTCATCAATTTCACGAAATCTTGACGACATGGAAACTGTGCCGATGAGTTTTGTAGATACTCATACGCATCCGTTTCACCCGTGATTGTGCCACCGATTTTAGGAAGAATTTTTGTCGAATAGAACTGGTAAGCCTTGTTGAGTGCTGGATTTTCGATTTGACCGAATTCTAAAACGCACACTTTACCACCTGGTTTTGTCACGCGCGCTAGTTCTGAAATACCCTTTACCGGGTCGGCGACATTGCGGATACCAAAAGAAATGCTAGTGATATCAAATGAGTTATTGGCATAGGACAGAGCCGTCACATCTGCTAATTCAAATGTGATTGGCAAATTTAACTTAGCCGCTTTAGCCGGAGCAAAGTCTAGCATTTCTTTGCAGAAGTCAGTGCCTATGACTTGGCCAGGTGTGCCCACTGTTTTTTTGAATTCGATAGCTAAATCGCCAGTACCAGTTGCGCAGTCTAAAACCGCATCACCTGTCTTAGCGCCACTCATTTTTACTAGTTTCTTTCTCCATAAGTGGTGGATGCCGGCTGATAAAATATCATTAGCCTTATCATAGCCAGAGGCTACTTTAGAAAACATAGATTTAATTTTTTGTGGGTCAACATTAGTCGTAGTAGTCATTACAGTCTCTGAAGTGAGCGATCTAAAGCCGAAAGAACTTTAGTCGTTTTAGTCATTAAGTGTTCAAAATTTTCGAATGTCAGAGCCTGCATGCCGTCTGATAATGCTTCTTTTGGATTAGGATGAACTTCCATAATCAAACCATCAATACCGAGCGCAGTTGCTGCTAGAGCTAAATCAGGCACTAAATTACTGATACCTACACCGTGTGACGGATCGATAATAACTGGATAGGGAGTGTTTTTCTTCGCATAGATGGCAGAGTTTAAATCTAGAGTATTTCGCGTCGATGTTTCGAACGTGCGAATGCCACGTTCACACAAGATGACTTTTGGTTTGCCTTCTTGGTTAACGTATTCAGCGGCATTTATCCATTCGCTAACAAGAGCCGCAAAACCACGTTTTAAAAGCACAGGCTTGTCTTGTTTCGCTAGCTCTTTCAACAATGCATAGTTGTGCATATTGCGTGAACCGACTTGGAACATAGACACCATGGAATACAACTCTTCGATTTGACGTGGATCAGTCACTTCGATCGTGATGCCTGTGTCCAGTTCTTTAGTTACTTTTTGAACAATATCTAAAGCTTCGTTGCCTAACCCTTGAAATGATTTTGATGATGTGCGCAGTTTCCAAACACCACCGCGAAGTAGGGTCGCGCCATTTGCAATTACAGTCTTAGCTGTCGACAGAAACTGTTGGTAGCTTTCGATTGAGCAAGGACCTGCCATAACCGTGAAAGAGCCGTCGCCGACTTTTATTTTCTTTGAACCCGTCTGAATTTCAATAACATGTTTTTCTGGTGACATAATTCTTTGAGTTTAGCATCATCCCATTTGGAACGACTGTATTTAGTTATAGTCTTGTGAAAAGGCAATCTAGCATAGAAATAAATCGATTTACAAACTTTTTAAAACAGGGCGCTTTTGTCCGTAAGCATGGGAAGTGGACGCTTCTTTCTGAACCCGTATTAGATGTGGATACAGGTGCGATTGCTACGATTAGGACGGACTACCTATCCTCGAGAATCTTTCGTAAAACCTATAAAAATCAATGGGATATGAGTCAAGATGAGTTTAAATCTGTTTTAGAGAGCGCCGTACTGAGCGCTCACACTCATCGAGAAAAAATTATCATCAATTGGCAACCCGTTGATAAGGCCTTGTTCTCTAGATCCTTTGAACTTGCACAGGACGCGTTTAAGGCGGGCGAGGTGAAGAAAGTAGTTCCGATTGCTCTACAAGAAGGGACTCTGCAATCGGCTCTTTCCGACGACCAAAAACTACACCTACTTGAAAAACTAATGAAAACGCCCGAGCATTTATTCGCCTATGGAGAATGGACTCAGAGCCAAGGCTTCATGGGGGCGACCCCTGAAATTTTGTTTGAAAAAGTAGGCTCCGAGCTGCAGACAATGGCGCTTGCGGGGACATCGGGCAAGGATGTGCCCTCGACCCAGTTTTTGAATGATCCGAAAGAGCGAAAAGAACATCAATTTGTTATCGATGATATCGTTCATGTCTTAACGTCACTTGGTTCCGTGCACGTTGCAGAAACTAAAGTTGTAGAGTTTCCCGCACTAAATCATTTGCAGACCAACATCCATGTGAAGCTTAATCAGGCACTTTCAAACGATGACTTGATTAGAAAACTGCATCCAACGCCGGCTTTAGGTATCTATCCGCGCAATGCTTACTTTAGAAAATTCAGTCAGTATCCTTTGCAAGCTGAACGCGATTTTTTTGGCGCACCTTGGGGCATAGAAACAAAGGATTTTGCATTATTGCTTGTCGCAATTCGTAAGTGGGACTGGAATGACCAGAAAGTGAAAGTATTTGCTGGTTGCGGAGTTGTTCAGGAAAGTGTACTTGAAAAAGAATTTGCAGAAATCTTGAAAAAGATTGATTCTGTGAAGAGAATATTTTTTCAGGATTAATAAATGACCAACATGAAATTATCAGCTGAAGTCATTCACCTCTTGTTGAAGACTGGGGTCAGAGAGTTTTGCATTTGTGCCGGAGCTCGTAATTCGCCATTAATTGAAACATTTTATAAAAATCCATTCATAAAGATTTATCATTTCTTTGAAGAACGTAGTGCGGCCTTTTTTGCTTTGGGCAGAATCGCATCTACGCGCAGACCGGTGGCCGTAGTTACGACCAGTGGAACTGCCGTCGCTGAAATTTTGCCAGCCGCCGTTGAAGCTACGTATTCGAGTTTACCTTTAGTGATTATTTCTGCAGACAGACCCAAATCCTATCGTGGGACAGGGTCTCCGCAAACGATTGAACAAGTCGGCTTATTTTCTTATTACATTGAAGCCTGTTTTGATTTAGATGAAGAAAACACGCACTTTTCTTTGAAGGGTTTAAGCTGGCGCAAGCCGATTCATGTAAATATTTGTTTTACCGAGCCACTAATTGATCAAGAAGCGATTGAACTGCATGCGCCGTTGACAGAAGAGCGAATTAAATTCCCAGAGACCTTCCCCCTGAATATGGTGGACGAGATTCAAAAATTTTGTGAAGCGCAGAGACCGATCGTAATTTTAAGTACGTTACCTGAAAAATCAAAGCAATCGGTGCTGACGTTTCTTAAGCTTTTAAAAGCCCCGATTTATGCCGAAGGCATTTCGGGAATTAAGAACCATCCCGAAATCAAAGACTTGATGATTCAATCAGGCGAAATGATGGTGAATTATCTTTTGGATAATAAAATCTGTAACGCCGTTTTGCGTATCGGTGGCGTTCCAACATGTCGCACATGGCGCGATTTAGAAGACAAGCGTAAAGATTTGCCAGTATTGTCTATTGGCTTTAATCACTTTACAGGTGTGAGTCGTGAAATTACTCACTATACAGATATCGATGATTTAAGTCGCGTGTATATTGATCCCGTAAAAATTGAGCCCAACGAATATCAGAACAAAGACAAAAAAAATCGTGGTGAGTTGCTAAGACTTTTTCAAAAATATCCAAAATCCGAACCGGCTATGATTCACGCGCTCTCGCGTTTGATGAAAGATAAACGCGTGTATTTAGGAAATAGTTTGCCTGTACGCATGTGGGACTTGGCTGCTGACGAAGATTTAATTCCAAAAAATGTAGTTGGTAATCGTGGTGCCAATGGTATCGATGGACAGTTATCAACTTTCTTGGGTTGGTCGCAAAAAGGCGAAGGTAATTGGGCGATCGTAGGTGATTTGACTGCGATGTACGATTTGCCATCATTGTGGATTACGAATCAGTTGGATGCGGAAGACATCAATATCGTTGTGATAAACAACAAAGGTGGGATGATCTTTAAACGTATATTTAATAAAAATATTTTCCTTAACCGTCACCAAATTCAATTTAAATCTTGGGCTGATATGTGGGGATGGAAATATGAAAATTGGACAGAAATTCCACAAACAGTAACTTCGGGCGTTCAAAGAATCATCGAAGTAAATCCGGAAGAAGAGCAAACAGATCTCTTCTGGAACGAGTGGGATAAATATGTCAAAAGTTGATCTAATTTTTTTGCACGGATTCTTGGGATTGCCGGCAGATTGGGACCAAGTCATCGCGCGCATAAAAGTAGATTTGTCTGGAACAGACATTGTTCCTATGTTCCATCCTATTGATTATTTCAATCGTCCTAATCTATCACCTAAAAATACGTTTGATAAAGTCGCTACTGAATTTGTAAATACAATTGAAAGTACAACATCAAATCCAAGAAAAATTTTAGTCGGATATTCTTTGGGCGGGCGTCTGGCATTGCATATCTTTGAAAAGAAACCTGAGTTGTTTGAGCGTATGATTTGCGTATCAACGAACCCTGGTTTTCGATCGTCCCAGCTTGAAGAGCTTATGGAACGTGATTCGCGTGATCAATTCTGGTCAGAATTATTTTTGAATCATGATTGGAATGAAGTCGTTGTGAAGTGGAATGAACAAGAAGTTTTCAATGGAAGCGTAAACGAGCCACAACGTGAAAGTGGCTTCTATCGGCGCGACCTACTGGCGAAAGCTTTGGTAAATTGGTCCCTAGCTAAACAAACCGATAAGCGATTGTTGATTCGCAAATATCCAAAAAAAATAACTATGGTGGTTGGCGACAAGGATAAGAAATTTATTGAATTAAATCGTGCTCTGCTGAAAGAAAATCCAGATATTGGAATCAAAATGATCCCTTCGGCTGGTCATCGGGTGTTGTTTGATAATCCGCCGGAACTAGCTCGTGTGATTAGTTCCAGCATTTTAGTAACTAAGAAAAAGTAAAATTGAATTGATTCTTTAGCATGAGCGCGCGCGCCGTTTCTTGAAGCCACTTCATGTAGTACAGGATGTTTGTGTAGAGGCTAAATGATCTACACTCGTTCTTGGCGTCTGCGTACCCTCGGGACGTGATACCCCACAAATAATAGACCCCGTTCGAATACAAAAAGGCGGGTCCGCCTGAATCCCCGTGACAAGCGCCTCGACCAGTGCGCTGTTCGACCATAATTTCTGAACTCGAAAATTTGTTATTGGCGATCGTGGTGGCGGCTTGCCGTAATGTTCCTGAGCCGGTTCGTTTTGTTGCATCGGTCATTCCATAGCCAGCAATGATTATTGTTGAGTAGTCTCGTAAGGCGGCGGCACTGGGTAGAATCGTTGCTGCCTTATAGCCTGCTGGGGTTGTTCCTTGGTATTTTACCAAAGCAATATCGCCAGTGTCTTTTGCGAGCGCGCGCTTAGACAGCCATGAGTTATGGATCATGGCCCCAACGACAGATCGAGCCATTTCCATATTCGCGGTTTGAAGATTGGTAGAGAATATTACCAGGATTTTAGTGGGGTCTCGTTGCAAGCAATGAGCTGCGGTTAAGACTAAATTGTTACCAATCAAAGACCCTGTGCACGCCACATTTTTTGCCGCAGTATCATATAGTACGACGGTAGTTTGTGCAGGCGAATCATTGGGGGCAACTTCTTTGCCCCCAATGATTCCTGTGATTGCTTGGTCATTGGACTCCATAACATCACCTAGTTCAGGTGATGGTCCACATGCAACCATAACTAAAGAAGCTATCACTGGTAAGATAGACTTACTTTTCGTAACCACGTTTCCCTCTCTCTTTTTCCAACTTCGTGTTGGAGACCCCTGGTGAAGCTTCTACAAATAAATAGAGCAAATCGACAAGACGATTAATCTTCAACGATGCATAAAAGTTATTTATGGGGCCGGAATTGGCAATAGAACAGTAAAGTGGGCGAGCCCAAGTGTCGCTCGCCAGTTAAAAAAATGAATTCGAGTTACAGTTTTTTGAAGGCCTCGGTTGCAGATATCAGTTCATGACGAATGCCCGGTTCACTGACGGAATGACCGGCGTCTGGAACGAGTATCAGTTTAGAGCCTGGCCAGTTTTTGTGTAGCTCCCACGCGCTTTTGGCTGGGCAAACGACATCGTAACGACCTTGAACGATCACGCATGGTAAATGCGAAATGTTTTTTACGTTTTCTAAAAGGAAGTTATCTGTATCAAAGAATGCGTTGTTCATGAAGTAGTGGCATTCGATTCGCGCAAATGGGAGTGCTTTTTCTGGTTCTTCATATTCATCGATAAAATTTTTATCTTGTTTTAGCTTCGATGTTGAGGCTTCCCAGATACTCCATCGTTTTGCCGCTTGTAATTGCTTTTCTTTATCTGTTCCGATCAACTGTTGGTAATAGCTCTTAACCATTGTGCCGCGTTGATTTTCAGGAATTTGTTGTTCGTATTCTTCAAATAAATCTGGAAACAATAGCGAAGCTCCACGCTGATAGAACCAGTCGATTTCCCATGGACGACATAAAAAGATACCACGTAGGATGAATCCTAAACACTGTTTAGGATGTTTGATCCCGTAGGCCAGTGCTAATGTTGATCCCCAGCTACCACCAAATACATGCCACTTATCAATTTTTAGGTGAGTTCTGATTTTCTCGATATCGGATACTAAATCCCAAGTCGTATTTTCCTTAAGCTCAGCAAATGGTGTGCTTTTGCCGCAGCCACGTTGATCAAATAGAACTATACGATATGTTTTAGGGTCATAAAAACGGCGATGGTCTTCGGAAATGCCGCCGCCTGGGCCTCCGTGAAGAAAAACAATCGGTGTTCCATTTGGATTGCCGCACTCTTCGAAATAAATCGTATGTATATCAGATACTTTTAAAAAGCCTGAATTAAATGGTTTAATTTCAGGAAATAATTCGTTCATATGTCGTCTCCATTAAAGATTGGGCATGACTCTTTTTTTCTCGGCTGCCGAGATGAAAGAGGCGTCATAAGCCAGCTTGTTTATTTTTGCAAAATCATCAGTCGTTAAACCGAAGTTTTGGATTAAGTAACTGTAGTCGTCGCTTAGATATGTATTAAAAATTCCCGGATCGTCAGAGTTAATAGATACAGAAACACCGGCTTTATATAAATCAAAAAAAGGGTGGTTTTTACGATTAGCAAACGCTTGGGTGAGCGCATTGCTGATCGGACAAATTTCAAGATGAATATTGTTAGTTTTTACGAAATCAATCGCAGATTGATTTTGGAAAATTTGAATTCCGTGGCCGATGCGGGTAGCGTGTAAGATCTCAACGGCATCTTTCACGCGCTGAGGAGCACCTGTGTCCGGAGTTTCGCCAGAATGAATAGTGATCGGTACACCCGCTTCATAGAGTTTATCAAATAGCCATTTAAAGCTATTTGGATCTGCGGCAGCCTCGTTATCCGCAAGGTCAGCGCCAATAAACACGCTTTTGTTTTGAATCGTGAAATCTAAAATCTTTTGTAGCTGTTCTTTGGCTTGATCGCGCTGGAAGATTGAAATTAAACCCGTTGCTATGGGATATTTTTTTTGCGCCTGCTCGATCCCTTTCAATAAAGCCGAGTGGATTCTGTCGTACGATAGGCCACTGCCTTCTTGAATGAAGTTCAATGAATAACGTAGTTCCAAAATTCGAATACCGTCATTGTAGGCATCTTCTAGTGTTTCGAATGTTAAGCGAGTTAGAATGTCTTCATTTTTTAAAAGCTGTTGTGCGCGAGTGAATTTTTTTAAAACCGAGCCAAGATCCGTCATTGGTGATGTGACTAAAAGTTTGCTTTCAACTTCGGCGTACTCGGTAGAATCAATCAGTTTAAAATTCTTTGCGAGTTCTACCAGCGTCGAGTAGCGCCACGAGCAGTCTAAGTGTCTGTGAAGTTCGACTTTAGGGATTGGTTTTGGTGAAAACAGCTGAATCATGGACGGAGTGTAGTAAAAAAAAAGGCGACTCGCAATGAGTCGCCTTGTGCGTAATTAGTTTCTTAAGGAACTAGAAACGACGAGTTGATAAGCCCAATGACTGAGCTGCTTTTAAAGCATCCATGCGACCAGCACCAAACGTGTTTGGATCTTGTCCAATTTTTGTTGCTGATGATTTAAGAACGTTTACTAATTGTTCAGCAGAAATTTTCGGTTGCAGTTGGTACATTAACGCTACAACGCCCGCTACGTGCGGAGTTGCCATTGAAGTCCCAGAAAGCTCAGCGTATTTGTTACCTGGCATGCTAGATTTAATTTTCACACCCGGAGCCACGATTTCTGGTTTTACGAAGCTACCAGTTTTCCAAAGAGCAGGTCCGCGTGAGCTGAAGCTTGCAATTTTATC
The DNA here is from genome assembly GCA_002344565.1 of Bdellovibrionaceae bacterium UBA2351. Taxonomy (GTDB): domain Bacteria; phylum Bdellovibrionota; class Bdellovibrionia; order Bdellovibrionales; family Bdellovibrionaceae; genus UBA2316. Next base: position 25,757 of record DDTZ01000113.1, on the reverse strand, counting down.
AGCCGCATCAGATGCGCCAACAGTTAGAGCTGCTGGACAACCGCCAGGTAAACCAACAGTTTTAGCGCCAGGACCAGAGTTACCCGCTGCGAATACAGGAGCTACGCCTAATTTCACCCAAGAGTTAACGGCTTGGCAAAGAGCATTGTTAGCTGGATCTTCACTTGCTGAAGGAGCGCCGCCACCCCATGAATTGCTTACGATCATCGCACCGTCATCAGTTTCTGGTTTACCATCTGGATCTACAACCCATTGCATAGCTAGGATTGCGTTTGCAAATGTACCGCTACCGTTTTTATCTAGGAATTTAGCGCCGATGAAGCGAACTTCAGGAGCCACGCCGATTCCTGTTCCAGAAGCAGCGCCACCGCCGATTGTTCCAGATACGTGTGTACCGTGACCTTGATCATCATACGCAGTTGTCTTTTTATTAACGAAGTCACCGAATGCGATAACTTTGTTGGCTAAATCAGGGTGAGTTCCATCGATACCCGTATCAACCACACCTACGCGAACCGCTTTACCAGTTAAATCTGGTTTCGCTGCTCTTAGTTGTGGGATGTTGATTTTTTGTAAACCGTACGTCAATTGCGGTTCTTCACGCATTTGTGACGGAGCCAGCAAGCGGCCACCCATTGGAGCAATCAATTGCATGTTTGAATTAGCGTGAACGTAAAGGATAGAAGGTTCAGTTGCTAAACGACTTAAATCTTTAACAGGAAGATCCAAGATCATACCGTTGATAATCCAAAGTGAATAATGCTGATTAGTTACACCTGAACGGCTCCACATATTTAATGTTTGAGCAAACTGAGCTTGGCTCGCTTTAGAATTTTGCATTAACATGTTTTGAACTTGAGCACGTGCCTGTGCCGATCGAATAGGCGCAACCACATTACGTGTTGCTGGATTCTGATCTTTGAACGTCAGGATAACGCGTACGATGCGTGTATCTTGAGAGCGATTCAAGAATGGTTGCAGTAACGGATCGAATTGAGCTGCATTTACCTGCAGACCTAGACCGGCAACTAGCATTAATAATAACTTTTTCATTTGTACCCCTTCCATAGTGGTTTGGTTTCTTAAGCAACCTAAAGTCTGTGAGATCCCTCACCCTCCCTGACCCAAAGTCGTGGAATAAGGTTATTACAAAAGTGTTAGTTTGCAAGCTATGGCTAAGAACAAAATCCTTGAGAATTCATTTTTTTTAGGTCATCTATAGACCATGGTCTGGTAACAAAGGATTTAGATTATGGAACCTATAAAAATTAATAATAAACTGTTCAACAATCCCGGCAAAAATCTTAAATTCAGTGAAAAGATCTCACTTACTGACGGGACTCAAGTCGAGTTACCAGATCCAAAAGCGACTCGCGCTTTGGTCGCATTAATGGATATGAATGCAGTACTAGGGGGCGCAGCCTCTCATTACGGTGGTCCTGCCGCTTTTGCAGAATTGATGAGTGCCACTCATGGTTTGATGTTTAGCAAATCAACGAAGGCTGGAAAAAACTGGCACGATCAATTTCATTTCGTAAACGATGCGGGTCACTGTGAAAACGGACTGTATGCATTGAAAGCAAACTATGAGTTAGCAAATTTGCAAGTTAACAGCTTAAAACAATTCCGCTCAATCACGTCACCATTAACTGGTCATGGTGAAGTTCATTTATTTGGTGAAGGCGTGTTTTTGAGTAACGGTCCATTAGGATCTGCGTTTCCACAGACTCTTGGTTTAGCCATGGGTGAAAAACTATCTAAGACAATGCGAACAACCATTTGCGCGATTTCTGATGGTGCGTGCATGGAAGGGGAAGCGCGTGAAGCGATGGCCAGCGTTCCCGGTTTAGCGGCTAAAGGTTTATTAGCTCCGTATGTTTTAATCATCAGTGATAATAATACAAAACTAAGTGGTCGTATCGATAAAGACAGTTTCTCTATGGCGCCAACATTTGAATCTTTGAAAACGCTAGGTTGGGACGTCATTCAATTAGAAAAAGGTAATGATCTGAAGGCGTGTTACGAAGCGGTTCACACGGCGCTTGAAAGAGCTCAGAAGAATCCAAATGTACCGGTAGCGATTCATGCGAAAACAGTAAAAGGTATCGGAACCAAGAAAACCGCCGAAAGCAGTTCGGGTGGTCATGGTTTTCCACTGAAAAGTCCAAAAGAATTACAGGCGTTTGTTTCAGAAATTTACGATGGTAAGGCATATCCAAAAGAATTTGATGTTTGGATTGCTGAGCTCATCGAACTAGAGAATAAAATTATTGCCAGCGGAAAAAAAGATTCCGGTGAAAAAATCCAAAAGGGTGTTGCGAGCGCAATGATTCAGTGTCGAAAAGCAGGCCTTCCTGTTTTATCGGTAACATCGGATTTACCAGGTTCAACTGGTGTTGCGGATTTCCGTAAAGAGTTTCCCGAGGCTTCATTCGACGTGGGCGTTGCGGAAAGTAACATGGTCTCAGCAGCAGCGGGCTTATCTAAACTTGGCTATATTCCTGTGGTAGATACCTTTGCGCAATTTGGTGTTACAAAAGGTGCGTTACCGCTAACAATGGCGTCGTTATCGGAAGCACCAATCATTGGTATATTCTCGCACACAGGTTTCCAAGATGCGGCTGACGGCGCGTCTCACCAAGCACTGAGTTACGTTTCCATGTTAGCCTCTATTCCGTACGTAGATGTTTATAATCTTTCATGTAGCGAAGAAGCTCATGAGCTTGTTAAGCAGGCCATTGAGTCGTTCCCGACGGATTGTCAAAAAGGTCATGCACCACGATCGAAAATTTTCTTTTTGGGCCGTGAAAACTTCCCGAAAAATTACGGAGCGACTTCATTCAAACTAGGAGTGCCTCAGGTTGTTTCTGAAAATGTAAAAAGTAAGACTGTCGTTATCGTAGCGTCTGGTTCAACGGTCCAGTCAGCTGTTTCAGCTGCCGTTAAGCTAGAAAAAGACGGAATTGGTGCCGTTGTTGTAAATCAATCTCATCTTAACTCATTCCAAAAAGATTTCTATGCGGCGACGTTGAAGAAATCAAATGGTCATGTAGTAGTTGTCGAAGATCACCAAAAAATTGGCGGACTAGGACAAGCGATTCAAGCATTCTGGAATGAAAACAGAATTGAAAATCGTACGATTCATTTAGCGGTTGATGGAAAGTTCGGGCAAAGCGCTTATACGGCTGAAGAGTTATATCAAAAGCACGGTCTAAGCGCCGATCATATTGCAAAAGCAGCCAAGCAGTTACTGCTTTAGACTAAGCAGCTTCTGCTTTAGACTGAGTTAATTTTTCTAGACTAACAAGTTGACCATCAGTAAATACAGATACGATGTCTACGAGGATAATGACCTTTTCATCGTATTTACCCATACCCGTAATAAAATCAGTAGCTTTAGATTCACCAAGCGATGGTGACGCTTCGATATGTTTGCTCTCTAAAGTTACGACCTCTTTTACAGAGTCGACAATCAGACCAATTTGATTATTAGGAGTATCAATTACAATGATACATGTATCGCGTGTATAGGCTTCAGCTGTTAAACCGAAACGCTCACGTAAATTTACAACGGGAATGATTTTACCACGTAAATTCATCACACCTTTAATAAAGTGCGGCGTTTTTGGAACCGGCGTGATTTCACCCACGCGGTTAATTTCGCGAACGTTTTCAATGGCTACGCCATAAAACTCAGTTTTCAATTTGAAAGTTAAGTACTGTCCCGGTTTAGCTAAAGATACGCTCATGCGGTCTCCTTCATCTGTACAAATAACTAGTCGTAATTTGGGAGTAAAACTTAAGCTAAAATTTTCCCTAGGAAAGAATATAGTGGCCAAACTCGTCAAGATTCTTTGAGGTCGTTTTGGCTGTCTCAAGCCGATACGAGAGTAGTTTGGCAGTAGGTCTAGAAAACTAGAATTTTCAGTTTCAGTACTAGTTTAAATCATTATTAGGCCGAAGAAAATGCATCGATCGAGTGAGGATATATGTCTGACGATAATTCGTTTTTTGAAGAGCTACAGACCGATTTTTTAAATGAGATTTCATTCTTGTTGGAAACATATGAAGAGCATATGTTGGGTTTGGAAAATGATGATGATAAAAAAGAACATCTTACGCAAATATTCCGCGTAGCCCATTCAATTAAGGGTGGCGCTGCAGCAGTTGGTTTTCAAGATTTTTCACATTTCGCCCATCACGTCGAGGATTTACTCAGCGTCTTGCGAAATTCTCCAGAGTACGTGAATTCGGAAGTGATTTCAATTCTACTGAAATCGGGTGACGAATTTAAAAATCGCGTTCAAATGCTAAGAGACAACGACAAATCGAACTGGGACGTTTCAGCTTTGGAAAGTAAGATTAGCCAAGTATTAGCAGGCTTAGGTAACGGAGCTCCGGCGCCCGCTAAGGCACACGTCGAAGAAATGCCGACGCCGTCATTAACGACAAGTTCTGCACCTCAGGTTGCGCCGGTGACGCCAGCAAAAGCTGAGGAAGTTGATAACACAAATTACGATTTGCTTCAGGAATTAATGTCAGAGCTTCCATCCGAAGTATTAGAAGAGTATGAAAAAGCTCAAACCGGAGCTAAAGCGGAAACCACGCCAGAGCTTAAAGTTGTGGCGAGTAATCCGAACCCTGCATCAGCAACTGCGACTTCAAAACCAGCAGCTGTTGCGAACGCCGAGCCAAAAAAGGAAGCGGCTTCAAAATCGTCGGCCAAAGCTAACGTAAATCAAATCATTAAAGTAGATACGACACGTGTGGATAATGTATTAAATGCGGTTGGCGAATTGGTGGTGTTGAAAAATCAAATCGTTCAAAATGATATTGTTCGTGACGGAAATAATTCAGAATTAGCAGCTATTGTGGATCAAATCGATAAAGCGGTTCGTGAGCTCTATGATAAAACCCTAAGTATTCGAATGACCCCGTTGAAATCATTATTTTTAAAAATTCAACGTATTGTTCGCGATGTTTCTTTGGACTTAGATAAACCAGTAAATCTGGAACTTAAAGGTGAAGAAACCGAAGTCGAACGTACCGTTTTTGAACTATTGGGTGACCCTTTGGTTCACTTGGTTAGAAATGCTATGGATCATGGCGTGGAAAAACGCGAAACTCGTAAGAAGAATAACAAGCCTGAAGTAGCCAAGGTAACTGTAGCGGCCAAACAAATGGGCGGAAACGTTATCATCGAAATTTCGGATGATGGCGGCGGTATTAATCGCGATAAGGTTTTACACAAAGCAATTGAAAAGAAAATTGTTCCTGAAACGGTTAATCCTGATAATTTATCGAACGAAGAAGTATTCAAGTTTATTTTCGCTGCGGGTTTTTCGACGGCAGATAAAATCAGCGATTTATCAGGTCGCGGTGTTGGTTTGGACGTTGTAAAATCTAATATCGAGCGTGTGAATGGAAAAATTAATATTGAATCTAAAGAAGGTCACGGGTCGGTATTTCGTCTAACAATTCCTCTAAGCACGGCAATTACAGATGGTATTGTGGTTCAGATAAAAAACGAGCGTTACATTCTGCCAATCTATACGATTAAAGAAATTATTCGAGTTAAAAAGAATATGTTAACAACCTTGCCAGGCAAAGGCGTTGTTGCAAAAGTCCGCGAGAGCTTGCATAGAGTGTTGGATTTAGACCCTTTACTAAATGATTTGGCAAATAAAAGCCAAGCGAAAAATAACTTTGCTACTGTTGAAAGAAAAGAACGTGCCGATGAAATCATGCTCGTAATTATCGAGTCTGGTCATTTGACGTCGGCTTTGCCGGTCGATGATGTTTTAGGACAAGCTCAGGTTGTAGTTAAAAGCTTAACTATCGGAGCAGAAATTCCCGAAGTATCGGGTGCTGCGATTTTGGGCGACGGAAAAACAGTTCTAATTTTAGATCCAGCTCAAATCATCAGAAGTGCAAACGGAAACTCAGGAGTTGAGGCGGTAGCGTGAGTGCTGCAAAGAACTTAAACTACGAAGAGTTTAAATTATCTCAGGAGACTTACACTAAGTTTGCTAACTATATTTATGAGTTAGCTGGTGTTAACCTGCCTTTTAATCCGAAGAATGAAGCTTTGGTTAAAAACAGGCTAGCTAAAATTTTGCGCGCGTACAACAAAACATCATTTGAGCAATATTGGATGTTCTTAAAATCGGCTGGACCAGCCGAGACTCAAGAGTTTATTTCGGCGTTAACGACGAATATGACGTCATTCTTTAGGGAAGCTGCTCACTTTACCTGGTTTGGTAAAGCAGTAAAAACGCATTTTGAAACTTTATATTCCATGCGTATTTGGTGTGCGGCCGCAAGTACGGGGCAAGAACCCTACACTATTGCTATTACGGTGTGTGAAAACATCCCTGAAAAATTGAGACCGTCCGTTCGCATTTTAGCTTCAGATATTGATACGGATGTTTTGAAAAAGGGCGCGCTTGGTTACTATAAAGAAAGCGAAATGAGTGGGATCTCGAAAGACTTGATGTTCAAATATTTCGACCGCTCAACTCAAGATGGTGAAACTATTTATCGAGTGAAAGACTTCGTTCGTGAAATGGTTCATTTTTCTCAATTCAATTTAATTGGAGAAAAATATGAATTCAAAAGACCATTTGATTTTATATTTTGCCGAAATGTTTTAATTTATTTCGATGATAAAACTGTGAGTAAAGTTGTGGAAAACCTTGCGTCCTCGCTAAATCCGAAAGGATATTTGCTGCTAGGCCATTCCGAATCTGGAAATATCAAAAATGAGCTGATTACGCCAATGTCGAAAGCTATTTATCAAAGGAAGGCGAAATGAGTAAGATCAAGGTTCTTATTGTTGATGATTCATTAGTCATTCGCAAAATGTTAGAGAAAATTTTTGCGACCGATTCACAAATAGAAGTTATTGGTAGTGTGGGCGACCCGTACCAGGCTCGCGAAAAAATATTTGAGCTTAAGCCAGACGTAATGATGCTGGATGTGGAAATGCCCAAAATGGACGGCATTACATTTCTAGAAAAGGTAATGAAACACTTTCCAATTAAAACCATAGTGTTTAGTTCGGTGGCCTCGCATGGATCGCAAACTTATTTACGCGCAATCGATGCCGGTGCTGTTGAGGTTGTTGAGAAACCGTCAATTGATGTTGCAAAAAATTTAGAAAATATTGCTAAGACAATCGTTCAGATTGTGAAAGATGTGCATAACGCTAAAATGATTCAAAGAGTGTCTTACGAAGCAAAATATGCAAGTGATAAAAAAGCGAATCAGTCTTTAGCTAAAACAACAAATCAAATTTTAGCGATTGCCTCCTCTACTGGAGGAACAGAAGCTCTCAAGGTACTATTTAAAAATATGCCAGCGGATATTCCAGGTACGGTTGTTGTGCAACATATGCCACCGGGTTTTACGAAAACATTCGCTGATCATTTAAACACGTTATTTCCTTTCGAAGTAAAAGAAGCTCAAGATGGTGACGTCGTTCATCCTGGTCGTGTTCTAATCGCTCCGGGGAATTTTCACATGGAAGTTCGTCGTCAAGGTGCGAAGTATACGGTAACTTTGCATCAGCAGGTACAGTTGCATAACGTGCGTCCCGCTGCAGATTACTTACTCAGATCGGTTGCGCAATACGTGGGTGCAAACGCCATCGGTGTTGTTTTGACAGGTATGGGCAAAGATGGCGCAGAAGGTTTGTTAGAAATGAAAAAAGCGGGCAGTTATAACTTTGCTCAAGACGAAAAAAGCTGTGTGGTTTACGGAATGCCGTCGGCCGCTGTTAATGTGGGTGCGATCGATAAAGTTCTACCTTTAGATCGCATTGCTCAAGAAGTATTAAATCATATAAAGAAAACATCAGCGGCGTAAGGCCCGACTAAGTGCGCTCGTTCGAGCGCGCATGAGATCCAGATGCCGCCGCATCTATCTGTTTTTTCCAGAAAACATAGTCTGAATATTTATAAAGGTGTTCGTATAGGCATAGCTCATTCGCCGTGCTCAGGTAGGGATGAGATAGGAAGCCTTGCTTGCGTCGCTCGCCCTTACGGTTAAACGTTTCAATATTTGTTAACGAAGGCATGAAGCTGATTGTTTTGAAAAAATGAATAGCTTCTTGTTTGAAAACGCCGAGTTCTTCTTTCATTAATTTGTTCAACAATGGATTGCCTTCAAGATCGGTTTTGCCAATATCTTCAGGGTCAATAGCCGCGCGGATAAACGCGTATAAAAAAACTAAGAACAAGCTTGAAGGCTCAGTGTCTGTTAAAACTAACTTCTTTAAATCGTCTAACGTGTTTAAAAAAACAATTTGCGCGTCTTGATTTAAGAAAAGATCATTCAAGGACGGCAGGCAATATTGCAGAATTTTTAAATCAAACATTTCTAAAAATGTTAGGCCTGGATCTTTTAAGCGTAAGATTTTTAGAAACTCTTCGCGTTTTCTTGGAAGGATCGCATTCTTTAGGCATGCACCGTTGGTTTCGATAGCGCTACGGAAACTGGCTTCTAGATTGAAGTTTAGTTTATGCGCTAGTCGAATCCCCCTTAAGATACGAATCGGATCTTCATTTAGTCGAATAACAGGATCTCCAATAATTCGAATTGTCCGATTTTCAATATCAGCGAGGCCGTTGCAGTAATCGAGCATCTTCTGTTTTAATGGATCATAGAAAAGAGCATTGACTGTGAAGTCCCGCCGAACAGCATCTTCTTCGGCTGTGCCGTAAAAATTATCTTCGTTCACTACTTCAGTTTCGGTACTAGTAGTATCATCCTCGGGGCCACGGCTGCGACGGAATGTCGAGACTTCATACTGGGCAAGTCCGCGACGAACTAGGATGAGTTTAAAACGGCGACCAATTAGAAAACTATTAGGAATAATTCGACGAACTTCCTCTGGACGAGCCGAAGTCGCGATGTCGTAATCTTTGGGGTGTTCATTCACCAATAAATCGCGCACACACCCACCCACCAGGTAGGCTTCAAAATTCTTTTTTTGTAATCGTTCGACAATTTCAACCGCTTTATAGTCGATCCAGTCTTGGTGCAGTTCAGGACGCATCTATTCAAACTAAAGGATTTGAATTCGATTTTCAATAGCTGACAACCATGTTAATCGGTAAAGGTATGTCAATTTTAGATAATTTCAACTATCGGATCACGGGCGAAGACCATTTACCCAAGGTTGTTTTCCTTCACGGCCTGATGGGTTTTCTAAATAACTGGGGTACAGTGACCCGTAGGCTCTCTGGCAAATATCAATGTTTAGTCTATGATCAGCGCGGTCATGGGAAATCCGTAAAACCCTTGTCTGGGTATCATCCCAAGGATTTCGCCGACGATCTTTTTCAGATTTTAGAAGCATTAAATTGGACCTCGATCAACCTGGTTGGTCACTCGATGGGAGGGCGAAATGCCTTATATTTTAGCTATCTTCACTCGGATCGATTGAAAAGCTTAGTGATTGAAGACATCGGACCCGAAGGGGATCCGGATAGCTATTTGTACTATCAAAAGATGCTAGGCGCCATTCCCACCCCATTTGCCAGCCGGTCCGAGATTAAGGAGTTTTTCGACCATCGATTTGAACAGGAGTTTGCTTCAAAAGAGAACTTAAAGACCATCATTCCGTTTCTGGTCGCTAATCTTGAGGAAAAGTCCGACGGTCAGTTTGATTGGAAGTTCTCAAAAGAGGGGATCATTGATTGTGTCAAACAAGGTCGAAGTGAGGACTCATGGGCCCTGATCGACCATATTTCGGTCCCAACCCTGTATATGCGTGGACAGAACTCGAAGGATTTGAAAAAATCTGTGTTCGAGCACGTTCTTCAGCAAAATAAGCTAGTTACAGGCATCGAAATCTCTGACGCGGGACACTGGATTCATGCAGACCAGCCCGAGGTGTTCACTCGTGAACTGGAGACCTTTTTAGACGGGATAAATCGTTGAATTTTTGGGTCTTTAATGACAGAAATAGACTTAACTCATGGAGACGATTTGGAATTTTCTGAATGGAACTTAGTTCCTGAATTACATAAAAATATAATGGATCTCGGCTATAAAAATCCGACGCCGATCCAAGAGCAGGCAATACCGGTAGTTCTAAAAGGCCAAGACTTAGCCGGCTTAGCACAAACAGGTACTGGAAAAACAGCGGCCTTTTTATTACCACTTATTGACCGAGTGCTTAGATCTCAAACTCCATCTGATGATGAAATTACAGCTCAACGTAAGTTCCCAGATTGGAAATCAAACAACTTCATTCTAGTTTTGTTGCCGACGCGTGAATTGGCAGAACAAGTTTATGAAAACTTTGGTTTGTTTACCAAAGGCATGAACTTGCACTCTATTTCTGTTTACGGTGGTGTTGGTTACGACAAACAAAAAAGCGGACTTAGAAATGGTGTGCAATTTATTTTCGCAACGCCAGGTCGTCTTTTGGATTTATATAAAGAACATCTGATCGATTTACGTTTAGTGCGCGCAATTGTTTTCGATGAAGCTGACCGAATGTTTGATATGGGCTTCAAAGATGATATGAAATTTATCCTGCAGCGAGTCCCTAGAGAGCGTCAGTTCCTAGTATTCAGCGCGACGTTGAATTTAGATGTATTAAGCACAGCTTATCAATTTGGCGCTAACCCAGTAGAAATTAATATTTCTCGCGACAAAGCGACGGCGGATAACGTAAAAGACTTTTTATATCACGTTGGTGATGGTGAGAAGCCGCAAATGCTATTATCGCTTTTAAAAAAGAAAAATCCAAAACAAGCGATCATTTTCACAAACTTTAAAAACAACGTTGAAAGAGTGGCTCAATTCCTTTCTGAAAATCAATTACCCGCTATCGCCATTTCTAGTTTAATGACCCAAACTCAAAGAACACGTGTTCTTGAGCAGTTTAAAGCTGTGAACGAGAAGAACATTTTAGTTGCCACGGATATTGCCGCTCGCGGCTTGGATATTCAAGGTGTTGATTTAGTGGTTAACTATGAACTGCCGATGGATTGCGAAACGTATGTACACCGTATTGGTCGCACTGGCCGTGCGAATGCCGAAGGTACAGCACTTAATCTTTGCAGTGATCGTGATTTAGATTCGTTGAATCGTATTCAAGACTTCTTAAAACGTAAAATTGAACAAGACTACTTGGAAACCACAGAACTGGTGACTGACTATGTAGCGTTTTCTGATCGCGATCGCAATCGTCCGCATGGTAGTGATCGACCAAAAGGCGGCAAAGATTTCCGTGGTGGTAAGCGCCCAGAGCGTGGTCCTCGTCATGGGGGCAAGCAAGGTCAGCCGCGTGGTGATCGCAATGAGCGTGGCGAACGTCCGCAACGTCAGGATAATAGACCTGAACGCAACAATGAACAAAATCGTAATGGGGTGGTTGCTCATCAAGGTAATAAACCTCAACAACACGGCAAATCTCATCATCAGAACAAGCCTCAGCAAAAACAAAACAATCCACGCTACAAAAATGGAAAACCAAATTACTCGAAAGGACCAAAATCTTACGAGAAAAAATCGGGCCCTAGAGCTGACGTCGTTAAGGCGGGTGGTTTAAAACAAAAAGTTGTAGGATTCTTTAAAAAGCTATTTACGTAATTAAAAATATTAGAGTTGGACGCGGAACAAATTAACTGCGTCCACTACTGCCTTCGGACGATAAGTTTTTGAAATCTGATCCCAATTTAGCTCTCTCCAGCCAAACAATTCATACACTGAATTTTTCTGGGACCGTTCCGTTAAAAATTGAAAGACTTCTAAATTAGGATCAATCAAATTTCGCTTAGATACCAGCGACGGCAGGTGGAAATGGGCAAACATTTCTTCACTATTTAGCTGAGCGTAGTTTAAAATTCCCGCTTTAGTTAAACGGGCTACTTTGTCTGCTTTTAATGGATTGCATGTGTAAATTAAAAGTAATTTCTCGGTGTATTCTGTGTACTTTAAAAGCTCTTTCATTTTCAAAGGGCGGCACGATTCAACCACGATTTGGTTGGCAGACCATTTAGAAAACGACGAAATTTTTATTGTTTTTTTGATAGGAAAAACAGAAAAGTCGTCGCCGTTAGATAATGCGACTAAGGAAGTAGGACTGTTTTTTAGCGGTTTTAACAAAGACTCACTACCATCGAACGTAGCAAGTTTTAGTCCTTCTTTAAAGATCACTAAATCAAATTTTGATTTATCTACAATGTTTACGAAGTTAATTTGATTAAAATCCTTGATGATAGACGCTAGCATCGCTTTGTTCGCATTCTGTGTCGGAAAGTATTCATTCATATACCAAAATGATGACATCGATTGAATATAATTAGAAAAGCTAGCTTCTTTTAAAAGAGTCGCATCTACTTGAAACGTTTTGATTCTATTTAGGACAAATTTAAAGAGTTGGCTTTTTTCATTTAAACTTAAGCGTTGGTAGGCGCTGATCCAGGATTGATTAAATTTGTGCTGAAGGCGTTCTTTGATAAAATCCGTGCGTGTTTCAAAGAATTGATAATGACGATTGATACATAGCTGCCATTTTGGTGTGAGTTTCCAATCGCTAATACAATTCGGATGACTACTTTTTTGTACCGATTTCCATAACACAGGTGCATGTGTTTCAGTCTGTAGCGGTAATATAGGATCACGCCCGGTAATGCTGTAAAAAATAAAGTATGTTACTGTTTCGTGAAGTAAATCAAATTTAGGCAAATTTTTATTCTGATCTTCCACCCAGTTTTTTATTACTGTGTAGGGTAGAACGTCTGTCGTATTTACAAGATGGGTAGACACGGTTAAGCGACGCTTGCTTGTCGATAGCTGGTTTGTGTCGTCAGTGAGAGTTAGCAAGAAACGAGACGATGGAGTTAAAAAATTGAAGATTTCTAGTTGATCATTGACTTGATCCGCAATCTTAATAGTTTCCTTTGACCATTCAGCTGAATTGTTTGAATCGCATGTCGGAATCAGATTTTTTTTCCATTCTATAAAAGCAATAGCTCTGTTTTTTACACAGATTCTTTGGGATGCGGAATGGGATACAATCAGTACAAAAGTACTCCCTAACAGGATCGCAGAGGCCAATAATAGCTTTGAAAATACGGATTGAAACGGCACGGGAAAGGTATGGCCTTGATCGATTTTTTAGTGAACAAAAATTGATCATCTTTGAAATTTTTTTAGGGCCTAAAGGATCAAAATTATATAAAAAGCAGTGTAGTTAACTAGGCGGGGGCATTTCATTTGCTTTAGGAGTTATCTGGTAAAAGCACAGTCCAAAAATATATCCAAGGGGCGGGTTAATTTGTATAGAAATCAGCGTAGTTTATTGTTTTTAGTATTTCTATTTTTGGCTCCAACGGCTTGGTGCTCATCGTTGAATTCATTCTGCCATTTAGCGGCGGGAAATAGCTCCGGACTAGAAATTCAAGGCACTAATACCGACGAAAAGCTACCGATTGCCTCGGTTTCTAAATTAATTACCTCGTACTGGGCGCTGATAGAAAAAGGGCGCGATTATCGTTATTACACAAAAGTATTCTATAAAAAGAACGCTGATGGGACTAGTTTGGTTCATATTCAGGGTGGTAATGATCCCTACTTTGGCAAAGAGTTTCTACATTTCGTGATCTCGGAATTAAATGCAAAGGGTATTAAATCTGTGAAGGAACTATCCTTCGATGAAAAATTCAAGTTTACTTGGAATGTCAGCAGTAAAGCCGTCGCCATTGGAGACTATACTCCTGAGTCGCCGACACCAGATGAAGTTTTGAGAAATTTATTACGAGTTAAGAATCTAACTGCGGACTATGCGAAAACTTTGGTCTTTGCTAAAGAGCAAGGGATTGCGATGGCATCATCTGCTCAGCTATCGGTGAGGAAGTTTTCGTTTCAAAAAGAGGCCGAATTTCAATCCAATGGTTTTGAATTCATCGCGTTCAGATCTTCACCATTAAATGTATTGCTGAAAGAAATGAATCGTAATTCCAATAATTACGGCTCAAATATCATTTTCGAATCTATCGGTGGAGCTAAAGAATTTAAAAAATTTATTGAAAAGCGGCTGAACCTTACGTCTGAGGACATTGAAATATTCAACGGTTCGGGAAATAGGCTAACGATTGAAGGTACCGGCAACTACAATTCAGCACGGTGCTCGGTGGTACTTAAAATATTAATCGATTTTGAAAATGTATTAAAAGCTCAGGCGCTTAAGTTTGAAGATATTGTTAGTGTAGTCGGCGCGGATGCGACGTCATCATCCAGCAATCTATATAAAAATGATGTTACAGAAAATTCAGTAATCGCTAAAACGGGAACTGTTTCACCTGCGATATTACTCGCTGGAGTGATCTCAACAAAAAAAGGCAGTGTCTATTTTATGTATAACATGAAAACCAATGGCACCCGCCGGGATTGGCGAGATGCTCAGAGAAAAATTAAGTTGCAGATTACAAATTTAATTCAAAAGGAATATAACGGCGGGGTCCCAATCAGTTACCAAGCGATCAAGTTTATTCCATTCGATAAGGAATCTGAAGAGTCGCCAATACAGCAGCCGTAGTTGGTTACGGAGCGATTTCGCAAATGGGTTTAACCCATAGAAAATTTCGTTTACTTTTTTGGATATCGGGAACCAATATTTTCAAGAATACTTGAAATTTTTTTGGCGTTTTTGATTTAGGGCATGATGGATAGGGAACCTTTATATCTTTCGGCACTTCAATCGAACCTAAAAATTCATTCCAGCATTTTAGATTCATCTTTTCTGAATTGAAGTCGCAGTCAACTTGGTAGCGTTGGAAATATTCGATCGCGGTTGTCTTCGCTGTAACCGGGATGATCTTCATTAAAGTGTTATTATTCTTGACTCCAGAATATGTCATTTGGCCAGATTCTAAATTATAAATTTCAAATTTAGTGCGTGCACTTAATTCATCTGGGTCCTGAACAAAAAGAAAGCGACGAAACATTCCATAAAAAGAAGAACCCGAGGTTTGTAGTTTTTTGAAAGACTCCATTTTTAGGTCTTTACAGAAAGTTTCTGGTATAACTTTTCTATCAAGTTCGTTTTCTTTGTAGTAAATATTTTTTCCTAGG
This sequence comes from Bdellovibrionaceae bacterium UBA2351, assembly GCA_002344565.1. Classification (GTDB taxonomy): domain Bacteria; phylum Bdellovibrionota; class Bdellovibrionia; order Bdellovibrionales; family Bdellovibrionaceae; genus UBA2316. The sequence goes on along the minus strand of DDTZ01000113.1, from coordinate 10,664 downwards.
AATCCAGGTTCTTCTTTTTCTAGAACGATAAATTTTTTGTAGACGAAACAGTTCATTTTTACTTTTTCGTCTTCTACCACTTCACTATCTTCCATCATTTGTGAATTCTTAAAAAGAGCACGGTCAAAATCCGCAAATGCTTTTGGCAAAAGAAAAAATAAAGAAACAATAATAAAGATTTTCATCTTTTAATACTGACTCTTTTTTGAATGTTTTTCTAGTCTTTTCTCGCGAGGGCGATTTTTGTTATCGACAAAAACGACTTCAGGCTTGAACCCTTTTGCCTTTTCGATCGGAATGCTACCGTAAGCAACGATAATAACTAGATCACCTTTTTGTACTAGTCGAGCAGCAGCTCCATTCAAACATACCTGGCCTTTTTTGCCTTCGATTACATACGTAGTAAAACGTGCGCCATTGTTACAATTTAATATGTCCACTTTTTCGTGAAGAAATAATCCAGCGGCTTTAATAAGGGCCGGATCAAGTGAAATAGATCCTTCATAATTCAAATCGGCTTCCGTAACCGTTGCACGGTGAATTTTACATCTCATTAGTTCAATATTCATTTTAGACCTCTTATTCCTTCATGTTCATAGATAGTGAAGCAAGCAATCCCTTTAGAACTAGATCTGGGATAATGCGATTAAATACTTTTTCTTTTTCAAATAAATGCGAGAAACCACCAGTGCCAATAATTACTGGGGGATCGTTTGGAAAGCACTCGGCTTCTAAACGCTGACTAATTTCTTTTATTTGGCCTAAATGACCATAGTATAGGCCCGATTGAATACTTTCTACCGTTGATCGGCCTAAAGCTTCATATTTTTCTTCGATTTCAACTGCGGGTAACTTGGCTGTCCGGCTTTCTAAGGCTTCCATACTGATTTTCAAACCAGCAATAATAGTTCCACCTAGATATTCTTTCTCTTTTGATACCGCACAGAACGTAGTCGCAGTACCTAAATCAACGATAATTAAATTTTTATCGTTGTAGAGCTGGCTAGACGCGATTGAGTTTGCGATTCGGTCCGCACCAACTTCCAATGGATTGCGGTACTTAATTTTTAGTCCCGTTTTCACTCCGGCCTGCAGAACAAACGGAGTTAAATTGAAATACTTTTTGCAGGCTCCACGGATTGAATACAATACATCTGGAACAACCGTACAGATTGCAATTTGTTGAACATGCTCTGGATTAAAGCCATTTTCACGGATAGCCGTTCTTAGGAAAATACCGACTTCATCTGAGGATGAGCTCGTTTTCGAGTTTTTACGAAATGAAGCTACCATCTTGTGATCAGGCGTGAATAAGCCGGCATAAATTTGAGTGTTACCAACATCGAGTGCTAAAATCATTTGAGTTCCTTTGTCACAGTCTGTGCTAATTGAGCTAATAGGTGTTCACGGGATTCGATTTCGTGAGGTACGGGGACATTTTTTTCAAATAAAGAAAAATGATGAATTCCTTTTTGGCGATCTATTTTTGTAACGTCATTTTGAACAACATAGTGAACGCCTTTATAAGCGAATACTTTGTCTACCGATTGTTTAACTATTTTCTGATCGGCGTGTGAAGTAAGTTTGAAACCAATCACTTTCACCTTTTTATTTTTACTATACTGAGCAATTTTAGAGATGATTTTAAAGTTTGGCTTTAGAACTAGCTTAATGCTTTTTGCTGAAGAAATTTTTCTTGGTGATTTCTTAAAACCAATGCCTTCAATTTTAGCTAAACTGAAATCGCTTACGGCTGCGGCATGAATGACAAAATCAAAACTTTCTTTACCTAGTTTGTCTTTTAGCGCTGAATTTAGATCCGCAAACGAACTAAATGACGTTACGTCCATAGTGCTTGGGAGTGGTAAACCTTTTTGATTATTAACGATCAACGAGGTCGGTAGGCCCAGATCATAAAAGTATTTAGCAAGGGAAATGGCCGTTTCGCCGCTGCTAGAATTTGTAAGCGATCGAACATCATCGATTTTTTCGACTGTACCACCACCTGTAATCAGTATGCGTGGAAGGTTTTGTTTACTTGCCGGGGTCGGCGGTGTTGTGGGGGGGTGCTTTAGAATTTTTTCTATTTCTTCGATCATGATTTCAGGTTCTAATAGCTTGCCATAGCCTACTTCGCCGCAGGCAAGGATACCTGATCCCGCTTCCAAAATAGTAACGCCAATTTCTTTTAAACGTTTTATAGAAACTTGAGTTTGTGGGTGTTCGTACATTTTTGTATTCATCGCGGGGGCAACGATGAACGGCTTTTTAAAATCATGGGCAAGAAACAAGGTGCTAGCCAAATCATCCGCAAATCCATTGGCAATTTTATTTATAAAATTAGCCGTCGCGGGTGCAACCACAACGGCATTGGCGTCGCGAATCAGATGGATGTGCGACATAATGTTGTCCGAATCAAACAAATCAGTATGAACCGCTTTTCCAGTTAGTCCTTCAATAGTAGCGCGTCCTATAAATTTAGACGCTGATTTAGTTAAAACGCACTCAACATCGTAGCCTCGTTGCACTAGACGTGAAACTAAAGTGACGGCTTTGTAAGCGGCAATAGACCCAGTGAATATAAAAAGTATTTTGTTAGAGTTGGACATTGTCTATCAACCTCACTTCGCCAACATAGGCAGCTACGTAACGACGGCGTTCAACATCCACTAAATAGTCTATCTTAAATCCGGCTTTTTCTAAAGCCACTCGCGCCTCTTGTGCGGTCTTTGCCGTGGTTATCGTCTTATAAATCAAAGATGAATTTTTACGTTCTTCCTCGGTCAGTCGCGCATTGCGGGAACTTAATGCTAAGCCGTCGTTGTTTCTAATGGTTGGGCAACCGATGACTTCGGTATTCAGGAATAGAGACGCTACCATCTTCTTGATCAATTGTAGTTGTTGGTGATCTTTCTCGCCCATATAAACGCGAGTCGGTTGCACAAGATTAAAAAGTTTCAATACAATAGTTAAGACACCTTGAAAATGTCCGGGGCGTGAGGCGCCACATAGCATGTGGCTAAAATCATTTTCATGCACTGAATAATTGTAGTCGTCAGGATAGATTTCCTCAAATGTCGGCGAAAAAATAACATCTGTTCTTGTCTCGCGAGCCACAGCAACATCTGCGTCCCAAGTTCTAGGGTATTTCGCTAAGTCTTGTGCTTGGTTAAACTGAGTCGGGTTGACGAAAATACTTAAAACAGAAATATCGTTTTCAGCTCGACTCTTTTTAAGCAAACTCGCATGGCCTTCATGGAGAGCACCCATAGTGGGGACAAATCCTACCGAGCGATTTTGAATCGAACCGCGCCACTGAATAAGCTCCTTCGTCGTTTTTAAAATAATTGGTTGGCTCATTCGTAACTTTCCTTTGGTGTCGGGAATGCTTGAGTTACAACTTCTTTGTGATAGTCATTGAAAACATTTTTGAAGACTTGGTTAGCGTTGAAATATTTTTTCAAGAACTTAGGTTTAAAACCATCGTTAAAACCAAGTAAGTCCTGTAAAACTAGAACTTGTCCATCTACATCTGGCCCCGCACCAATTCCAATCACCGGGATAT
>DDTZ01000113.1:0-6717 GCA_002344565.1 Bdellovibrionaceae bacterium UBA2351 | reverse complement strand
AGAATCTGTACTTGAGCCTCTTTTTCACGTCCTTGAACTTTATGTCCTCCCAACGTGTGAACAGATTGTGGGGTAAGACCAAGGTGACCCATGATCGGAACTCCAGAATGAACTAAGTGCGAAACTAACTTTAAGTTCCCAATTGCACCCTCTAACTTTAAAGCTTCAGATCCCGCTTTCATCAAGGCTTCTACGTTGTTCATATTAGCCGTTAATGATTTACGGTAAGATAAGAACGGAAGATCGCCGACAATAAATTTTTTAGGAGCACCACGACTGACGGCCGCGATATGAGTCGCCATCATGGGCGTATCTGCATGTACGGTATTTGGTAATCCATGCATTAACATAGAACCTGAATCACCAACTAAAATGCAATCGATATCAGTTTCGTTAATGATCTGCGCAAATGAATAATCATAGCATGTAATCATTGAAATTTTCTCGTTGTTTTTCTTTTTATCTAAAAAAGTAAGTGAATTCAGTTTCATAATTTTACACCTTTCGCTTTTAAGAAGGACTCATAGATAGGTTTTAGAGTGTTACCGTCAAGTGCTGCTAAATTATCTTTTATCGTTTTGGTATCATTACGAACAATAGGCCCGGTGAGCGCGTTGGCGCCTTCGGTCTTGAAATTATGATTCACGCGATCTAGATAAGTAAATAAGGCCTCTTTGGGTAACGATAGAGACTGAAATTGATTCAGAACTTCGGTCCACAGAATCATTGGAAAATTGCCGGCCATTACACATAGTGCATGATAAAGAGCTTTGTGTTGCGCACTTAGAGTACTATGCGGATTTGTGAAACCTGGCATAAGCGCCAAAAAGTCGATACCTAAATCTGAGCATGTTGGGCTGGATAGAACCATGTGAATTTTTTTGAAATCGATTAATGACATCGGATTTTTAGAGAACGTCATCAGTGGATGTACTGAAAATATTTTCGGTGAATTATGGGCACCAGAGAAATGAACCCAATAGGCTTTCGAATTGATTTCTGCATAGGTTTGATAAAAACTTTCTATCGCATTATCACTAATCGCGAGCCAAACATGAGTCGATTTAGAAACATTTTCCTTTATAGAGTTAGCTGAGTCTTTAGAACGATAGATATGAGAAAATGGAACAGAAATTTCTGTTAAAACTTTTTCTAGTTGGGTTGCCAAACGGCCGTTTCCCACAAGACAAACATGTGTTTTACTTTGCGAGTTTTTCATTTGTGTTGGTACCTGTTCTGTTAAAATAGAATCAAGTCCTTTTAGTTAGCATCTAACACAAATAGTTCTGATAGGTAAAGGGAATAGTAGGACCAGTGTCGTCTACCAGGTTAATTTAATTGGCATTATAGCGTTTATACAGTAATTCCTAGGTCATGAAAAAATCAACAATAGCCTATATATTGGGTGCAGCAGCTGTAGTTATTGGTGGAGTTTATTTCGCATTTACATTTGGGATAAAGCCACAACCCATCCCTAAGATATCGTGGAGCCATTTTGCGAGTCCAGAAGACTACGGAGCCAGTGTCTACAAACGTTTGCATCTTGAGCTGGAGGGGCAGAATCTTGTTTTTTTGGGAGTTCTCCCTGAGCGAAAAAATCACTACCTAGTGTGGAAAGGTTTCTTTGATTCTTTAGAGGCCGAAAATAGATTCCAACATATAATTGTCGATAGCACGCTTTCACTTAAAGAACTGATTCCTTCTACAGAAGTGATTTCGATGATCGAAAACCAAGCGGCTGTTGTTCAAACCATTAAGGACATCATTGCCACAAAAAAGCGTGTAGCGATCGTTTTGCCTACGACCTATATGTCGTCTTTGGTAAAAGATAATTTTTATGCGCTTTTGACACGCTCTTTGTATCAGCAAGACGATGGACGGAAATTTAATGTGGATTGGATGACAATTTCGTTGTCGAGCTTTCCGGTCGTCCGCGAAGACGAAGCGGCAATGGAAATTCCATGTGATACGGATGTAAAAGACGCTGACGGTAGTGGCGAACTTGGTTGTACGGTTGTTATGAAGGCACGCACCCTATATCGCAAAAAAGAACGTATAGGCGGTAAAACTCCAGGTGTTTTAGATCAAATTGGTACCAAAGAGTATTTAGGTCTATTAAACTAGTTATATGAGAAATATTCTATTAAGCCTTTTAATTGTATCGAGTTTCTTTTTTATAAATTCATGTAATTCAAATTCTGGATCAGGGGATGGTGGTGTTTCTGTGTATTCACCGACATTTTATTTTAAACAAATGACAAGTCTTACGATAGACGTCGTTTACGAGTCTGGCGCCGAACCCTATGTTGGCACTAGCGGAGCCGGTTTGAATTATTGGGATGTTACTTTGCAGAACCTGCAAGCGGTTTTCACAGGTAGAAATATTTCGTTCACAGTACCTAAAACGCTTGCTGAAATGCGTTCCATCCCGACGCAAAGTCGTTCGGTTTGGACAACCACCGATGCGATTAATTTAGCAAATCAGTATCGAAATGGCGATTCGAGTGGAGCTTCTGGAAAAATATTTGTCGCTTTCGTAAAAGGCTATGCTGCGAAATCAGACGGTTCAGCCAACACAGGTGTCATTGGATACTCAGTTACGGGTACGAATGTAATCATAATTTTTAAACAAGTCGTGCAAGCGTCCGGTATAGTTCCTTCTGGACCTGTACCAAGGTTTGTGGAGCAATCCACGATTGTTCACGAGCTGGCACATGCGATCGGGTTTGTAAATAACGGCCTACCCATGACGACGTCTCATCACGATTCTGCTCATGGGGCCCACTGTAGTAATCCTAATTGTGTTATGTATTATTTAAATGAGGGGGCTTCTGACTTAGCTAACTTCATTTCAAATTATCAAAGCAGCCAAAATGCAGTTATGTTTGATAATGCTTGTCTCGACGATGCAAAAAGTTTTTAAAACTGGTTTGATATCTGCCAAATCTCAGTTTAGCCTAGATTCATTGTTTTAATACAAACAACGAATTGGGGTTGCCTTTATGTCGTTTATTCTAGGTGTGCTGATTTATTTTGTTCTACGCTGTATCGTATCAGGGTTTTATACCATTGATCAAAATGAACGAGGCGTAAAAACTATTTTTGGTAGAGCGCAACGCTTACCGGGTCAGATGACCGCTGATACTCCAGTGGCAGAAAATCTGACGGAAGAAGAAAAACAGAGATACAATTTTCCTATTCTTGAATCGATTGGTCCCGGTCTACATTTCAAATTTCCTTGGGAAAAAGTTATTAAAGTTTCGATTGCTACCGAGACTATGAACATGGCGTACGATCCAGAAAGTTTGTCAGCGAATAATAACGGAACGCTATTGGAAGCCGTTACCATGGACCAATTGAATATTGGTTTAACGGGACAGATTCGCTATCGTATTTCAGAGCAAAATTTATACGCTTTTGTGTTTGGAATCAAAAATCCTATTACGCATGTGATGGGCTATTTTGTTTCTGTATTGCGTGAGCGAATTGCTAATTTTGGATCTGAATATAAACAAGTTCAAGTCACTGGTGATGTGAATATCGCTGAGGCTGTTTCGATAAACGATTTGCGTAAAAACCTAAAGGATCTAAATGACATTATGGTGCGTGAATGTGTAAGTTCCAATGCTCGTTATGGAATTATTCTGGATGCTTCATTAATCACAGGCATCGAGCCTCCACATGAAGTAGAGTCAGCGTTAGCGGCTATCAACACGGCTCACAATAACGTTTCGTCGGAAATAAGTTTAGCAAAAGCGAGCGCCGACCAAACGATAGTTCTGTCTCGCCGTGCAGTTGAAATTGAAACTTTAAAGGCACAAGCAGAAGTGGAGCCACTGTTAGCGCTATCTACTCAACTTAAAGAATTGAAACAGAGTGGTCCGGATGTCTTGAAAAATTTTGTGCGCAACGCGCGTTTAAATGTGATCAAGAAAGCCGACAAAATTATTTATCCAACGGAGTAACCCATGGAAATAGCAATTGGATTTTTCGCGGCTTTAATGTTTGAAATTGTGACTTTGAAAGTTTTAAGATTTTTTCTTTTTTATACAACTGTATATGAATCAACCTGCCAAGTATTTACCTTATTCGGTAAAGTGGTGGCGATTATCGATGAGCCTGGTTTGCACTTCTTGTGGCCACGCTTAACTTGGCGTGCTTTGATCATAAATTTGATGGGCAAGGTTTACACATTAGATTTAAGAATGGATCAAGTGTACTTACGTAGTCAGCCCGTTAACTCGGAAGAGGGCGCCCCGATGGGTGTTGGTATCTGGTATGAAATGTTTGTAAGCAATCCGATGTCTTATCTTTTCAAAAATACGGATCCAAAAGGATCATTGTCTGCCAACGTTAGCAACGCTGCTGTCAGAACTTTAAGTAACTTGCCTTTAGTGAAACTACTTTCTGATCGGCATGAGCTAAGTCAAAACTTACGCGAAGAAGTGACGCAGAAATCGCAAGAGTGGGGCTATAAGCTAGGATCAGTTTACATTCGTAAAGTACATTTCCGCGACGGTAATATGATTAGGGAAATTGAAAGTAAAGTTGTAAATCGTTTGCGTCAGGTGACTAGCTCGATCAAGCAAGACGGTGAAAATCAAGTAAACATTATTACCAATTCGGCTCAAAGAACCGCGTCGGTAGAGTTTGCAAAGGCCTCGGCTATTCGGCCTAGAATTTTAGGACAGGCGCTGCAGGATATTTCTAAAGATAAAGAAGTCGCCGAAGCTTTGTTTTCGACATTAGAATTCGAAAAAATGGCCGAGAACGCAGGTGAGCTTGTGCTTCTACCCAAATCGGGCGGCTTTTTGCCTGAACTCATCAGTGCACAAAAGCCTAATTAGTTAAAGCATTCCCAAACACGTTCCGAATGGAACGTGCAATAATCCAAGATGAATTGATGAAATGCATAGAGTTCATTTTCGTAATTAATCTGAGTTTCAAATAGTAATTGCTGATCTTGAAATAATTCGTTTACCGTAATGCGGCCTTGTGAAAACAGGGCCTCGGTGTCGGCATATAGCGTATTTAGTTTTTTAAGATTAGACGCACTTTGGTTAAGCTGAGTTGTCAGTTTAGCTAACTGATCTTCCTTGATTTGAACACGTGTTTCCCAATCGCGAATCAAACGGGTTTTCTCCGTCTGCCAGTATTGAAACTCCCGATATGAATTCAAATTATCTAAACTGCGATTATAGTTGTCCCAAAGAGGCCAAGAAACGGTCAGTGATACATCCCACTCTTGCGATTGATTGTCGTCTTGCTTTGTTTGATAGGCGCGACCAGATAAATCAATCGATGGGAAGTATGCGCGACGACTGGATTCAAGTTGGCTTTCGTAAGAAAGCGATTTTAGATCCAATATTTTGATGTCGACAAATTCACTGGGTTGTTTTGCCTTTTTGACTTTGTTAATCGCATTGGCAAAAGGCCATTCACGTTTAAAGTCACTTAGTTGATATTTTAGAATTTCAACTTCACTATCGGCTAGCTCGCGCTCGGTAGAAATACGCTGAGAACTTAGGTTGGTTAAATCGATATCGACTTTTTCTACTTGCTGACGTGGTAAGTTGCCACGATCGTAGCGCTGTTGGGCTACTTTAAGTGCCTTGCGCTTTAAATTTTCAATTTCAAGGTACAAAGACAACTTTCGCTGTAGAAGAGTATTTTTAAACAAACTCGTTAGAAAACGATTTTCAATTTCGATTTTCTTTTGGCGATGTTCTAGTTTTTCTACGTCATAGGCGGAACTGCGACTGAGGTAATTATAGTGGCTACGACCAAACTGGAATAGATTCACCTGGGCTGACAAACCGTACTGGTGATTTTTAAATGTCGTGTTTTCTTTACTGAAGAATGACGTATGAAATAGATCAATCTTAGGGACCAAATACAGCTTAGCTTGCTGAGCCTGTTCCGCTACTATTTCAAGTTTTTGATCGGAATACGCATACTCTGGATCTTTCGGTAGTAAGGAATCTAGTCGCGATTTCCATTGCTCCTTAGGCAGAACGCTAGCTTCTTTTTTAGCGGCAAATGAAACTAATGATAAAACTAAAAAAAGGAGAATGATTTTCATGCTTTCTTTTCTTTCCACTCATAGTAAAAACATTGAAGAGTTGGGACAAAGTATAAAGTAAATAGCATTGAAACCCATAGGCCGCCAGATACGCTGATGCCAAGCGGTTGCAGGATCTTACCACCTGATCCAAAGCCAAAAGCAATAGGCATCATACCGATGACCGTCGTGAGCGAGGTCATTAATATAGGACGCAAGCGAATTCGAGCCGCCTTCATAGCGGATTCTTTTGCTGATAGACCCTCGCCTTTTAGCTGCTTGATGAAGTCTACCAAGATGATGGAATTTGCTACAGAGATACCGTTTAGTAGAATCACTCCAAGGGCGGAATTCAAAGAAAGCTCACTTTGGAAAATCGTCAGTGCCAGTATCGTTCCCATAATACCGAACGGGATCGCTAGTAGAATTAAGAATGCATCAATCCAGCTTCCGAATAGCAGTACCATAAGGATAAAAATCATCGCGATCGAAATCAGAACTGCAGTTAATAACTGGTCGATAGAATCGGTAATTTCTTTTTCAGAGTCTTGGATTTCAATTTTAGTCGTCGCCAGGTCTTTACTGTGCCGTTCGCTAAAGTCTTTAACAAAGGCTTTGGCTTTTTCCTTAGCTTTTTCTTTGTCTTTTGGGTCTTC
>DDTZ01000117.1:7950-27363 GCA_002344565.1 Bdellovibrionaceae bacterium UBA2351 | reverse complement strand
TGGGTTACCTTACTCCAGCCAGTAATGATAGCACCTGGTGAATCAGGATCTCGACTTGCTAGTCGACTCACAATAATTCCCGATACAACAGCTGCAATTGCTAAAAGCAATACATACTCGATGATCAACTGACCCTTATTGTTTCTATAGACTAAGCTCTTCATGTTTTATTTTTCGATTTTGGCTTACCCACTGAGAATACGCTTGATGGAATTTTTCTTCGAATAAATTAAAGTCTATGCCATCCGTGCTTTCATTCATCCCGATGACCAAGTCACTTTCCCAATCCGCCATGACCATTTTTTCTTTCGATTCAAAGCAGGTTTCAAAACTTTCGCCTGTTGGGTAAATCAAGATGAACAAACTGGTATGAACGCCGGCAGAAACGTCTTTTAGCTTTTTAACTTCATCTGCAAACCTATTTTGGATATGGAAATAGACTTTTAAAGCCAAAGACTCTTGGGTTTGAGTGAAGTAAATTCGAATTGGCCCATCGAAAATGGCAGAATTAAAATCAGTCACAAAGTACTTTGATTGTATTAGCTGACTATAACCGTTTTTCATTTCGCCTCTCCTTGGCTTAATTTTAAACTGAATAGACTTACTCTACCTAGAGCTTAGAAAGGGATTAAAACCGGGTCCACACATATTTTAAGAATATTTAAGATATAGTGGTCTGCGTTATTTGTTTAGTTTTTCGAGTGTTTCATTAAAAAACCGGTGGGTCACACAGGTTTCTGTCGACGAGTAAAACAGGCCCGCGTACGAGTCGTCTAAGAAAATCATTTGCGCACTTTTGCCGACTTCTAAGGAGCCTTCAAAAGACTGTCGTTTCAGAGCGTACGAAGCACCTAATGTATAGGCCACAATCACTTCTGGCAGAGTCATTTTCATTTCTAATCGCGCTAGCAAACCAACCATCTGCACATCTTGCGACGGACATGAACCTGGATTAAAGTCAGTCGATACGGCTACCCGCGCACCGGCTTCAATCAACTTGCGCGCAGGTGGATAGGCACATTTCATATATAGATCCGCAAGGGGTAGCAACACACTTGTGACTTCTGATTGCGCTAAATTTTTAATTTCTTTATCTTGAATTTGAATGACATGATCCGCTGATAGCGCCTGCAATTGCACAGCTAAGTTTGAACCACCACTCAATGATAACTGATCGGCGTGAATAACGACATCAAAACCTAACTTCTGAGCAAGTTCTAAATAGGAGCGACTTTCTTCGGCAGAGAAAAAACCTTTTTCTATAAAAATATCTACGCGGTCAGCAAGCTTCTTTTTCTTGATCTCTGGGTAGACGAATTCGCTTAGAAAATTTAAATACTCTTTTGCTGAAGCAAATTCCTTTGGAATCGCATGAGCACCTAAAAACGTTTTTACAAAATTCGCACCTTTTAGCTTTTTTATTACTTCTAACGATTTTATTTCGTTTTCTAAATCCAGGCCGTAGCCACTTTTGATTTCAATCGTCGCGACACCTTGTTGAGCAAATTTATCTACCCGCTTTTGCGTCAGTTTAACCAACATCTCTTTCGATGTTAACCCAACAGCCTTGCGTGAGGATAAAATCCCGCCACCACGAGCTGCAATTTCTTGATAACTAACGCCCGTATTCCTAAGTTCAAATTCTGTATAGCGTTCTCCAGCAAAAACGGTGTGCGTATGGCACTCTGTAAATGCTGGCATTACGACTTTATTTTTCGCTGAAATTTCTTTATTAATTTTTTTATACGCGGATTTAGGAATGTCCTTCTGCGGACCAATCCATTTGATTTTGTTTTTCTCTACCAGAATCGCATGATTCTTAAGCGCAGTTAGATCTTCGTCTAGTGTATGACGAGCTCCCTTCCTAGCGGCCTTTTCCAGAGTCAGAATTTGTTTCGCATCTTTGACTAAAATCACATGTTTATACTAATCCTAGACTCAATCACAGATCAAGCAATCCGAAAGGATAGACGGGAGATTTTATGAAATACCAAATCATGACCGTACTGCTGCTTATCTCATCTTTTTCTATGGCGGATAAATTGCGCTCTACCCAAGGTCCCAAAACCGACCTCGATCCCAGTTACACTATTGTTAAAAAGAATGAAGACAACAATTTCAAAGGAACTTTGCTTTTCGACCCGAAAAGCTGTCAGTTTAAAATTTTGCGTGATGGGGTTTTGATTTCCGTTGTCGACAATAATTTTCTAATTGAACTACCAGATAAACGAACAGTAGTCGGTGTTGTTGATGGTGTAAACGAAGCTAAAGGTAAACCGGCCTGCTTTCATTCTCTTTCTGAAAAGCCAAAGTCCTACAAAGGCGAAGCTTGGAAAGTATTTGCAAACAAAACCGCACTAGGCGGCGCTGAAGATGGAATGACCAATTGTAAGAATCAAACAGGGGGAACGGTTACAGACGCCATCAACTATCTTTCCGAAAAAGAATACAAGGCAAATTGCGCAAAGGACTCAAGCAGCTGCCGCAAGACTGAGCGCACGATCCGTATCAAAGCCGGAGTCGGTTTGTTGTTTTATGATGCTGGCCAAGAAAAAGGTTCAAATGTGAGACGTGATTCTTTAAAATTTGACGAAAGCTATCGAGATAAATGCGAAACCGGAACTCCCGGAAGAGATCCTGTTAAGCCGGCGCCAGCAACGGCTGGAGCCAAACGTACTACTTAGCCTTTAGACGATCGCCCAAGGTTTTAAGCTTGCCGGCGATCTCGTGCATTTCATCTGACGTACGCAAGTTCAACCCTTCGTCGAATTTGCTGTTAATCAAACTATCTACATAACGATTGATTGAAATAAATGGCCCGACAAATCGATGCGTGATCACGATCGTAGAAACAAATGTAATTAAAAATGAAACCAAGAAAGTTAGGAAGCCCATCTGCATTGTAAAGTCGGTGATGTTGTATAAAAGCGCAGTATCCATTTCGATGTCGCTTTGACTGTCAGCGTAGTTACGCAGACGATACACCACCAATAAGTTCGAAAGCAAAATCACTCCCGATACAAACAAAGAATTTAGAATCGCGTATTTGAACTGAATTTTAGGATGAGAAATAAAACCAAACGTTTTTCTGTTCTTCGCAGACAAGGTAGCCCCTTTTCATAATTAACTTTCACTAATTATGAATTTCGATTCGATTAAAAGTCAAACGGTCCGCTGGTTATTTTTTCTTTGTCTGGTTCGCTACCGAGTTGATCGCTTTTTCAATTTCAGCGGGATCCCCCAGATACTTTTTCCCAGTCACTTTAAAGTTCTGATCCAGTTGATACATAAGTGGAATGCCCGTTGGCACATTCACCTGCATAATCTCTTCCGGTGAAATACCTTCCAAAATCATCATCAAGGCACGCAATGAATTACCATGAGCCACGATCAGAATTTTTCTCTCTAGCTTTAGGTCGGTCATGATCTTATCTTTCCATAGAGGCGTGAATCTATGAAGAGTGTCCTTTAATGACTCAGCATTAGGCAGATCCCGCAGCGGAACATGCTTGTAGCGAATATCATTTTTAGGGTGTCTTGCGTCATCAGGACTCATATCCGGTGGGGGAGTATCGTAACTACGACGCCAGATCTTAACTTGCTCTTCACCGTGCTTTTCGACCATCTCGGTTTTGTTTAAACCCTGAAGGTTACCATAATGCCGCTCATTTAAGCGCCAATCTTTGTGGACGGGAATCCACACCAAATCCATTTCATCCAAGATGTAGTCCAAAGTTTTAATGGCGCGCTTAAGCATTGAAGTGTACGCGACGTCGAAGCTCAGCTTTTCCTTTTTAAGAGTCTGCCCGGCATTTTTTGCCTCTTGAACACCTTTTTCAGCTAATCCAACATCATACCAACCGGTAAATCTGTTTTCCTGATTCCAAACACTCTCGCCATGTCTTACTACTACCAATTGGTACATTCATTTCTCCTGGATTTTTGTCTCTGAAAACACACACTATCCGAACTAAAGTACAATTATCTAATTTTATGAAAAAGAGAAACTTTTTTTCTACAATTGGACACCTGACTAGTACAAACAGTCTAAAAACAAAGTTATGATGTCATTTGTTAAATATCGCATTAAATAGCGGTCAACATTGAACTCTTCGTGATTTTGCGAGACAATGCGCCGTCGCTTTTTATTGAAAGGAACCACCGCCATGAGCACAAACCAACGCAATGGTTTTTCAAGTCCCGTGAATCATTCGAATGTCGATTATATCGATTCACTTTACATAGAGTATAAACAAAATCCCGACGCTGTTGCCCTTGAATGGAAACGCTTCTTTGAAGGATTAGAATTCGGTCAAACTGGATCACTCGGTCTGTCTGAAAAAGAATTAGACGTCTACCACTTGATTCAAGCCTACCGTAACTACGGTCATTTTGAAGCCTCTCTTGATCCGTTATCAAATACGGCGCCGTCAAGTGAACAATTAGCCCTTAAGAAATTTAATTTATCAGAAAAAGATTTGAATACGGTTTTCCAAATCGGTTCCATGATTGGTAAACCCAATTCATCTTTAAAAGAAATCATCGCAACCCTACGCCAAGTTTACTGCGGTAAATTATCTGTTCAATGCGCAGAAGCTCTTCCTGAAGTTCGCAACTGGTTCATCCGCGAATTTGAGTTAGAAAATCCAAAATTCAAATTAACCGCGAACGAGAAAAAAGAAGTATTCCACTCGTTAGCCCGTACCGAAGCGCTAGAAAAATTCATTCACACTCGTTACGTCGGAACAAAACGTTTCTCTGTTGAGGGCGGAGACGCATTGATGCCAATGCTAGAAACTTTGGTTCAAAAAAGTCCTCAATACAAATTTGAAGAGATCGTTATCGGTATGGCCCACCGTGGTCGCGTGAATGTTCTAGCAAACTTCATGGGTAAAGGTCTTGAGTACATTTTTGGTGATTTCAATGGACCTACCGAACTAGCAGAACCAATAGATGATTTCGATGGCGACGTTAAATATCACTTAGGTTACGTAGCTCACAAAGAAACTACAAACGGGCCAACATGCCAAGTGACTCTGGCTTACAACCCATCTCACTTAGAAGCAGTAAATCCGGTTGTTTTAGGTATGGTTCGCGCGGCTCAACGTCGCAGAAAAGACACTAAAGATCGTAAAAAAGTTATCCCCGTATTAATCCACGGGGACGCCGCATTTGCAGGCCAAGGTGTTGTTCTTGAAACATTCCAGATGTCACAAGTTAAGGGTTACACAGTGGGTGGTACACTTCATATCGTAATCGATAACCAAGTTGGTTTCACAACGAATCCTGAAAATCACAGGTCATCACACTACTCGTCGGATGTAGCGAAAGTGTTAGCGACTCCGGTTCTTCACGTAAATGGTGACGATGCGGAATCATGCGTTCGCGCTCTTGAGATCGCGATTAAGTTCCGTCAGGAATGGGGCCGCGATATCGTAATTAATATGATCTGCTATCGCAGATTCGGTCACAATGAGGGTGATGAACCTGCCTACACTCAACCATTGATGTACGAAATCATCAAAGGTCACCCGACTTTGAAAGATATCTACAGTAAACAATTGGCGCGTGAAAATGCGCTTGATCCAAAATACATGGAAAGTTTCTATCAAGAAAAGATGGATAACTTACAAAAAATCTACGACGACACGAAAAAGAATCCACCAAAAGCTAAACCCTTTAAATTTGATGGTTTCTGGAAAGGTTTCCGCAAAGGCTCACGCGCTGATTTAGACAAGCCCGTAAACACACAAGTGGACGTGGCGGTACTCAAAGATTTGGGTAAAAAACTATCAGAAGTCCCGGCGGGATTTACTCCGCATCCTAAGTTAGTTAAAGGTTTACTGGAGACTCGTCGTGCGATGGCCGAAGGCAAGCAACCTCTAGATTGGGGTACAGCAGAATTATTAGCTTACGGATCCTTATTAACAGAAGGAACTTCGGTTCGCCTTTCTGGACAAGACTGCGTTCGCGGTACGTTCACTCACCGCCACGCCGGTCTTTACGATTTCAAAAATGGTGAACCCTACGCGGCCCTTGATCAAGTGAACGGCGATAAAGTCGAATTCTGCGTCTACGATTCTATTTTGTCTGAATACGCAGTTCTTGGCTTTGAATACGGAAATGCCGCGTGCGATCCTACTTTTTTAACTATCTGGGAAGCTCAATTCGGGGATTTCTCGAACGGGGCCCAGATTATTATCGATCAGTTCTTATCATCTGGTGAATCTAAATGGATGCAGATGACTGGTTTAGTTCTATTGCTTCCTCACGGTTACGAAGGGCAAGGACCAGAACATTCGAGCGCACGTTTAGAGCGTTGGTTGCAATTGTGTGCTCAAGGAAATATGCAAGTAGTGAATTTGACAACACCAGCACAGATTTTCCATGCGATGCGCAGACAAATGAAGCGTGATTTCAGGAAACCATTAATCGTAATGTCACCGAAATCATTACTTCGTCACCCAAAAGCTGTTTCTACTTTAGAAGAGTTAGGCAAAGGCGCATTCCAAGAAATTATCGTGGATAAAGCCGACGCAAAGAAAGTAAACACGGCCGTATTTGTATCTGGTAAATTGTACTACGAGTTACTTGAAGAGAAAGAAAAACAAAACAAAGACAATATCGTTCTAATCCGTATGGAACAAATCTACCCATTCGCAGAAAAACAAATCGTAGACGCATTAAAATCGTTCCCGAATTTGAAGAACGTAGTTTGGGCACAAGAAGAACCTAAAAACATGGGTGCATTTCAACATGTTTACTTTAAGTTCCAAGACATGTTCAAGCGCGAGAAACTAAAATGGGATCTAGAATACGTTGGCCGTCCAGAGCGATCGAGCCCTGCGACAGGTTCTGTGTATCGCCATAAAGTAGAACAAAACGAATTTATTCAAACTGTGATGAAGTACTAAAAGAAGAAGGAGTTAATATGAAAATCGACGTAAAAGTTCCCGCAGTAGGCGAATCAGTAACGGAAGCGACTATTGGTAGCTGGAACAAAAAAAATGGTGAAGCTGTTAAACGTAATGACGTTCTTCTTCTTTTAGAAACAGATAAAGCGAGCGTTGAAGTTATCGCCGAAAATGATGGTGTTTTAAACATTACGGCCCAAGCCGGTGAGGTTGTAAAAATAGGCGCGACGGTAGCGACTATCGATTCTGATGGCAAAGCGACGGCAACGGCCGCTCCGGCAGCGGAACAAAAAAAAGAAGCGCCTCAACAACACGCACAGACTATGTCGGCGGCTTCATCTGAAGGCAAACCGTTATCCCCTGCTGTACAAAAATTAGTAACAGAAAATAATGTAAATACATCTGGAATGTCGGGCACAGGCAAAGATGGTCGATTAACTAAAGGCGACGTTTTGATGAGTTTAGGCTCAAACGGCGCGGCTCCTGCAGTTCAAAAAACAGCGGAAACCACAACAAGCAAACCTGCGACGCCAGCGGCGCAACCAATGTTCCCGACAGGCAGCACAGCATCAAGACAAGGCGAAAAAAAATTAGTTCCGATGACAACTATCCGTAAGAAAATTGCGGAACGTTTAGTCGAAGCGAAAAACACAACGGCACTACTGACAACATTCAACGAAGTCGACATGACTAAGCTGAATGATATTCGCGCTAAATATAAAGATAAATTCAAAGAAAAATACGGCATCAACCTGGGAATGATGGGTTTCTTTACGAAAGCTGTTATTGAAGCTTTAAAAGCCTTCCCTAATGTCAATGCCTATATCAACGGAACAGATATCGAATACCACAACTATTACAATATCGGTATTGCGGTCAGCACCGACCGTGGTTTGATGGTTCCAGTTATTAAAGATGCAGACCAAATGAGTCTATTTGAAATCGAAAACGCAATTCGCAATTACGCATTAAAAGCGCGTGATGGCAAAATCGGCGTTGATGATTTAAATGGAGGAACGTTCTCGATCACTAATGGCGGTGTGTTTGGTTCACTAATGAGCACTCCGATTTTAAATGCTCCACAAAGTGCCATCCTTGGCATGCACAAAGTGGAAGACCGTGCCGTAGTTATTAACGGACAAATCGTAGCTCGCCCAATGATGTACTTGGCTCTTTCGTATGACCACAGAATCATCGATGGAAAAGAAAGCGTGGGTTTCTTAGTTAAAATTAAAGAAGGCGTTGAGGACCCAGAACGTCTATTGATTGGTGTTTAATTTACAAAAGGTTCTAACGAGGATTTTATGGCTGATTTTGAATTTGATGTAGTAATAATTGGTAGCGGCCCCGGTGGTTATGTTGGAGCGATTCGTTGCGCACAGTTAGGTTTAAAGACTGCGGTTATCGAAAAAGACCCTACTTACGGTGGCACATGTCTGAATGTAGGTTGCATCCCTTCAAAGGCGCTGCTCGAGTCCTCGGAACATTTTGTTGCGGCTCAGAAAGATTTAAAAGCGCATGGTGTGGAAGTTCCATCGGTGACATTAAATCTTGATGTAATGATGGCTAGAAAAGATAAAGTCGTTAAGCAAAACACTGAAGGCATTGCTTTCTTGTTCAAGAAAAACAAAATTACGCCATTCAAAGGTTTTGGCAAAATCTTAAAAGCTAACAACGTCGAAATTACTTCGGATGACGGCACTAAAAAAATTATCACGACTAAAAATATCGTTATCGCGACCGGCAGCGCACCGGCCGAACTACCGTTTCTAAAATTTGATGAAGATAAAATAGTATCGAATACGGGGGCTCTAGCGCTGAAATCGGTTCCTGCAAGCTTAGTGGTTGTGGGAGGCGGTGTTATCGGGTTGGAATTAGGTTCCGTGTGGCAGCGTTTAGGCTCAAAGGTTACGATTGTTGAATACTCTGACCGTTTAGGTGGCACTACTGATCCTGATTGTATGAATGTTTTAAAAACTAAATTGCAAAAGCAAGGTATGGAATTCCTAATGTCGACAAAAGTTTTTGCAGCTCAAAAATCAGCAAAAGGCGTTGAAGTCGAATACGAATCTCTATCAGATGGAAAAAAAGGGAAAATCAATGCGGACGTCGTTTTGGTTTCTACTGGCCGCCGTCCATTCACAAATGGATTAGGCTGTGAAGAGGCCGGCATCCAAAAAGATCCTCAAGGTCGCATCGTAACGGACAATCACTTCCGAACAAACGTTCCGGGAATCTATGCAATCGGCGATGTTATTGTAGGTCCAATGTTGGCTCACAAAGCTGAAGAAGAAGGCGTAGCCTTGGCAGAAATGCTTGCGGGACAAGCGGGCCACGTAAATTACAATACCGTTCCTGGCGTAATCTATACGCACCCAGAAATTGCTACTGTGGGCTTATCTGAAGAACAAGCTAAGAAAGACGGAATCGAAATTAACGTAGGTAAATTTCCTTTCCTAGCTAACGGTCGTGCACGTGCCAAAGCCGACACAGATGGATTTGTAAAAATTATCGCAGACAAAAAAACAGATCGTCTTTTAGGTGCCTCTCTTGTTGGCCCAAACGTTTCTGAATTGGTTCATGAAATCGTAGTGTGTATGGAATTCGGCGGTAGTAGTGAAGATCTAGCTCGCAGTTTCCACGCCCACCCTACTTTAAGTGAAGCTGTTCGCGAAGCCGCACTCGCGGTGGAAAAACGTCAACGTCAAAGTTAGTCATTTACGGAATATTTGAAAAATAAAAAACCTGCTTCCTTTGGCAGGTTTTTTATTTTCTATTTACGAACAAATCGTCCTACGACCACTTTCTTAAATAAACTCGGAGCATACTGAGCAATCCACAATCCTAGCCGAGTTTGGCCCGATGGCAGGAGATATTTTTTATCTTTATTAATCGCCTCAACTACTTGTTCCGCATACTCTTCCGCAGAAATATAGTCGTCCGGTGCTTCGAAATACTTTCCATATGATGTTTTGATGGCATCAAACATATCTGTTTTAATTCCCGGGGTAACTAAAGCTAGCGTTGATACACCCGTACCGGTCAGTTCTGTATCCAAGCATTCTGTCATTGCCAGTAAACCGCTTTTAGCGGCCGCGTAGGTCGTGGCACAGGGGAATCGCATATAGGCAGAAACACTGGTGTTGTTAACAATCAATCCCAACTTTTGATTCAACATCTTAGGCAAAACCGCTTTTGTTAACAACGCGGATACCGTCAAATTCATTTGAAATACGTTTTCAATTTCTTCGTCCGTTTGATTTTCTAATAACTCTCCAGTTAAGACACCCGCATTATTAATTAAAATATCAATAGTATGAGATCTTAAATTTGCGCACAGTTCTTTGACTTGAATAAGCTGGCCTAAGTCGCACGTACATTGCTTAACTTCGGTTCCACTCAGTTTTTCCAGTTCCGTAATTTTACCCTTGTCCCAAGTACGCTGCACTAAATGTAATCTGGCACCTTTTTTTGCGAGTGCATGAGCCAAGGCCCAACCGATACCACGGCTGGATCCAGTAATAACAACATTTTTATTTTTTAGTTCCATAGTTTCCTCCGATTAACCACAGGTGACTTGCGTACATAAGCCCCCCCCAAAATACCGCGTACCCCAACCAACTTGCCATTCCATAAAATTTAACCACTTCGAAATTTTCGCCTGCATAATAACTTAATGGCCCGGCTACTGCCGACAAGGTAACCAGTAACCAGCGACGACTACTAAATTGATAAATCAAATCTGGCAAAAGCCAGATAAACAGAATCCACAAAGAAATTAACCATTGGGGTAGAACAAAAAACAACGGGCCAGAAAATTGAATCCAATTCAAATAGTGTGCACACCAATCGAAGCCGATTCCAACACTAAAAACAAAAATTGTAAGAGATCTCGCTTTCCAATCCAGCTTTAAGAATTCAAAAATATAAAGCCCAAGAACCAAGACAGTTAGTATACTCAAATATGAGTTCAGTGCCAGCTGTGCGGTCATAAGCCAAAGGATGTTAAAACTGATAAATTTTATCACCCTACGATTATTCATTTAGCGCCCTTTTGCGTGTCCTCGACTTTTTCATAATCTATGACTACATTTTGAGATTCATCATTGTCTGCTGGTAAATTCGACAAGCCATCGTAGGTTTTTAACAATCCTTCTTTGCCCTCATAGGTAATTACAATCTCTTTGACAAAAAGACTTAAAAGAGTCGCGGGCTTAATTTTGTACCTTCGCGTATCTGCCGAATTGGTTTCGACAGTGCTGACGTTAAAACGATAGTCACTATGGCGAGGTAATACTAAGAAATGCACGGGAAGCTTGGACTTTTTGCCCTTTACGATCTCTTGAGAAATAAAATTATCAAACCCAGGACCTGATATCAAATCGTCTTTTAATTCAATTTCTGATGTTTTTACTAACTTTTCATTTAGAAATTCTTCTATTAAATAAACCGATTTATTTTCCTTAATCTGAACTTTACCAATATATTTCCTGCCAAAACGCAAATCTTTGAACTCGGAATCAGGAATATAAGGTCGCTCTTTAAATTCCGAAATTAAATGACCAAACTGAGATCCATCGGGCTTATAATACTTAGTCGTCACTTTTTTGGTAAGTCCATCACTTGATCGCTCAACATCATGAATTTCAGAGTACACAATTGTACCCTTATCATTTTTGGCTGTCCCCTTAAGAGTTTCAGCTATACCTGTCGACACGATAAAAATGAGCGCTAAAACTGTTTTCATTTTTTCACAATAGTGAAGGTAACTTCACCCAGATAAAAGCCCCATTTCGACATTCGAGTCTTATTGATGACTGTGTTTTCATTCATGCGATACATCCAATCGTCCATTCTAACATTTATTTCACTTCCATCAACCTTGAGTTTCAAAACATAATTCATATTGAAAGCAAAGCCAGCTGATTCAATCTTAGCCTCTCCCACCACGTCCCCGGCAGTTGCGATATATTTACCTTCGCTGTTCTTCTTCACTATCCATTGACGATGTTCTTTGACCCCGTCTGAATACGTAAAGTCTTCATTAATTATAACGGCACCGTCTTTTTTTTCGGCCTTCATCAAACAGTGGATTTTTTTAATTATCTTACCTGACCGACTTTGAAAGACCCCGTGAGCCTCGAGATCGCCTGAAAAAAAATTTTCAAAATCGAAATCAGGTTTCTGGTCCTTATATTCTGCCACGTTTATACTAGAACACGAGGTTAACAAAAGGCCTCCTACAATAGTTAGTGTGAAATAGAGTAGTCTTTTTAGTATTGACATAATTGCTCCTAGTTTTTAGCAATTGAAAAGTGTGCGACGTTAATGCGATCGGCACGGAATGCGCCTTCGCAGTATGAAAAATAGAAGTTCCAGAGCCGGCGGAACCGATCATCAAAATCGGACGACAACTGAGATTCAAAAACTTCATTAAATTTTCCCCGCCATTGATTAAGTGTTTCTGCGTAGCTAAGGCCAAATTCAAAGGGAGTATCAGAACTCATCCCCTTGAGTGCCGCATTCTTTCGAACAGACTCATTCGTAAGTAGCATCCCTCCTGGGAAAATATAGGTATTGATAAAATCTGGATTTTTCAAATAGTCTTCAAAACGATTCTCATTAATGGTGATGGCCTGTATCAAGGCCTTTCCTTTAGATTTCAAAGACGAAGCCACTTTGTCGAAATAAGTCGACCAATACTGGTACCCAACAGCTTCGATCATTTCGATAGAAACTATTTTATCATAGGTGCCTTTGATCTGACGGTAATCAATCTGTTGTAAATCGATTTGATCTTTAAATCCCTTTTTTGCAATAAGGTCCCTATTAAAATCGGCCTGCGCGGGTGAATTCATTACGGCCGTAACTTTACATCCTGTACGTTCCACTGCTCTGGAAAAAAAACCACCCCAACCACAGCCGATTTCCAAAATATGGTCAGACGACTTAATTTCCAGTTCGTCAATGATCCTATCATATTTATTATACTGAGCTTGAATCAGATCTTCTGAAAACTGCGCCTCTTTATATAGCGCTGAAGAATAACTCATCGATGGGTCTAACCAGCTTTGATAAAAGCGGTTACCCAGATCATAGTGAGCCATTATATTTTTCTTAGAACCCGTAACCGTGTTTTCATTTAACTTACTTTTAATTCGTGCCATCAATGTACCTAGCCATGTGCCGTGGAACGCCTCTTTTAGAACTTCGTCATTGCGACAGGCCCATTCTATAAACGCAGTTTCGTTGGTGATTTCCAATTCTTTATCCATAATGGCTTCAGCTAGCGCAATGTCACCTCCGCGGGCAACTCGGCTTAACACATTGATGTCCTTTAGTTTTAGCTCGCTAACAAAAGCCCCTTCTCCAAAGACTTCACTGGGCTCATTGCCGACTGATATTTTTATCTGACCGAACTTCGTTTGCTCGAGGGCCTTGTATATAACTTTTTTTGCAATAAATGATGAAATCATAAGGTCAACTTCTCCTTAGGTGGTTTAGGACGAGAATGAAAGGAAACTTTATTAAGCCAAAGCTTAAGCGCTTGTCGATGAATGCGAATGACAACTAATGGAGTCATCCAACCATAGCGCCAAAAAAGACGCCATTTAGAATTTGATTCAATTTTTTTCACGTTTAAAAAAATCCGAGTATCAAGCTTTAGGTCGCTGCCTTCAAGCAATCGGATGCGCACATCTGAACTCGAATCTCTGAGTTTAAACTCAAACTCATATCGGCCCGATATCGGAAAAAAAGGCGACACATGAAATCTTTTTGGCAAATTAAAACGATGTTCTTCACTATCACCAATGGGCCGCATGAAATAAAAATGTCTATCACCAAATGTATTATTCACTTCGCACAAAATGGCGTCCAGACACCCCGCCCGATAACAATACCAAAAACTCACCGGATTGAAAGTGTAACCAAAAATTCGAGGTAGAGTTTGAAGCCAAACATGTTCTACCTCATACCCCAACTGGTTCAGCATAAACTGTTTGAAATTTTGAAACAAATCACCTGATTGCCCGTCTAAATAATCAGTAGCTTTTAATGACAGGTATCGCCCTGAAGACAATGAATTCACTGCTAATTCACTATGAATAGGCACTACCAAATTAAATATCGGATATTTAAATGATGTCTGCCCTGGTCTTCCATGAAAGACCCAGCCTTCGCCTACATAGCTATGCTCACCTGTAAACACAGGTAAATTGTTTACGCCCATGGTGGTTTACACCCTAAAAGTTCACCGACTTTAACTGCACTCAAAATTCCATCTTCGTGAAACCCATAACGAGTCCAAGCACCCGCTATATAAATTCCATTGCGCCCCTGAATAGACGGAATATGTCTCTGCTGATCAATCGCAGCAAAATCAAATTGAGGATGATCATATTCAAAAGATTGAACTTTAAATTCCAAGTTAGCTTGCGAGTTCAATGTAATAAAAAAATCGGTCGCAGTTTTAAGTGGCTGAAGTTTATTAAGATAATACGTTAAACTAATTGCCTGCTTATCCTGTGCATTTTCACGAGCAGAAACATTCCATGAAGACCAGCAGATGCGCTTTTTCGGCATCACCCGAGAATCCTTGTGCAAAATAACTTCGTTTTTGTTCGTACTAAATACAGATAAAAAGTTATACCAATCAGGCAAAGAGTCTTTTACCATTTGGCACGAAATCGGAGCATGAGTAGCCAAAACGACTTTATCAAAGCTCAAATCTTGATTGTTAACGCCAACCAATAATTTACCATCGCTAGGTTTTACGTAGCGAACAGCCGCTGATGTATGAATATGTTTGATTTTCTGCTTCACTTTTTCGACGTAATTAATAGAACCGTTTTCTATCGTTCGCCATATCGGGCGGTTATTTACCTGCAGCAAATGATGATTAATACAAAAAGTTAAGAAAGTTTCTGCTGGAAACTGCATCGCTTGCGAATAGGACATTGACCATATTGCACCAGTCATTGGCAACAGATACCAAGTTAAAAACGATTCACTTAAATTTCTATACTTAGCAAGCTCAGCAAGTGTCCAACGGTTTGCTTTTGCCAGCTCTAAATTAGCTTCAGCCTCGCGATTAAAAGCTAAAATATCTTTAATCATTAAAAGAAATTTAAAATTAAATAAGTTTTTCTTTTGAGCAAAAACGGTAGAAAGATTCGTTCCGGCCCACTCAAAACCATTTCCCGATTGAATAGCCAGTGTCATATCAGATGCTACAGTTTTAACACCCAAGTAGTCTAAAAAACGAGTAAAGTGCGGATAGGTAATCGTATTGTAAACTAAGAAACCTGTGTCCATAGGAATGGACTCATTTTCCTGTTTTATATTCACCGTATGGGCATGCCCCCCAAGACGCGAATCCGATTCAAATAGATGAACCTCGTAACGAGACGACAAAATCAAAGCCGTGGCCAACCCACTAATACCACTACCGACGACAGCAATTTTCATGTCCACAACTCCTACTTGTTTTGAGCTAAAAATGTATCCAACTCATCAATAGATGAAAAAAACAGATACTTTCGACCAGACGAAATTACATTTTCAGGAACATTGGCCATACCACCACATAAAAACTGCGTTTTTTTGGGAACTGCCTGATCCAGTTGTTTTAAATAACTGGCGGCTGTTACGAATTCCTTTTCTGGAGGTAGCGCTGCTAAACCCAAGATCACAAAATTAATTTTAAATTGCTCACATGCATGGGCTAAGTCAGACATGGGCATATTGGGACCTAGATAGTAGGTCTCATATCCGTGGATACGACACAGAATGGCTGCAAGTAAAATACTAAATTCATGTAAGTCACCTTCACGGGTCGTTATTATCACACGTGTCTGAAGACTTTTTGTCTTATATTCATAAGGAGAAAGAGACTGATACACATTGCCTAAATGATCACGCAAAAGACTGGAAAGCAGATGCTCTTGTGAGATATTCAATTTTGAATCCATTACTTGATTTCCCACCTCTTTGAGCAAAGGCAGAACTAATCGCGTAATAATATCGCGAGGACTCAGTTCAAATCGCGCTTTTTGCAGACTGTGGTGAATAGCATCTAGATCGAATTTTTTTAATGACGAAATGATCGTCTCTAAGTGTACTTGTTCTTTTGCTGAATTCGGAGCCAATTCCCGGGCCGTATGCGAAGGTGTCCCATGTTCACCATCCATCTTTTTTAGTTGAACTAGGGACAACGTTGCAATTTGTCCGATTAAATGGCCTTTTTGAACTAGTTTCCATAACAAAGAAAGCTTCTCGACATCCTTTCTTGAATACAGTCGGCGACCATCATCGGAGCGCTCCGGTTCAACGACACTATATCGGCGCTCCCAAGCGCGAATGGTGTTTTCGTTGATCCCGGTCATTTTTGAAACAGCCTTAATATTGATATTTTGCATACTTCCTTCAAAAAATCGTGCACAACATATGCACAGTATTTACATTATACAAATCTTGTGCAATAATCAAGAGGGTTATAAGCGTGTTTAAACTGATTTGGACTTGAATCTAAAACACTGTGAATCAGAGAGGTACATTATGAGAAAATCTATTCTTGGAACTTGGGCCGCATTACTATTTATCCCCGCACTTGCATTCTCTTGGGATGCACGCAGTCCTGAGGTCGTTACGAAATTTGATGCTAAATCATACATGGGACTTTGGTATGAAATAGCCCACAAACCAAATTTTTTTCAAAGAAACTGCGAATATTCCACAGCCGAGTATACATTAAATGAAAACAATCAAATCGGTGTCTTTAACACCTGTTTCCGCGACAAAAAAATCTATAGCACCATTCAGGGAACCGCAACGCCTCCAAATTTAAGCGTGCCAACCAAATTAAAAGTCGATTTTGGATTTTTTATCAAGGGTGACTACTGGATTATTGATTTAGATGAAAACTACCAATGGGCAGTAGTGAGTGGTCCTAAATATAAATCACTTTTCATTTTATCTCGAGCCGCACCGATGGATCCGGTGTTGCTAGAGAAAATCCTAGCGAAATTAAAAGAAAAAGGTGTCAATACAGACGAACTTATTTTTGATAAGTATGAAGGTCAATAATGAAAATACTTGTTTCTGGCGCTAGCGGATTACTTGGTCGAAATCTCTTACGGGAATTACAAATTGCCGGGCATGATGTGTACGCCCTTGTCAGAAATCCCGAAAAAATCAGCGAACTGGACCCTGCAAAAGTTTTCCAGTGGAAAGCCCATGCAATATCTCTGTCAGACGTCCTCGCCAATAAAGATGTGGTTATTCACCTCGCTGGTGAAGGAATTGCGGACAAGCCCTGGACACAGGAAAGAAAAAAACAACTTCAAGATTCGCGAATACTGACAACGTCTCATTTAGTCGAAGCGACCAAGCTAACACCACCGGAACAACGACCGAAATTATTTATTTCAGCGTCCGCTATCGGTATCTATGGAGACGGAGGCGACTCCACCCTTGATGAGTCTTCTCCGGACGGAACGGATTTCTTGGCCGAACTGTGTTCAGCATGGGAAAAACCAACTAAATCTCTCATTAGCTACGATGTGCGAGTCATAAATATGCGCCTTGGCCTTATATTGTCAAAAGAAGGAGGCTTTCTGTCCAAGATGGCTCCGGTAATTCTAGGCACCGGTAAGCAATGGTCAAGTTGGATACATATTGCCGACGTGACCAAGTTTATTAAAACCAGCTTACTAGATTCTCGATACCAAGGAGCGTTTAATTTGGTTAGTCCCAATCCGCTAACTAATAAAGAACTCACGAAAATATATTCAAAAAAGATGGGCTACCCGATAACTATAAAAGCACCTGTGCTTGCTTTAAAACTGGCGCTGGGTGAAATGTCTTCAGCCGTTTTAGCCAGTCAAAGAGTTGCGCCAAAAAATTTGTTAAATTTAAATTATTCATTTGAGTTTACGGATTTTAGCAAAGCTCTGGACGACATCTACCAGAACGACGGTTTTCTAGATAACTATCATAGTGTTAACCAGTTTGTTCCTTTTTCGAGAGAAAAAATATTTCCATTTTTTAGCCGTGCCGAAAACTTAGAAATTATAACTCCGCCTTGGCTAAATTTTAAGATCACGAAGAAGTCGACCGAGTTCGTCGGAAAAGATATTTTAATCGACTATAAATTAAAAATTCATGGCATACCTATAAAGTGGAAAACGCTAATTTCAGAGTGGCAGCCAGATCAATATTTTGTCGATGAACAGCTAAAAGGACCCTACATAAAATGGCACCACAGACATTTATTTGATGTCGTCCCAGGAGGCACTCTGCTTAGAGACGAAGTTACGTTCAGAGTTCCGGGCTCAATTTTAGGAAAAATATTTTTACTGCCTTGGATAAAAAAGGATATTCAAACCATTTTTTCGTATCGCAAAAATAAAATAGTAGAGTTGCAGAATCAGGGAAAATTTAAATAGAAGAACTATTTTAACAAAAATTTAAAATATTTCTGAGGATAAACATCAATGTCCATCTGACTCCCCTGTGAGTCTTCTAAGTATTTGACGGATGGAATTTTTCCGCGCTGAAAATCCTTTTTTTCGGTGTAAAGTTCATGTTTTTCCTCACCTGTATGCTCGCTATAATAGGGAACATAGAAAGACTCGATGGTTGTACCTGAAGGCATGAAGTCACTGACATTGTTGATTTGATCAACAATACACACTGGCACATTTCGAAAATGAAAGACGACTCCTGGGTTCTTATGAATCCACGCTATCCAATATCGAATTCCTAGTGAGTTGATTGTTCTTACTTTACCAAAATCGAATCGAACACTTTTGTCTCGGTTGACAACAAAGTCAAAACCACTAAAGGTCTCATTAATGGCACCTTCCAAAAATACGTTTGTGAAATTTGATTCTTCAGTGGTTCTGTATGAAAATTTGCTCATCATGTTCCTAGTTAGTACATATCAATTTAAACATGTTTAGAGCTTTTTTTAAAGCGGGATCTTTTACTTCATCTTCCGAAGTAGGATCAAAGTGAGAAAGAATTTTCATTTTATAGTCGCCGCAGTTTTCAGTTTTAAACTGACTGACCTTTGGCATCAGCTTAAGCGGTTTAATTAGGAAATCGATTTCAATTTCTTCACTAAATTTCAAATTATGTAACTTTTCTCGATCTTTTTCGATTTGTGCCAACCCTTGATGTAACAACTCGACGCGTTCCTTTATGTTCGTTTTGTTACGCATTCTGTCTGCGAGTTGATCATACCAATGATCAACTTTACGACGATCTTCTGACATTGGCCCATCATCAATAACAATTGGCTCGCCCTCGTCAAATTGATCCATTGACTGCTGCTTTACAGGTTGAACTTCTGTTTTTACATCTTTCTTAATTCGCGGCGAACCGGTTTGGTTTTTTTCGGAGAATTTTTCTTCGAATCCCACCAAAACTGTTAAAGCCACCGAAACTAATATTAAAACTTTAAAAATCCTGGCGTTGTACACTGGCCCTCACCCAT
>DDTZ01000117.1:2728-7637 GCA_002344565.1 Bdellovibrionaceae bacterium UBA2351 | reverse complement strand
GACAAATACCCTGGCGCGCCCGTTCGCTGAACAACCCGAAGGTAAATAGGAAATGGCATACGATACGGAGTCGATCGAATGACATTTAAGTCTTTAATACGCTGAGCTTCTTCTTTTGGATCTTTTAGTTTTCGGACATATTTTGAATAGAAGTGAGCTTGAAAATCAAAATCCGATTCAGTTAACTTCAACTTCCTCTGAGTTCGTGCTTTCAAATAATTATCCAAAAATATAAAAGCAGATTCCATTCCGGAGTTATATCCTAATGTAATCATCATCTGCCTAAGCGCTTGCATATTTGGTTTCTCAATCCCCAAAGCTTGGAGACGGGACTTAATCTTGTATTCCTGGAAATAGCCGGCAAAGTCGATGTCTTTGACATTTCGGTCCAAGGCAACAAGATCATCGCCCTTGGGAACATATGTATATCCTTTAAAAAAGCGACTGCCTGTTTGCGAACGCAACATATAGTGATAGAAGATTCCCGTGTATAAAACATTTTTCAATGGATTTTCAGGCGCAGCAATTAACCCGCATCGCTGCGAGGACTCAATCGAAATTTTATTAAACAGTCCCGGTAGCTTTGCGATCCGTTGACATGATGGTTTTGCGCTTTTACTGACTTCTTCCTTAAACATTTCTAACCAAGTCATGTTCTTACCATCAAAGTTAGCAAGTTGCTGTACCGACGCAATGGCCGGACCAGTTAACTGACCAACCCCCGCATCCATTCCCGCACCCAAAGTGTTGATGTGAAAACCACTTTCATTAAAAAGTTTAGGTATCAAATCTTTTTGAGGAATATCTAAACAATTCATAATATCAACGTAAGAACTATAGACAGACGTCACGTAGTCTTCGGTTACGCAATGAGTTTTCTTGGGTCGCACAGGTGGTCCGGCCGCTTTTGCACAATAGGAATAAAATCGTGAGGCCTTCGCACTCGAATTCAAATACGAGCGCATGATGTAACCTACACAAGACATCGGGAACTCACTACCCTCGTCTTTCAAACGCGCTTTTAAAAACAGTGGATCAATTTTTTTCAGTGTAGTTTGGAAATACAATCTGTCTTTTGAACACTTATCCGCGCTCTCCAGTTCAACTATATTTTCTGGTGAGTCACCTAACTTACAATTGCATGACCCAAGATTGACCGCGTCCGCATGTGAAGCAACATTTACAAAAAAAAGAGCCATAAAAAAAACAGTCGAAGTTGATTTCATATATTCAGTATCGACGTATTTAATGGCCTACAT
The DNA here is from genome assembly GCA_002344565.1 of Bdellovibrionaceae bacterium UBA2351. Classification (GTDB taxonomy): domain Bacteria; phylum Bdellovibrionota; class Bdellovibrionia; order Bdellovibrionales; family Bdellovibrionaceae; genus UBA2316. The sequence continues at coordinate 6,378 of DDTZ01000117.1, read as the reverse complement.
GACTAAATAATTCTTATACCGACTGGCCTTAGGGATAGAGCAAAAAAGGAGAACGCTCGCTCCACCAAGCTGACTCAGATTTGCGGCATTCGTTCTCGAAGTCCTCGACCTTAGACGATTTTGAGTCCACCCAATTACGAAGTACATCGCTGCCATTTATTAAATCGATAGCTAAACGATCTTTCTCATACTCGTATGGGAAATTTCTCCAAATTTCATAGCTTGGATACAGGTTACGAACGGCTTTAAAAAATAGAGTCATCAATCTATAAGGACGAAATAAGGATTCGTCATAGAATGGACCATCTGTATGAATTTGAAACCCCTGGCATAACATTTTTTGATGTTTGTGAAACGTCGGTTCAAAAAAGCACATGCGGAGCTTACAACCTTTCATCCAATCACTGCCCAGCGACTCCATGTTTGCTAGCACTTTTTGAATATCAATATCGGGTGCACCAACGACTTCGAGTGGTCGCGTAGTTCCACGGCCTTCAGAGAAATGAGTGCCTTCGATCATTACGGTGCCAGGAAACGCACGAGCCATGTAAACGTTCGGGGCATTTGGACTTGGATTTACCCAAGGCATAGCCGCGGGCCATGGCGATTTGCTTGAATAATTTTCCATTTTAACTACAGCCATTTCCAAATTCATCTTATGATTTTCTTTAAACCATAAAGCCATCTCACCCAACGTCATCCCATGGCGCATAGGAATAACAGACGCACCCACAAAGCTTTCCCAGCCTTTAACTAGCTTCATACCTTCAATCGGCCGACCCGCAGGGTTCGGACGATCAAGCACTAATAACATCTTCTTTTCTTCAGCACAGGCTTCCATCATATACATTAGTGTAGTTAGAAACGTGTAAATGCGCGTACCCACATCTTGTAAATCAAAAAGACACACATCAAATTGATCCATCCATTTTTTGATAGGTCGGCGATGTTCGCCATACAAGCTATATACTGGAATTTTATGAATAGGATCTAAGTAGTCCTCACTCTCGATCATATTATCCTGTTTTTCACCACGCATACCGTGCTGAGGCCCAAAGCAACAGGTTATATTCACTTGATGCCGTTTCAAAAAATCAATACTGTGCTCAAGCTGCCCGGTCACCGATGCTGGATGAGCTACCAAAGAGACACGTTTTCCCTTTAACATTTCTAAATATTTATTTTGAGTGATTAAGGACTCGATTCCTAATTTAAACTGACTGCTCATGGTTATTTTTTACCCTCGTTAGAATTCAATATTAAACTAAAGTTTTTAAAATCGTGAAAATCAGGCTTCTGCCCACTGTGTTTTTGTGACCAATACGAGATACCAGCTTTGCCCTTTGTTACCGTCGCCATATTTACCTGTCCCGGCAATTTCAAATTAGCTAAGCTCCTGATATCTACGGTGAACGCAAGAAAAGGTCGTCCATTTACCTGCCGAGTGCTTAATTTAACATCTAAATCAGGCTTGAAACTTTCGACACGTTTTCTATAGTCCGAAAAATAAAAAACGTTCCACTCAGCTTTAGAATTAAAATTAAATTCATAATAATCATTTGTTACCGTATTTTTAAGAAAAATTTCAAAACACGTTGTTGTCCAAAGATTTTCTAATGGAAAAAGTGTTCCAGAAATTTCCCGAGCCGCCTCAAATGGATAAAAGTCTTCGAGTTCCTGATCCTTATCATCTACTAAATAAGAAACAGTCAGCATCGAACCATTTAATTGGAAATCACTGGAAATTCTGATGTTTTCCTTTTTATTTTCAAACGTATACAAAAGTATCATGGCCTAATTATGACCTATTTGCTGGGGAAATATAATCGATTATCCCACATGCCTTGATTAAAGTACTGAATAGACGCTCGTAGCTTTTTTTCAAGGGATTGTTTAACTTCGGGAGTTAAATCCAAAGGCTTAGCTAATCTAAGATCGTCAACGTTGTAATGCCTGATTTCCCCATGCTTATCCCAGACAGAAACAAACTGCCTGCCAACCTGATAATACAAATTATCGTTAAACAAAAGTACGGTTTTATCCGCAGTTGTTTTAAATACACTTTCAGCAAGCAAGATCTTAAATTTATTTTCTACTCCTAAAAAATCCAGGACTGACGGCAAAATATCAATATGCTGGACCGGCATATCCAAATCTAATTTTGGCCATTTCACTTTTGGATGATACAAAATCAGTGGAACACGAAAATGCCCAAGCTCGTTGTCAAACTCAGGCAAAATGTTTTTTTGAGTATGGTCCGCAGTAATGACAAACAAAGTGTTTTCATACCATGCCTGAGTCTGTGCATAGGTAAAAAAATCTTTTAAGGCTTCATCTGCATATTGAATGGACTCAAGTATTTCTAGAGGACCTTTCTTATATTTATTTTTATACGCCTCGGGAATGGTATAAGGGTGATGCGAACTCAATGAAAATATCATCGAGAAAAATGGCTGTTTAAATTCGGTTAATTTTTTACCATAAAACTTGAAAAATGGACCATCAAATATACCCCATACTTTGTCATTGTCCTCGACGGCGCCTACGTATTCATTCGCGCCGAAATAATTCTTAATCCCCGCACTTTTTGTAAAGCGATCAAAATACATGGTTCCATTATTTCCACCATGAAAAAAGGACAGATGATAATTTTGTTCAGACAGAATACTACCAAGACCCACGAAATAATTGGAGGCAAATTCCGATGTGATAAAGGCTTCATTCATCAGGGCTGGAATACCAGCAACAATAGATGAAACACCTTCGATCGAACGACGGCCATTTGCAAATGCATTTTTATAGAACAAAGAATTCGCAGCTAACGTGTCTAGAAAAGGAGTATAGCCGTCTTGTTTATTAGGAGTCCCCATATATTCTAACGCGAAACTTTCTAGCAAGATTATCACCACATTTGGTTTCGACTTCGGTCTCACACCGTCAAGTGCCGATGCTTTATCTCCATAGCCATTTAATACCGGAATGTACTCATCTACTTTGGTGAAGAACTGCACTTGCGGCAGTTTATCTTTATCTGAACTTTTAATGAGGCTGAATGTCGAATTCAAAACTAAATTATTCATAACAGGTGCGTTGAATAAACTAGCATCCACGAAGTCTATCGGCTTCTGTTGGAAACCACCACGACCTAAAACTATGAGCACAACCAAAATAAAGAAGTGACTGACTAAATGCCAAAGAATGGATTTCGGTTTTAACTCAGACTGCTTTACAACTCTATTAATACACCACATATAAAATGCGATCAGTGCGATACCCGCGGCGCAACCAGGAATATAGGTAGTGAAAAAACCCGTCAGTTTTCCTTGGGCTTCCTGAAAAATGAATAAACTAGACAGTGTAAAACGTCGTCCAGCAAAATTGAAAAATTCAACATCAATCACGTTAATAACTAGAAATGGAATTTGAAGCAGCCCAAAAACCATGACCCAAATCGTTTTCACAAAGCGTTCAGGCGCAACCACAGGCAGTAGAAAGCTAATCAAAAATAGTGGTAAAAACAAAATGGCCATAGCGCAACTATCGAATCTAGGCCCCGACCACAGGGCCCGTGCAATATCCCCAAAACCGATCGATTTAAATAGTCCCCAGTTCCAGACAAGGAAGCTTAGACGTAAAAAACTATAGACGGC
>DDTZ01000117.1:0-2422 GCA_002344565.1 Bdellovibrionaceae bacterium UBA2351 | reverse complement strand
TATACTTATTACAAAGGTTTTTAAGTATAGACTTAACCATGGGTTTACTCTATACGTTTTAATGGGTTTTAAACTGTGTATTTCCATAGATTCCAATGAGATAGCTTGATTATAAGCTCTGTATTGTGCTAATTCCAAGTCATGACTGCAAATGAAATGTTAGAAAGACTTAAAAAAAGTTATCCGGATTCTGTTGTAAATGTGATCTCTGACGACAATGTACACTTTGACGTTGTAGTCGAGTCAAAAGCCTTCACTGGTCTTAGCCGTATCGAACAACATCAACATGTAATGAAAGTATTTGATGCTGAACTAAAAACTGGTGAAGTTCACGCCCTATCTTTAAAAACTAAAAGCTTATAAGAGGTAAATTATGTCTAATGTAAACGAAAGAATTGATGCACTTTTAAATGAAAACCCAGTTGTTCTTTTCATGAAGGGCAACCAAAACTTTCCAATGTGTGGCTTCTCGGCTCGTGCGTGCTCGATCCTGCAAGATCTTGGCGTTAACTTCAAAGACGTAAACGTTTTAGAAGACGAAGAAATCAGAAATGGCATTAAAGTATATGGTAACTGGCCAACAATCCCGCAACTTTATATTAACAAAAAATTAGTTGGTGGTTCTGACATCATGATGGAAATGTACCAATCTGGTGAACTACAAGACTTAATGAAGTCTCAAAACTAATATGAAATGTAATACGGCTGTTTGGGATCGCTGCTTAAGATTTGTTGTAGGTGTCCTACTTGTCACCTATGCAGTGGCTGGCGGTCCTAGCTGGATGTACTTTGGTATATATTTATTGATCACGGCCGCCTGGGGCCTTTGCCCAGTGTACCTATTTTTTAACATCAGGACCCTAAACAGCAAATCGGTTGTTAAACGCTTCTAATTTGATACGATTTTTTCATGAGCTTACAACACTTAAAATTAGACCCTAGCCAAATTGTAACTGATCCAAAAGAATTGGCCGTTTACGGTAAAGATTGGACGACTTACTTTGATATTCACTGCCAAGCGGTCGTGTTTCCAAAGTCTCATGAAGACGTCGTTGAGATCGTTCGCTGGGCGAATGAAACAAAAACAGCATTAGTTCCATCAGGTGGTCGCACCGGTTTATCCGGTGGCGCCTGTGCATTGAAAAATGAAGTCGTTGTCAGCTTTGAAAAATTCAACAAAATTAAAGAATTCGATCGCCTTGAAAATACAATCGTATGCGATCCCGGAGTTATCACCGAAGAAATTCAGCAGTGGGCCGAAAAACATGATTTGTTGTACCCAGTCGATTTCGCGGCTAGGGGCTCGTCACATATCGGCGGCAATATCGCTACGAACGCAGGTGGCATCAAAGTTTTACGTTATGGTTTAACGCGAGACTGGGTGACCTCATTAAAAGTAGTCACCGGCGCAGGGCAAACTTTGGTGCTTAATAAAAGCTTGGTTAAAAATGCCACCGGATACGATCTTCGTCATTTATTTATTGGCAGTGAAGGTACGCTTGGATTTATCACGGAAACAACGATTCAACTCACACGAAAACCTAAAAAACTTCAAACGATTCTACTTGCCTGTGAGTCACTTGATAAAGTGATGGACGTATTTGCCCATTTTAATACACAACTAGTTCTGACAGCATTTGAAATGTATTCAGATATCGCATTGAAAAAAGTATTAGAGCAGAAACACCTACCCGCCCCGTTTGAAAAGGAATACCCGTTCAACATCACATGTGAAATAGAATTAAATGGCACCGAGAACGACGATAACCTGCTGAACGAGACTTTAGAATCCGCGTTCGCCAATGAGTATGTAGTCGATGGCGTGATCGCACAATCTGATACACAGGCCAAAACTTTCTGGCGCTATCGTGAAGACATTAGCGAATCTTTGTCTATCCACTCACCTTACAAAAATGATATCGCCGTGCGCGTGTCACAGGTGTCGCCGTTCGTAAAAGAACTCGATAAAATTATTCTGTCGGCCTATCCGAATTGGACTGTCGTGTGGTTCGGTCATATTGGCGATGGCAACTTGCATTTAAATATTTTACGCCCTGACGGCATGACTAAAGAAGCGTTTGTCGCCGATTGCCAAAAAGTCGACATAAAGATTTTTGAGTGTATAAAAAAATTCGATGGTAGTATTTCTGCCGAACATGGAGTCGGCTTAACCAAGAAGCCCTTCTTAAACTACTCTCGCTCTAAAGATGAAATCGAGATTTTTAAATCAATTAAGAAAATATTTGACCCGAATAATATTATCAATCCGGGAAAAGTTATCGATATTGTTTGAGCCTCCTCTAAGGCTGTCTCAAAATAAAACAATGTTAAGAAATTATTAAAAATACCGATAAAAATAGGCCGATGTACGTTAACACTAAGTTGGATCTTATTTCTAAATTTACCGTCGTTTTATTAGCCA
>DDTZ01000032.1:9202-15930 GCA_002344565.1 Bdellovibrionaceae bacterium UBA2351 | reverse complement strand
GGCATTTACCAAATGTTAAATCACGGGGTTTCCACCGGCGCCTTGTTCTTGTTAATCGGTATGATTTACGAGCGTACGCATTCACGTGAAATTTCTAAGTACGGTGGTTTAGCCGGTGTACTTCCAATTTTTACGATTTTCTTCTTCATCATCACATTGTCTTCAATCGCGGTTCCGTTAACGAACGGTTTCATCGGTGAGTACTTGATTCTTTTAGGAACATTTAAAGCGGCTCCAGTATATGCATACTTTGCGGTAACGGGTGTTGTTCTGGGTGCTGCTTACATGTTGTGGATGTTTAAACGTGTATTCTTTGGTGAAAAAGGTGAGCTAGTAAAAGACGAGCATCACCCACTTCATGATTTGAACTTACGTGAAATCGTTGTGATGGCGCCGTTGCTAGTTTTAGTGTTCTGGATGGGGTTGTTCCCAAATCATTTCTTAAATTGGACTAAATCGAGCGTAGATCACTTAGTAAATAATAAAAATAAGTACTACCTAGAAATTCATGAAACGAAAGTGGCTAAAGGATATGAGTATGGAAATTAATATTGGTTTAGCGGATGTAATCCGTATTTCCCCTATGATCGCGATCTTTATCGCAAGTCTTCTGCCGATCACTACAAAAGTGTTATCAGGTAATAAAGAGCCAAATAATTTAGTTACGTTAATTCAAGGTATCGCGGGTTTAATCATCGGGTTAGTTTTGCTAACGGTAGTTGGTGGCAGCGGTGAGTTAGCTTTTAGTAAATCGTTAGTATTCGATTCGGTGACGTTGTGGATGGGCTCCCTAGCGATTTTATCTGCGACGGGCGCAATCATCATGATGTACGAAAACTATGCGACAAACGGCAGACAGTTTGCGGAATTAATTTTCTTAGCATTAAATTCCGTTGTCGGTATGTTGATTCTTGTTTCGGCGATGGATTTATTAACTTTATTCGTCGGTTTAGAGTTAATGTCGTTAGCATTGTACTTAATGATAGGCATGAGCCATGAAGAAAAGTATTCTAAAGAAGCGGCTTTCAAATACTTCTTGTTAGGTAGCTTTGCGTCTGCGATCTTTTTGTACGGAACTGCATTTGTTTTTGGAACAACAGGCTCAACAAATTTAATTACGTTTATGCAAGAAGCTTCAAGCCTAGTTCAGTCTAATAGATTGTTCTTGTTTGGTATTTCGTTCGTGATTTTAGGTTTTTGCTTTAAAGTTTCGATTGCTCCGTTTCATGCGTGGACTCCGGATGTGTACCAGGGCGCACCGACTCCCCACACAGCGTTCATGGCAACTGCTGTAAAAGTAGTTTCCTTCGCAGCATTCTTGCGTGTGATTGCAACTAAATCTCTAGTTGGTTCCGAAGGTCTATTCGATGTTCTTCAGTGGTTAGCTGTTATTACGATGATCGTAGGTAACGTAGGCGCGATCGTTCAAACGAACTTAAAGCGTGTCTTAGCGTATTCAAGTATTTCAAACTCGGGTTACATTTTAATCGGGGTGATCACGGCGGGCGTAAGTGATGCGGGCTTCTTTGGTGCTTCTTCAGTTATTTTCTACTTGTTCAGCTACTGCTTAATGACTTTGGGTTCGTTCGCCATCGTTTCTATTTTGGAAAAAAGCGAAAACCACATGGTTACATTAGATAATTTGAAAGGCCTAGCTTCGCGTCGCCCGGTGTATGCGTTCTGTTTTTCATTATTCCTTCTCTCGCTTGCTGGCATGCCCCCTTCAATTGGCTTCTTTGGTAAGTTCTACTTATTCAACGCGGCGGTTGGTGAAGGTTTAATCTGGCTAGCGGTTTGGGGTGTGATCAACACAGTAATTAGCGTTTACTACTATTTGAAACCAATTGTTTATATGTACATGAGTGATGGCGATGCGGAAATCGCAGGTCACAACCTGAACGCAACAACAGTAACAATGATCGTGTCAGCGGTGTTCATTACTGTTCTTGGTGTAATGTCAGGACCAATTTTCTCTGCGGTAGAGAAAAGTTTTATTAACTAGTTTCAGTTTTTTAAACTAGAAAATAAAAGCCCAGCCTAATTCGCTGGGCTTTTTTATTCTAGCGACAATAAATTGTATCAATATAACCGCTCTCAACATCGAACTCGCCCTCAAGTTCAAGCTGGATAATCATTCGGCCGGTGGTTCCGCGCTGAACTCTAGCCACAAAGTCGCCCTCTTTACAAAAGTAGCCAGAGTCTTTGGGCTCGCAACCAAACATATGTGGCTTCTGGGACGACAAAGTTAATGTTCCAATCAGCGGTTTAGATTGCGCTGATTTTCTAATTTGAAATGTATGTGTAGGGCTTTGGCAAAAAAACACAGTTTTTTCTTGAGCCATGGAAAACAGAGGAAGAGCCAACGCTAACAGTATAATCGATTTCATAGAATACCCCTGATGAACGTGGGTTAACTTTAATCCCTATTAAAGTTCTCCTCAATGAACAAAAAGTCTACATATAAAAAAGATAACGTGAGACTAATTGGCCTTTTTTGAGGTAATAACCGTCTGTCTAGGACACGAAGCAAATTCGCGGCCTAAAGTTCTTTGGGCATAAATTGAATCCCAGATACCATCCGCGCATTTGCGTAAGCTGCCAGATAAGGGAGCGTGAGCCGCGTTAGATACGGTAAAGAACTGGCGATTAGTTTTTTGTTGAACAGCGAAGTGATACAAAGCCGTGTTGAGCGGAGTGGCCGGGTCGTTTGTTCCCTGAAAATAGTAAATCGGAATATTTTTTGAAACTTGGAATTTGGCAGCATCGTATGGATTTGTATATTCGATACCTTCACACACATTTTTTCCTGTTCGTACAATGCGGCCATTTTCAAGACTACGACCATAGTACCAATCACCCCAAATTTCCCCACAGCCAATCATGCGGAAAAACAAATTAGGAAACTGGGTGTCTTTTAGTTTAGAGAACAATACTGGCAAGTAGGGTTGTTCTTTTGGAGTAATTTTTTTTGCGAAGTAAAGTTCAAGCAAGCGCAAATGAAAAAACAAATAGTTACCGTTAACAGGAGCTTCGGGAACATCGCCAATAATCATGTCACTTGAAATTAAAGAGGCCCATTGCGATTTGCTAAATGCAGATTCATTTTTTCCAGTTTGGAAATACGTTTTCCACCGTGGAGGCAATTGCTTAAACGTGTTATCCCACTCGTATTGGAAAAAATAAAAATACGAATCAAAATTATCAAATTTTTTACCAACGGCACCTTCTAAAACCAAAGCCATAGGTAGTTCAAATTTTTCAGTTTCAATTTTTTTTGCTAACTGAGTCGCAACGATCGTTCCGTACGAAGCGCCATAGATGATGTAGTTTTTTAGATCGATAGATTTTAAAGCCAAGTAAATGTCATTTACGACATACTCGGTTTTTAAATACTGAGCCAGAACACTGGATTCGATGGCATAGTTGCAACCCTGGCTGCGAGGATCAATATAAATTTTGTTGTAGTTTGCGGGAACAGCGCCCAATGGCCACTGTGCTGTAGGAACAATAGATGTTTGCCCCGGACCACCTGGCAAAATAACTACCGTTGGCGACAAGGGGTTAACAAGCTCGTATTTAAATCGGTAATCAAAGGTTGCTGATTTTGGTTTAGTTGGATCCCATGGCACTTTTACAGTTCGGATGGTCTTGATATCAAGACACGGGTTTTGCTGAGCTAGAGATAAAACCGCAAAAAAGCACACAGATATAAATGCGAAAACTTTATTCATAGGATCCTCAATGCCAAAAGTATTAGCAGTTTTGAAAACCCGAGAAAAGACAAATTCCATGGATTGAAAGAATGACCCAAATGTCTAAAAACTCGATTAAATATGTTTCCTGAGAGCGTTTATACCCGACTTAAATCCAATACGTACGATGCGCTCTAAAATTTTAGGGTTAAGGCTAAAGTGATCCACCATAAACATCTCATAGTTTTGAGGGAGCGGGGTGATATGGATATAGTCCGTTTCCGCGTCATGGTTGAAACGCTGATTAAATAGTCCAAGAAGCTTCACTCGATCGTCGTCTGGCAAGTTATGGGTTTTAAAGTAACTATCAATTGTTTTATGGATATGGCGAAGGGTGTTTTGCCACTCGATATGCTTGTGAGTTTTTTGTTCTAAAACTTGATAAAGGGCTTGATTCAAAATCACCGGAATTCCGTACTTATGAAGACTTCCGATTTTTTCGGTGTAGTGGTAGGGCTGCATCGAAAATGAGGAAATAACTAAGTCACATCCTTGATCGGCCGCGATATGGGCCGACAGAGTTTCCCGAATTTCACCGTCATAGTAATAACGTTCCTCACCTTTAAGGTTCGGCAGGTTATAGGGCGAAAAAATTGGGGGCAGAGAGGTACTGGCAGCAACGGCTTCGCTGATTGACGCATAGTTAACCTGTTTGGTTGCCGGAGTTTGCAAATTCTCTTGGAAATTCCCGAAGATAACCTTCCTTGAGTGGTTTAGTTGTGTAGCCACAATGTATAATTCGGGGTCCAGGGACGCGAAATCGTTTTCGATAAGGACGTATTGTCTTAAGTACTTCTCGACACCTTTGGTTGTGAATAGGCCGTTCACCTTGAAACCATTTTTAATCAACATTTCAAGACCCCCCGTCACAAGGGACTTGCTCAAAAAGGTCTTAGGCATGTAGTTGAGTAGGCTAGCACTATTGATATCAAAGATTTTTCGATAGGTTAGAGGTGTGAGTATCCGGAAGTCTTGGTTTGAATACTCAGGGCTAATGCCTAGGCCTAGTTGAAATGCCGTGATCAAGGATTCAACTGGATAGCCAGCCGCAAGGATGGTGGAAACAAAAGAACCGGCACTAGAGCCCACATAAAGCTGGATAGTCAGATCTGGCCGCTTCTTATTTTTAAGCAGTTTCTTGGATCCGCCGGCAAAATGGAAGCCCTTTGCCTTTAAAGCTAAGCAGACACCAATATGGTAGGCGGCGGCCTTGATTCCGCCTCCACTCAAAACTAATCCAATTTTCTTTTTGTTCCGTATTCGAATATTCAAGTTAAGGTAGATTTAATCCCCTAGGAGCAGAATAATCAATAGGTATTCAGGCCCTAGGTGTAGATTTCACTTAATAGCCAAAGATTATTCACCCATGATTTGACACCGGATAGTCGCTTGAATATGTTCAGATATAAGAATAGCCACATCACCAAACTGGCTACTCTTGTTAGGTTAGTTGCCTAACCGCTAAATTGACCCAAGGACAAACACAATGTTTTCCATCGGGCCAGGTTACGAGAGACAAGCAAACAAAATGAGAAATAATTTCGAGTTTTGTTTGCTTGTTTGAAATCTCCTGGAAATAGGGCAACGGACTAAAGACTAAGACTTCGGAAGTTAGGAACTAGAATGGAAACTTGGCTACCACTGACAGATTATTCTTCGAAATACAAAATCAGTGTATCAACACTAAGACGAAGAATTAAAGCTGATGATATCAAATATCATTTTCAAGACGGCAAGTATTACATTTTCGATGAACCAATTAAAAATACAATCAAGAGCGGCCCCTCCCTTAATTCTCTTGATGTAAACGACGTAAGGTCGGATTTGATCTTCGACGATGAGATTCTTAACGATTTTGATTCAGCATCAGAGCCAATTGAAACTGATCGCGTATATTCAAATCGTCCTCGCCCATTGGCTCCGCAGCCAGCAGCATCTTTTTCACCAGGGCAACCCGCTTACAACCCTGACTTTTTAGAGAATCTAAAAAAATCAGCGAACGCAAAGCTGCCGCAAGTGAAAATGCAGCAAGGAATGTTAAGCCAACAGCAACAAACAGTACGCCCACAAGCTGCAATTAACATCGATGAAGAGTATTATTTCCGCAAAGACAAACAAGCGGTGAATCCACAAATGGAAAAACAAGAAGCGGTAACCGCCACGGAATTTGAAAACCCAACTCTTCGTGAATTTCATGATAAGATTTCAAAAATTGGAACTAATGAGCCGGTATTGACCGCCGCCAATAAATTATTGAATGAGTTAAAAAAGGCCTATACGCAGATCCTTCAAGAAAAAGAAGAACAGATGATGATCTTAAAAGAAGAAGTATCTGATCTTAAAACTCTCGTAAAAGTTCTAGAGTCTGAAAACGATAGATTGAAACAAAACTGGTAACTGAATTGCTCTGTAGTTCGCCATGGAATTTAAACGGACTATATTCATTTTAGCTTACGTTTTAACTCTAATGACTGCCAATTTACTTTATGCTGACCAAACATTAGACGAACGATCATGCACCGACGTCGATGTTTCCGAGCAATTGGGACCGGTCAGAAATCAGGGTAATATCGGCTGGTGCTATGCGAACGTAGCAGCTGATCTATTGACGTTCCGTTATCAAGATGAGCTTCAGGGTAAGCAGGCGTCTGCTGGTTATGTAGCTATCACGTTTAATCAATATACAAAACTTAAAGCCAATGAAGATGCTGGATTAATTTCACCAGCGGTTGTGTTTTCACAGCTAAACGGTATCTGCCCCCAAGCCTTTCAAGACGAGGCTTTGAAAAACAGTCCCTATAAAACAATTCGGGATCAAATCAATGCGCTTGTGGCTCTAAAAGAGCAATACGACAAACAAAAAAAATCTAAAAATATTCAAGGTTTTACAGCGCTTGATACCTATCGTGATTCAAAAAGTTATATCAATTTGCTATCGGACGATGAATTGATGGCCATTTTGGATAACTCATCGGT
>DDTZ01000032.1:0-8862 GCA_002344565.1 Bdellovibrionaceae bacterium UBA2351 | reverse complement strand
ACCTTATATGATTCGCGTGAGGCCGGATTTAAAAGTTAGGTTCCAGTTAGGATTTCTAGAGGGTTGGTTAGATGCAATTCCATCATTTTTGAAATCTGGCAGGATGCCGTCGGCAAAAAAATTAGGAAAAAAAGATTTGGTTAAAGAAATTCATCAAGAGTTAGATAAAGAAAATTTTGTGGCCCTTAGCTATTGGACCCGTATATTTTATGTGCCGGGCAGTGAGCATTACAACAAATCTGGTCAGCATGCTTCGGGAATCGTCGGCAGACGATGGAACAAAAAAGAACGCGTATGCGAATTAAAATTAAGAAACTCTTGGGGCAATAGCTGCGCCTCGTATTTAAATCCCGAATTAAAAGCTAAAGAAAAGTGCGATCCGAAGACGGGTTATATTTGGATTCCTGATTTTATTTTCGAGCGTGAAATAACAGACGTCGTTTATTATACAAAAAAATAGGACTCATCGCTGAGTCCTATTAAGAAAATCGTACTTAAACTTACTAACTAATTATGCTGCTGCTGAAGAAGACGTCTTAGCTTTTTTGCCAGTTTTGCCTTCTGTCTTTTTAGGTTTACCTTTAGCAGACTTATCTAGTGCTACAGTGAACACTTCGTCTAAGTTTTCTGCCAAGATAAATTGCATTTTATCTTTAAAGAATTTCGGAATATCTGAAAGATCTTTTTGGTTCGCTAAAGGGATTACTACAGTAGTGATTCCTTGATTTAAAGCTGCCAAACATTTCTCTCTGATACCACCGACTGGAAGTACCTTGCCTTGTAGAGTTACTTCACCTGTCATCGCGATATCGTGACGTACTGGAGTGTCCGTCATCAAGCTGATTAAAGCCGTCGTCATCGTAATACCTGCCGAAGGACCATCTTTAGGGATAGCGCCCGCTGGTAAATGCACGTGGATATCGTATCTTTCAAAGAAATCATCTGGAATTCCTAGTTCTTCCATGTGCGCTTTACAATATGACATGGCTGCGTGCGCTGATTCCTTCATAACATCACCTAGTTGTCCAGTAAGAGCCAAGTGACCTTTACCTTTCATTTTCAGTGCTTCGATTTGTAGTACTTCACCGCCAGCCTGAGTCCATGCTAAACCTTGAACAATACCGACTTGTGAATCTTCTAATTTCTCTTCACGTAAGAATCTCGGCGCCCCTAGCAATTCTGGAACAGTTGTTGGCGTAACTTCAAAATGAGTCGCTTCGCCCATAACTACCATTTTTGCAATCTTACGACATACTGAACCGATTTCGCGCTCTAGGTTACGAAGACCAGCTTCACGAGTGTAGCCAGCAATTAGATATTTGATACCTTCATCAGTAAATGTAGCTTGATGAGCTTCAAGACCGTTGTTTTCTAGTTGGCGACGGATCAAATGCTTTTTAGTAATTAATAGCTTATCATTTTCTGTGTAACCAGGAATCTGAATGATTTCCATACGATCTCTTAAAGCGGCTGGAATGTTCTCAAGAACGTTCGCAGTAGCGATGAAGAGTGCGTTGCTCAAATCAAAGTCTACGTTCAAGTAGTTATCTCTGAACGTTGCATTTTGTTCTGGGTCTAACACTTCAAGCATTGCGGCTGAAGGGTCACCTCTGAAATCACTTCCTAATTTATCAATCTCATCGAGTACGATAACTGGATTGTTCGTTTTTACTTGGCGTAAAGCTTGAACAATTTTACCCGGCATCGCGCCAACGTATGTTCTGCGGTGACCGCGAATTTCCGCTTCATCTTTCACGCCGCCAAGGGCGATACGATGATATTCACGGTTCATCGCGCGAGCGATCGATTTACCAAGAGACGTTTTACCTACTCCTGGAGGTCCTGCGAAACACAAGATAGGACCTTTCATATTATTTTTAAGTTTACGTACAGCTAAAAACTCAAGTACGCGATCTTTTGCTTTTTGTAATTCGTGATGATCTTCATCAAGAACTTCTTTTGATCTATTTAAATCAATAGAATCATCCGATTTTTTAGCCCACGGAAGATCAACCATCCAGTCTAGGTAAGTACGAACCATCGTTGCTTCTGAAGCATCTGGGTGCATACGCTCTAAACGGTGAAGCTGCTTTAAGGCTTCTGTCAGTACCGGCTTAGGCATTCCAACCGTGTTGATTTTCTCACGAAGTTCTTCGATTTCTTCCGATTTCGAATCATTTTCGCCCAATTCATTTTTGATCGCCTTCATTTGATCTTTAAAGAATTGATCACGAGTTGATTTTGGCGTGTCTTCCTTGCCACCTTTAGCTTTGTTTTGCAATTGAAGCGCTTCAATTTCAGAATTCAAAAAGTCTAAGACTAAGTTCATTCTTTCTTTGGCGTCTGTTGTTTCAATTACTTTTTGAGCTTCGGTGACTTTGATACCAAGATTAGCTGCGATTAAATCAGCACCTTTACCTGGATCTTGTAAATCGTCTAATACTAACAAGATATCTGGTAATAATGTTTTACCTAATGAGATAATTTTTTCGATACGCTCTTTAGCTTTTTGCATTAGAACTTCATTTTCAGTTGGAGACGTAGTTCGTAAGTCTTCAATTTTTTCTACTGCAACTTCGAAATTTGGGGATGTTTTTGCATAATTCTTGATACGGCCTTTAGCCACACCTTGAATTAGAATTCTGATTTGACCATCTGGAACTTTTTTCATTCGCATAATCATTGCGATTGTTCCGACTGTATAAATCGAATCTGGATTTGGGTTTTCTTCATTTAGATCTTTTTGAGATACTAAGAAGATAAGTCTGTTTTTCGATAGAGCTTCCTCAACTGAACGAATTGATGACTCACGCCCAACTACGAGCGGAATAATCATGTAAGGAAACACAACAAAATCACGGACCGGCAACATTGGAAGAGTTGGTGGTATATCGATAGTTTTATCGTCTTTGTAAGATCCACCGTTTCCGCTTCTATCATCAAAACTCATATCAGCACCCTTTATTTGTACGATTTTTCTTACACAAATATTCGGTCTGAAAACCGTTAGGCTTTAAGAGTTTTTTGCTATCTAAGGACCTGATTTTAGAGGTTTTTAAAGTGAATTGCTGACGTAAAGTCTAGAAAAAAGGGCTGGAATAGCGACATCCCTGTCATAAACCCCCCTTGTCCGTAAAGGAGGTTTTATTTTTTAATAAATGCGGAACTACTGATGCTTAATACGGCTTTCTTCTTCGCGTTCTTCCATGCACGAAATACACAAAGGCGCCAAAGGCCGTGCCTGCAGGCGTTTTGGACTGATGTGGTCACCACAACCTTCACACTCACCATATATACCTTGAGCAATTTTATTTAAAGCCTTATCGATCTCTAAAAGAGCCTTCATGGAACGCTCATGTAAATGGATAGATAGGTTGTTGCTCAAATCATTAGAAGCCACTTCGGCTTCATCAGACAGTTGAACGGATTCTTGTTGAGAGCGCTTAAATTCGTCGGTTCTGTTAAGAATCTGACTTTTCTGAAATAGTAATGATTCTTTAATAGAGGGTAATAAATCTGATAAACTTACCTCAGCTATTAATGAAGAACCATTTTGTGATGTCGTATGTGTTGCCACGCTTGATTCACCCATTTGGTTTTTACCGCCGATCTTTTGAGACTTGGCAGTTTTAGTCTTCCCCTTTTTTTCAACGATAACTGAACTTTTCATTTCTTCCCCTTGTCTGAAAAATACTATAGGCCGCTGAAACAAGGCTGAATAATACGGAGAAGAATTAGAGTGTCATCAAAAAAATGATAATGATTATTTATTCAACACAAACTTAACGCGATGGAATTAAACTATTACAGAGGTGTTAAGTTCGTGTCAGATTATTTTATTTTCCTTATATTTGTGCAAAATGATTTTTATATCGTTCGCGAATTTCGGCACCCTCGATACTGAGCCTAGTCCATGGAATGCTGAGTAGACGCTGTTCTTCAATTGGTTCAAGAGTTTCTTCACATACGCCAAAATGATTTTTTTCTATTCGCGCTAAGGCAAATTCTATTTCTGACAATTGAAAACGAAGGCGTTCTTGGTTGATCAACAAATTATATTCTTCAAGTTGGGCCACCGATTGATCGATTTCATCACCCACATTTTTGTTATTTTCTTTAAAGCGTTCTGCTGACATTTTCATGCGATTCAATAAATCTTGTTTAGCAAGAACTAACTTTTTTCTGCACTCATCAATAATTTCTTTACTTACTAGTGTAGTTACCGCCGCTGCTAATGACATAAGCCCTCCTGGCTTTTTGAGTTTTTGGCCTGTAATCAGGCCCTTCGGAGAGTTAGATACACAACGCGGTAGCAGCGGTTAAAGAGAGTAACAAATATTTAAAAAATACCTAAAAACCGCTTAAAGCGGTCCTTATGGGCTATTCTTTGAACTTTACAGTTTCACCTTTGTGAACCGTAAGTGTAGTCAATGTGCGGAAAAGATCTTTATTAGATGTCGTTGATAGGGGGCCAAAGCTGCCATCAAAGTTTTTAAGCTTTAAGAGCTGTTTACCAAGATCGTCGCGTGTGTAGACGCCTTGAAGGACAAGTTGGCGCAGAATTAAACCAGAGTCATAGGCCGCAATTTCAAACTGGGCTGGGTATTCATTGAAGTAACTCATATATTCGCGAACAAAATCAGAATTAGATTGGCTCGGTCCTTCTGCAATAAAACTATCCGCAAAATAAACCGGGTAGTTCAACTGCGCTAAACGTTTAGCTGAACCCGCCGTATTTAGGATATTTGTAGACAGTATTTTTGTATCTTTCACGCGGGAATAGTTCAGGAATGCATTGATTTGGGAAATCACACGCGCCTGATCGGGAATAAAAATGGCATCAAAATTTTGAATAGGCGAAAGTAAATCGTCCGTATTCACGTTTTCACGTGCATTTTTTCCTTTTAATGACTGCTTAAAGGCCCGCAGTTTTTGTGTATATTCGTCTTTTCTGGCTTCGATGTAGTAAGTGCCTACTAGTCGTTGAACGACTGGTCTAAAGTCAGTTTCCTTGGGATCATATGTTTGAGCCGCAACGATTTGGCCACCTTGCGCGATCACTTCATCCCAAAATAAATTCGCGTACTCAACGCCGTAGGGATCGTTGGGATAAAGGATGGCAAATTCCGACATTTCCATTTCTGTCATCGCGGTCTTGACCAAGTGACGGACCTGCATTTCAGCAGTGAGTGCATTTCTTACGGCGGTTGGGTGAATATCATTTAAACCTTGTTTCTGAGATAAGTAAATAAATGGGACATTATATTCCGAAGCAATGGCAAGCTCAGTACCGACAGTTTTTGCCAATACACCACCAACGATGGCAATAACATTGTCTTCTTTTACTAATTTTTCCACACCTAAGCGAGCCAAGTCCGAACGACCTTCGCTATCCACTATAGCTAGCCGAAATTTAGAAAAACCTTGATGAGTTCCAAGACCTAATTGTAGTCCGCGCAAAACCTTTTGACCAACAGAGGCACTTTTTCCAGTCAGAGGAAGAACGACACCAATTGTTTGAGCGGATACGCGAACGGTTGCCTCCATGTCTGAAATCACTCGCTGAGAAGAAATGGCTATTTCGCTCTCAGGAAGAAGCTCAACCACGGAACGGTAATAACGTTTGCTTTCATCGATGTTATTGTTGGCTAGTTCAATTTCTGCTAATTTGAACAAAGCATACCCACGCAAATACCCAAAGTCAGATGTGCGTGCGATTGAGTGCAATTGATCTTTAGTTAATCGCGCGTTCAAAATATCGATGGCTTTAGATTTATAAAAATCGGCCTTTTTAGGGTCCGCATGGGATGTTGACAAACTAGCGGCCACCGAAAAGGCATCTGCGTAAGAGCCAGCTTTTTCAAACTGGGCGAATTTATTTTCATCGGCAAGAAAAGCGTTGGCCGCGTTAGGATCGGCCGGAGTTTCTGATTTGGCGGGAGTTGCTACTTGTTGCGGAGGTGTTTTGCCAGGCACCTTTTTTACTGGCGCCACCGGAGCTGTCGATCGCCCAGATAACTCAGGTCGGTGAGTTTTCACATTCGTTGCGCACCCTAATCCCAATAAAAAAGCCAAATATATAAGAGCCAAACGTTTCATAGTCTATAAGTATAGTGCAGAAAATAGAGGAAATGTACCTCCTACATTTCCGCCACAAGGTGCGTTGAAAAATCGAGGAGGTCTCTTAATTTTTGCTAGGATTTACTGTATTTAGAAAGTTTCTGGACCTTTTCTTTATACTCTTTGATTAAAGGTGTTTCAGAGGCTGTTTGTGAAAGCTTATTTAAAAGCTCTCTTTCAGCGGCCGAGACCTCTTGTGGTGTATCCACTAAAATTTTTATTAACATGTCGCCACTACCAAAGCCGCCCATTTTCGGTAAACCTTTTCCCTTTAATCTAAGCGCTTGGCCGGTGTGGGTTCCCGGTGGAATTTTAATCAATACTCGTCCAGTTAATGTGGGTACTTCTATCGAAGTTCCAAGGATAGCATCGATATAAGAAACAGGAAGTTCTAAAACGATGTCATTTTCTTCGCGTTTAAATAACGAGTGCTCTTGAATCTGTATAATCACATACAAATCGCCGGCTTGACCCGATAAAGACCCGTCGCCTTCACCAGTTAATTTTAATTTTTGATTCTCTTTAACACCTGCTGGAACCGTCACCGCCAGTTTCGCATTTTCTTCTTTAGTTCCGTTGTTACGTAAGAATGAAATTACTTTCTCGCAACCAGCAGCGGCCTCTTCTAAAGAAATACTGAGAGTGTAACGTAAATCCGCACCCTTTTGAGGACGCTGACGCCCAGCGCGAGGTCCTGCGCCTCCGCGAGAGGCCCCAAACACCTCACTAAAGACATCACCGAAGATGTCTTGGAACGGATCGCCGCCCGCATTGCCTGAATACGTACGACCAAAGCCACCACCAGCACCGGCGCCAAAAGGGCCACCCGCGCCGCCCCCAAAGGGATTACCACCTTGGGTGTGACCAAATTTATCGTACATATCGCGTTTTTTAGAATCGCCTAGGGTTTCATAAGCCTCGGTGATTTCTTTGAATTTATCCTCGGCCTTTTTATCACCAGGATTACGATCTGGATGATACTGAATCGCTAGTTTGCGATAGGCTTTTTTAATTTCGTCATCCGTAGCGCTACGGGAAACCCCTAACAGCGCGTAGTAATCTTGTTTAGCCATTTTTAAGCATCCATTTTTTGAGCCACAACGACTTGGCCGGTGCGGATCACTTTATCATGAAACTTATACGGTTTTTGGAATACGCGTGCAATGTAACCAGGAGGGACTTTGTCCGTGGCCTCGGCACTTAAAGCTTCGTGAATGCTAGGATCAAAGGGCTGTCCTTCGCTTGGCACTTCGACAATAGCGTGCTTGTTAA
Source organism: Bdellovibrionaceae bacterium UBA2351 (assembly GCA_002344565.1). Classification (GTDB taxonomy): domain Bacteria; phylum Bdellovibrionota; class Bdellovibrionia; order Bdellovibrionales; family Bdellovibrionaceae; genus UBA2316. Next base: position 1,470 of record DDTZ01000032.1, on the reverse strand, counting down.
GTAAGTTTTTAATTTCAGTTGAGGTCATTTCAATGCCCTTAACAAAAGACCCATAGTTTTCATTTGTTACTTTCATAGAAAGAGCACGTTCAAAATTATCTAAAATAGGAAGTAAGTCTTTTACGAAACGTTCGGCGCCGTATTTTTGCAGATCCGAGCGTTCTTTAATAGCTTGGCGTTTATAATTATCAAATTCTGCTCTCATATAAAGTAGATCGTTTTTGTTTTTTTCCGCTTCGGCTTTATACTTATTAATGATGGAATCAGCACCCATTTCAGAGGCTGCACCATGAGTCGTTTCAGCTGAGTTTTCTGTTTTTTCACCCTTTGAAGAGTTTGTATCATTGTCAGATGTCAAAATAAGCTCCGTTGAATGCGTTTAATTGCGAATTGGCCGCGCAAGACGGCTATAGAGATAATTAGGGGACGGTTACGTAAAAGTCAATTTTTCAAAGACCCAATTGCTAATCAGCTTACCTTTAGAGCTTAGGGTGAATCCTAGTTCAGTGGGCTGGACTAGGCCGCGGTCTTTGAGGTTATCAAGTTCTTTGTGAACGCGAGTCAAAGATGGACCCGAGAATTTGGCTTCTAAATCGGATAAAATTAAACCCTTGGCGCGACGTAGAGACGTATGACAGAAATCAGTTAGGGACTGATTTTCTTTTAGGGTTTCGAAATAAATATCCGCCAATTGCGTAGGGGATTCTAGAGTTTTCAATTCAGCAATTTCTTGCTGATAGATTTTAATATTGTTGGGATTCCAAAAACGGTGGCCCCAGGGTGCGCCTTCGGCCTGTCTTAAGTATGAGTGACTGCTAAGGCCAATTCCCCAATAATTGTGATCGCTCCAGTATAAATAGTTGTGTTTAGATTCATATCCTGGGCGAGCGTAATTAGAAATTTCGTAGCGGTTATACCCATTTTGGCTCAGCGTCTGTTCGATGCGTTCAAACATAACCATTTGATCATCTTCAAGAGGGCGATTCTTTGATAACGGATGACCCTCGGGAACTGTTAAATAATAAGGACTAATATGAGGGGGCAAAATTTCAAGTGCCTGACTTAGGTCGTGATCCAGTTCCGCTACGGTTTGATGAGGCATTCCAAAAAGTAAATCGAAATTGTAATTCAAATTATATCGTTTCAGTAACTTTAACGACTCAATGGTATCAATGACCGAGTGCTCGCGATGAACCCGTTTTAAGTGAGTGGCATTGAACGTCTGCGCGCCAACACTAAAACGATTAAAACCTAATTTTAAATATTCATTCAGTTTGTCTTCATTTACAGTGCCGGGGTTTAACTCCATAGTGAGTTCCGCGTCTGGACTCAGAGGATAGCCAGCTCTTGATAAGGCTTCGATAACTTGTACAATATCTTTAATGGCAAATAGGCTAGGAGTGCCACCACCGAAGTAAAGAGTATCAATGATTTGAGATTCTTTATCACGAAGGAAGAAGGATTTTTTGA
>DDTZ01000100.1 GCA_002344565.1 Bdellovibrionaceae bacterium UBA2351 | reverse complement strand
TGATTTTCAAAGTCACGGAAGGTCTATGATTGAAAATATTCTGGTTAACGATATGGCCGAGCTCGAAGTTATGCGGACTTTTAAAAATTTGGATGCGACGATAGTTTTTGAACTGATGCAATCATTCGTGAAAACAATGCCTTTGGAATTGAAACAAGATTTGGTGTGGACGTTTTTAAAATCACCTACCGATCAACCAGTGGAATTCGCGTCTCGATACCCAAATCAGATCGAGCTAACTGCTCATTTTTTGAACTGGATTCAATCCGCCGAAATTAAGCGTGAAATAAAAGCATTGCATCCGCTCCCTCTTTGGGAAATGGCTCATGGAATGGCTCTTGTGATTAGGGAGAATTTAGCTCACAGCGACCAGGCTCAGTTGCCCCGTGTGTTAGGGGAATTCACTCAGCGAAGCTGGTTGGGGCTTAAAAAAGCCTCTGTTAAAATTGTGCTCGAACAACACAGTGATAAGCCGATTGCATCCGCAACGCTCACATTGGCCGAATTTGAGTCCAAGTTTCCAGAGCAAGCCGAGTTTTTGAAAAAACGACTCGCAGATGTTGTGATACATAATGCTTTTGGTTTTGGTTTGCGTTCCAATCTAACTGATGAGGTTAGGATTATAACTGAGGACGGTTCTAAAGATATTAAGGTTCAGCTTTCTTCGGCGGGTATTCTAAAAGACCATCCTCTAGATAGGCCCGATCAGTTTGTCGACGATTTAAGTCGAATAACTTCACGCGAATTGTTGGCGGCTGTGGCGCGTGTAGACGACGTAAAAACCTCGGATTGGGGTGAAATATATGAAAAGCAATCACCCGAAAGCCGGCAAAAGCTAAAACAATTTTTAGGGAATCCTGAGAATTTGCGTTGGGGCTTGCAGATGTATCAGCTAAAAAAAATGGTTGGCGAAAATATTATTCGCGATCAAATGAAATTGTATTTTTTAAAGCGACCAAACTTAGTGATGTCATTCATTTATAAAAAATGGAAACAGAGATCGGGTTCGATCTCTGTTCAAAGTAATCAATGTCTACAGTTTTACACTCAATAAACTAGAAATTTACAAACTGATTTTCAGCTTTTAGTTTATTTTTAACAAGACCTAGTTCTTTTACTTGTTGAATCAGTTCCGCCCAGCGTGACTCAGTCATTTTCCCTAACCCGTCTGCGCCTTGGATAAGTGGCGCCTGTGCATCAGCGCTTTTCTTAAAGGTTTCTGGCTTCATGCCTGGATTTAATTTAGCCATGTAGGCATTTGCCCTCTCTGGGTTTTTTAAATAAGCCGCCCAGCCATTAGCAACGGCTTGGTGAAGTTTTTTAACTGTCTCGGGGCGAGCTTTGTTGAAGTCTTTTCTGACGGAAAGAACAGTAGTGTACGGGTTAAAGCCTTCGTCAGCTACCAGGAATGTGGATACAGGGATTTTTAAATCGCCGGCCGCGATGGGTTCACTCGTAATAAAGCCTTGTTGCGACAACATTTTATCTTTTTGAAATTGGGTAAGGCCTCCTAAATACGGAACCATTTTAACTTTTGAGTTTGGATATTTTTTTAACAGGAATAGCGAGTATGACAAGCCTTTTTGCCAAGCTAAGTAACCTTCATTAGTTAGTACATCACCGATATTTTTAAACTTTCTTGATTCGTGTGACATAATCATTTGAGGGTTTTTTTGAAAGGTAGCGAAAACGCCAACGACGTTATTTTTTAGATTCTTATCATTAGAGATTAAGATTTCCTCTGCGGATACAATGGCGAAATCAACAACACCTTTAGTAAGCATTTGAACCGTCGGAGTTCCTGAGCCCCCGGGAATGATTTCGACATTTAAACCTTGTTTTTTAAATTCATCATCAATGAGTGCTTGGTAAAAACCACCGAACTGAGGCTCTGGTACCCAATTTAATGCTAATTTGTAAACAGTTCCTGTAGGCGTTTGAGTTTCTGACGTTTGCGCCAATAGGCTAGAACAAAAAACGACGCAAAGTAGACCAATCAATTTTATAGATTTCATCCTGACCTCCAAAAGCTTAAAGCTTAAAAGGTCTCCGGCGGGTGATCAATAAGTTTATGGTATTAAGTAACATAATTTGACAAAGTCCAATGAGAGCTAATCCAATCAGAGCCGCAAAAACTAAATCAATCCGTTGCTGGGTACGGGATGTATCGATTAGGGAACCTAAGCCTCCTCCGGCGACAAATTCGCCAGCTACGACACCGATGACGGCTAGTCCCGACGAGATTTTTAATCCCGAAAAAATAAAATGATACGAGCCCGGGATCTTTAAATAAAACAATGTTTGCAGTGAGGTTCGTTTGTAGACTTTGAAAAGTTCAAGTAAGTTTTTATTTATGGTGTCTAAGCCTACAAGTGTATTAGCAAGAATAGGAAATACGCTAACGAACACTGCTGATGCTAAAATGGTTTGTGGTCCGTAGCCCAAATAGATAACTAAAAGTGGTGCGATTGCAATAATGGGAACCGTTTGAAAGAAAATAGCTAAGGGAAATACGGCGCGTTTAATCCAGTCATTCAGCGAAAAAATAATAGCCAAAGTGAAACCCAGCGCAAAACTTAATGCTAAACTTTGCGCGCTTAGCTTTAGAGTGTCCCAAAAAGCGGAAAGAAAACTCTCTTTGTTTTCGATGACGGTATCTAGAATAACCGAGGCAGGGGGAATTAATTGTGCATCCCAAGAGCCAATTTTATTTAAAATTTCCACAACAGCTGTTGCAACGACAACAAGGAGAAAAGTCGGTAGAAACTGTTTCACTTTTTACCTCGCAAACGATCTGAAATTTCAGTGACCAATTTAAAATATTCTGGCGATTGACGATACATATGAGGACTAGTGTCGGATTTTTTTAAGTCGAGTTCTTGGAATTGAAGTTGATCGCCTTGTGGAAACAGCCAAAGTTTCTGTGATAAAAATACGCTTTCTGTTACAGAGTGTGTAACAAAGAACACTGTCATCTTGTGTTGTTTCCAATATTCCAGTAATTCTTCCTGTAGCTCAAAGCGAATGAAATCATCCAAGGCTGCAAATGGTTCATCTAAAAACAGAATTGATTTGTTATTTATAAGGGCCCGAGCGATAGACACACGCATTTTCATTCCGCCAGAGAGTTGGTGGGGAAACAACGAAGCTGCGTCTTTTAATTTTACCGTTTTTAGGATTTTTTCGATCTGATCTGACTTTTCAGAATTTGTGAGTGTGTTTTTTGAAATGCCAATAGCGACATTTTCGTAAACAGTCAGCCATGGGAGCAAACAAGATTCTTGAAAAACAAATCCTGGGGTTGTTGTGGCAGGTTGGATAATGTGGCCATCTGTGAGTGTATCGAGTTCAGCTAAAATGCGCAGTAGTGTTGATTTTCCGCAACCAGATGGTCCTAAAATAGAAATAAAATCACCAGTTTGAACTTGAAAATTCAAGTTCTGAAACAGCCACCGGGAATTAAATCTTTTTCCTGCGTTTTTTAATTCTAGCATTTATTTCCAATCGTAGTTAAAACTTACGCTAATTCGTAAATCATCAGAATTATTTTGAACGACTTCGTGGCGGAGCCAGCTTTCAAATAATACAATGTCGCCCTCTTTAGGCATAAAATTAAAAAAGTTTAGATTTTTCAAAGCTACGTTTTTCTTCTTGGGCGGTGTCGCCATCATTTGCGTAAAACGGGGATCTTCAAATTTAAGAGCGGGTACATTTTTTTTAGGTAGACTCACGTAAAATGTTCCAGAAATCACACTCAGCGGATGTATATGTCCAGTGTGGATAGTTCCCTTGGGCATAATATTCACCCACATTTTAGACAGGCAAATCTCTTTTGGATCTATGTCCCAACCTAATTCTTTTACGTATTTACGGATGTGCTTGTCTATTTTCTTTTTTAAATCATTAAACGACGAAGAAAATTGATGGAGTTGATCCAAAGAACCGTAGGATGTGTAGCCAAACAGGTAGTTCTGCTCTGACCAGTCTTGACCTTCAAGGTCCACTTCCGAGATCTTCAAAATTTCCTTCTTCAGGTCTTTAAGGAAACGGCTATTGGCGGGAAAAAGGGAGGCGTTAAGTATCTGGGTGGGAAAAAGCTGCTGAATCATGGATTACCTTCGTTGTTTCAAATGGATACATTGACTATATGATTTGTTTACACCTGTTATCAATAATTAACACTCTCGGTTTAAATGATTTTTAAGTCTACTAGGATTGAATAGGACGGCCATGTCATTGCAATCATGTCTATCGAGACTAACTGTAAGGAGAATGATATGAAAGCTTTAATCTTAACTCTAATCATCGGAATGAGTGTTTTTGCAAAAGTAGAAGACTTCAACTCTTTGATTAGTGAAGACACTAAGGCTCAGAAGGAGTTGCACACAAAGATTAAATCCCAAGTGTACACTCAAAATGAACTGGATTCTCGTAAAAATTTAGTACGCACTAAGAGAGCAGAGAAAGATTCGAGTGTAGTTTTCTATGATGAAGCGCAAACTGAAATCGCGGCTCCAAGTAGCGATAAATTCTTTCGTTATAAAAAAGAAACTAAGCAGAAAACTACGAATCCTAGAAAAAACCAACATCGCGTAGCTAAAGAATTGCGTGAGCTTGGTTTATAATTAGTTCTATCTAAATTTAATTTAGAACGCGAGGTTGAATACCTCGCGTTTTTTATTTGTGGATCTATCTTAGGTGAATCAGTTGTAAGGTATCGTCCAGGTGTCGCCGGCTTTAAGTTTTTTTTCAGTGTAGATATTGCCTAGTTCTCGATAGATGCGTACTGAGTGGTCACCGTCCACGCGGATTTCCGATTTGTTACGAACGATGATTGCCGTATCTTCATCAATTCCAATTGCTATTTTTGTTCCTGATTGTGTTTTGGCGCGCAGGAGCCGCGCTTCGCGGTCTCTTTGTGAAAAATGCTGGTCTACGATTACGTGAGGCGGTAAGAAGCCGAGACCGATTCCGATGGGAACTTGACCATCATCCTGAATGCTGCCTGTGATCATATTCCGGGACATAATGGCAGTGCCGGCACTAGTACCGCCGAAAACGATGCCGTTATGATAGGCCTCTACCAGCGCTCTTTGAACCATAGATCCACCGGGAATGTGAAAAGTGTCCATTATTAAACTTTGATCGCCGCCGGAGAAAAACACGCCCGTGGCTTGCTGAAGATTTCTTACAAAGTCATATTGTTCTGTAATGCTTTGGGGAGCGGTCATTGAAATCAAGAACTGCCCTCGAAAATGTTCAGAAAAGTCGTCTATAATGTCGGTAGCAACCTCTGCTGGGATTTTTGATGCCCAGGTGATGATTAAAATAGTTCCGCGTTCTTGGTTGGCCCATTCGCTGAATTGCTGTAGAGCGGCCTTGGGGCGTCCTGGTCCGCCACCTATTAGAATAAGGCGTTCTTGTGCCCTTAGAGAAGGATAGTAGGGAACGGCTGTCTAAGAAGGTTTGTAATGGCCGCTAACGGTCACTTGGGGCAAAGTTGACTGTATCACAGGATAAGTTTGCGAAGTTCATCCTGTGTGTAAACATAGTCGGCATATATCATTGTGTTAGTGATGTTGCGATGGCCAAGGGCTACCTGGACTAGTCGCAAATCTTTCGTTTTTCGATAGAGCTGAATTGCAAATGTGTGCCGAAGTGAGTGAAACTTTTTAGGCACCGGCCGATACAAATCCCAAATTTGATAAAGGCGATCATACGTAATGTTAAAAATTTTCTGGGTTTCGACGGAATCGGCATAGCGCTGAAGTTTCAAAAATAGCCCGTTCGGCAACGGAATTTCCCGATCGTTGCTGCCTTTAAGGCCGCGAATAAAAACGGACATGTCGTACGTGTTTAGATCTGATTTTTGGATATTGAGTATTTCTTGAGCACGAGCGCCTGTTTTCAAACCAACAAGCAATATCAAACAGTTGCGAATATCCTTATCAATGTATGTATCTATAATGGACGTAAGTCGATCCACTTCAGGGGCTAAAAGATACTTATTTTTGTTTAATTGATAGCGCAAAAATCCACCCAAAATCGTGTCTAAGTTCTAAGGATTATTCAAAAAATACCGATTGTAAACATAGGAAATAAATTAATTTTCGAAAATGGAAAATGTGAAAACGAAATACGACACATAATAATAAAGCAAAAAAAATGAACGAGTGGAAATTTATTTGTAACGATAATAAAAAAGAAACAATAAATTTGCAATTTTCAAATTGGGTTCGCTAAAAACCAGTGATCATATAGCAAAATAGCATGTAATTTTAAATATATAGTACTAAAGCTTATAACTAAAAGCTTTAGTATAATTTGAAAAGTAGGATACAAATACCCTGGTAAACATCAAAATCTTATGACTCTAGGGTTTTCCGGCAATCCAGATTTCGTCATGATGTAAAATACAACGTAAAATGGTGTAAAAAACTAATTTTAACATGCAAAATACAACATACTGTTTGGTTTTGTTTTTTTAGAGGTCTGTGAATTCATCCATTAATTGGGCAAATATCGCGGCGGATTTGACAGGGGAATAATGTCCACGTTACTAATTAATAGATGGATCTTTTAAATGAATCTGAAAAATCGCAAAATAAGCCGGGGAGTAGAGCTGTTTCTGCCGTTCGTTTAAATTACGAGGCTCAGGTTAAGGTAATTAAGGATCAGATTGGAGATCTTGAGCACATTCGTTCCAGCTTAGATTTGTCTCAACGAAAAATGGCGCAGTTGTTATTAGTTGATCCGTCTTCGTGGTCGAGGTGGACTCAGAAAGGGGACGATGTTCCGCCGCATATTTATCGAGCTCTTCAGTGGTACATGATTCTTCAGGAAAAGATCCCGGGTTTGAACTCATCTTATTTTTTGCAAAAAGATATTAGCTTTTTAAAAAAGGACATCGAGGCGACATTAACCAAGCGTATGGATGAACTTGTGTTTAACTCCGCCTCAGAAAATGATCGTTTTGAAGGCGAAATTCTAGATCTTAAACAAAAGCTAAAGGACGCAGAAGACGCTCAGGTGGCTATTTCTAGGCATTTGAAACGTTTGTATTTGGTGATTTTTTTAGTCTGCTTCGCATCAATTCTCGTATTTGTACTCTAACTAAGTCATATTTCCTTAACAATAGACTAAATAGTCGATTTTTTTGAGGGGAGATTCATGGCTACATTTGAAGTCATCGCGAAAACAGGAAGTCACGAACAGGTAGTATTTTGTCATGATCCAGACGTGGGTTTAAAGGCTATTATTGCTTTACACAACACGACATTGGGTCCGGCTTTGGGTGGGACGCGTATGTGGAATTATGCGAATGAAGACGAAGCTTTGGTGGATGTTCTTCGTTTGTCTAAAGGTATGACGTACAAAGCGGCGGCCGCTGGTTTGAATTTAGGAGGCGGTAAGGCTGTTATCATCGGTGATTCAAAGACTCAAAAAACGGAAGGTTTGTTCCGTGCGTTTGGTCAATTTGTTAACTCTTTAAATGGTAAATATATTACAGCTGAAGATGTCGGTACAAGTGAACAAGATATGGAGTACATTTATATGGAGACTCCGTGGGTAACTGGTATTTCTAAAGACTTCGGTGGTTCGGGTGATCCGTCGCCGTACACGGCTCATGGCGTGTTGATGGGTATTAAGGCGTCTGTGAATGAAAAATCAGGCAGTGATAGCTTAAAGGGACTTCGTGTTGCTGTTCAAGGTTTAGGCAATGTTGGTTTTAACTTAGTTAAATACTTAGAGCAAGAAGGCGCGAAGGTTATCATTTCAGATATCGATGCGGATAAAATTAAAAAAATTAAAGATATGTATCCAAATGTTCAGGTTGTGGCGCCAACTGAGATTTTATCAGTTGAATGTGATGTGCTAGCTCCGTGTGCAATGGGCGCTATTGTTAATGAAAAAACATTGTCTTCATTTAAAACGCCTATTATTTGTGGCGGCGCTAATAATCAGCTTCTTGAATTACGTCATGGTAATGCTCTTGAAGAAATGGGTATTTTGTATGCACCAGACTACATCGTAAATGCGGGTGGTTTAATGAACGTGTTTGTTGAACTGGAAGGCTATTCTCAGAGCCGCGCATTCGATAAGACGAAGCGTGTTTATGACAATCTGAAGCAAGTTTTCAAAATTGCAAAACGCGACAAGATCCCTACCTATATGGCTGCGGATCGTTTAGCTGAAGAGCGTATCAAAACGGTCGCAAAATTGAAACAAAAACATCCTGGAAAATCGAATCGCTCTTTCACAACATTAAGAGAGATCAATAATCGATAGTTTTCATCAATAACTGCTTTCATTTTGAAAGCAGTTATGTGTTGACTCAAGACGCAAGTCCTGTTGATCATTGTAAGGTCGAATTACCAAGGAGAAACAATTGGATAACGTTACACCGAACAATGAAAGCAACGGGACTCAGCGCACGGGTCATGGCACTCAAGGATTTGGAATTTCAGATCGCGAATTGGCAAAGCAAGATAACTTTCAAAGAAAGCTGACTTTAGCTTTTGACTGGATAGTCGCCAATAAAGTCATCATCATTTTATTAGTTGGTGTTGTTGCGTTGTCTGGACTTGGTTATGCTGTTTATGGACAAGTAAAGCATAGTGCTCAATTAAAAATTCAAGATCAATACTACTTGATTGAAAAAGATTATGTAAAAATCAAAACCGATTTTGACGAAGCTGAACGCCAAGCTCAGCAGGAAGCAGCTAAAGCGGCAGATAAAACTAAAAAAGACGCAAAAAAAGACGCCGAACCTAAACCAGAATTAAAAGCAAAAGCATCTGGTGATCTTGAAAAAGATTACGGTACTGTGTTAGCGCGTTTCACCGATTTACATACAGCTAGTCCAAAGCTAGTGCCTGGTAAAGTGACGGCATTAGTATTGGCAGACTTATACTGGGAATATAAAAAATTGGATCAAGCGGCCTTGGTGTTAGAAAAGTCTATGGAGTCATCGCCTAAAACATTAGTAGATTACATGATTTTGAAAAAATGGTCGGCGACTCAATTATCGTTAGGAAACTTCGATCAAGTTATCAAAAAGAATCAATCTGTAATTGGCTCGAGCAAATATCCATTTATGACATCGTATTTTAAGCTTCAAACGGGCTTGGCGCATGAAGGTTTAAAGCAGTACGATTTAGCGGAAGCTCAATATAAAGATGTGATCGCTAAGGGTGATATTCCGGAATCAAAAATGGATAGCGAAGAAAAAATGGCTAATCATTTTGGAGCCGATCAGTCGGCGGCAGAGCAGGCGCAAAAGTACCTATTGTTACTTCGTTTAAAAAAGAACGCTGACCAAGCAGGGGCGTAATAGTGAAAACACTAAACTCGATGCTGTGGCTCGGGCTTGCCAGCGTAATGCTGAGTTCGTGTGTGAGTCTGAAATCGGCCCAAACAGAAGCGCCTGTTAGAACTAATGTGGCGTTCGTTCGTTCGACGGTAGATTCACCGATCACTCGTTATCGCAAAATTAATCGCGCGCGGGTTGTCTTTACGGATAAGCTTTTAATTGCAAGCAACGCGCATGACGGTCTAGTTGCGTACGACATTAAAACGGGAAATCGCAAATGGAGCTACGCTGTACCTAACGGTGTAGAAAAAGAGCCTGCTGTTTTTAATAATCGCTTATATTTTGGTGGAAATGATGGATATTTCTATAGTGTTAATTTAGAGTCCGGACAGGAGCTTTGGAAGACTCATATCAAGTCAGAAATTGTGGCTACACCAGCCTACGATGCGCAAGAAGGCCGTGTTTATTTTGTAACGACTTCGAATTCACTTATGGCTTTAGAGGCAGAAAATGGACGTCAAGTTTGGTCTTATACGCGCCAAGATCCGTCGAGCTATTCGATTCGTGGTGGAACAACGCCACTTGTTCATAAGAATTTAGTTTACGTAGGATTTAGTGAAGGTTCATTCGTGGCATTTAACAAATCTAATGGCACGATCAATTGGGAAATCCAGCTAAATAAAAATAAACGTTTCAAAGATATTGATTCAAGCGCTGTCGTTGATGGCGAAAAAATTTATGTTTCTGGGTACGATGATAGACTTTATGTTTTGTCGACAACTAACGGAGATATTTTGAATAAATTCGAAGCGGGTGGGTATGTTCCGGTGACGATTGAGGATTCGGTGCTCTACTACCCTTCATCGAATGGAAAAGTCTATGCTTTGAGTAAAGATTCATTGAAGGCCATTTGGGAGTACTCGGTTCCAAATGGCTTACCTACAGAAATATCGTTGTTGGACAATAACGTGGTATTTGGTGAATCATTAGGAAATTTAGTTCTGTTGAATAAAAAAACAGGCCAAATAGTTAGTAGTTTTGAGCCAGGTCGAGGGATTCAAAGTCCCATTGCTGTAAATGAAAAACGTTCGGAACTATATTTCATTTCTGGCGAAGCTAACCTGTACAGTATGGGAGTTGCGTGGAAGCCAAAAAACTTATTTTCATTTGTGGAGTAATGTTAACTCTGGTGGGATGTTCGACGGGAAACTGTCGTTCTCACCAAATTGCAAAAGAGCAGGCGGGTCCAGAAGCTCAACCTAAAGAAAACAAACTTTTGCCGGACCCAACGGTGACGGAACGTATTCGTGTCTATAAGGCGAATGGATCTTTGCAGTGTGGTCAGGGTAAACGCATAGATCCCGCAACCATGGCTAAAGAGTTAAAGGAGATTCCTGTCTATAAATCGTCTGTGGAAAATGATGGTAAGCTCAGGATTCAAATGTGTGGTGCACCTGCGGGCAATGTGAATGTATTTGAGATTGATAAAACTAATCTGGAGCGTGCTCTGGGTTTCGGTTTTACTGAGTGGATACGCTAGATAACTTTAACAATAAAAGGGGTATTTATGATGAGTATTATCAGCAGAGCAATATTAGTGCTAAGTTTAATGGCTTCGGCTGTTTTGGCGGCTCCGGGAGCGGTTGGAACATGGAAAACAATTGATGATGAAACGGGCGCAGTGAAATCGTTAGTAGAAATTTCAGAAGCTGACGGTCAATTAACTGGAAAAATCGTTAAGTTGTTCCGTAAACCTGAAGAAGATCAAGATCCAAAATGTGACAAGTGTCCTGGTGATAAAAAAGATAAGCCAATGATCGGTTTGCAAATCCTGTGGGGATTAAAAGCCGATGGTGATAGCAAGTGGTCGGGTGGTGAAATCATGGATCCAAAAAAAGGAAAAACCTATTCTTGCAAAATGGAATTAATTGAAAATGGTAAGAAGTTAAAAGTTCGTGGGTTTTTAGGCTTCTCGTTGTTAGGTCGCACCCAAACTTGGGAGCGCCAAGAAGAAATTGCTAACTAGTTTTAGTGGCTAGTTTTTAAAATCCAAATGAAAAAAAAAGCCGATCCGGAAGATCGGCTTTTTTTTATCCGGGAATGTTTCTATAGAACTCGTTGAAAATCCAGATCAGTGTATAGATCGTCAAGGCAACGCACGCGAAAAATAAAACCGTTAGTCCTAGTAGTGTCGTCAACACTAAAATCTTTGAGTTCATGTTCGTCTTGCTGGGTTGTTTAAAGTATTGTTCCATTAGCTCTACATTTTTTGTATTGGCTTTCCAAATGAAGTCGAAAAGAAAACCTAAGATGGGTACTTTGTCTATAACGTTATCGATTACCACATTTAGCGCCATCCGCAAAATGACAGCGGGCGGGCAACCTAAAATGGCGGCTCGAAATAAAATATAAAATGAAAAGATATCTGTAACGATATTACCGATTCCAGGGATTAATCCCAAGATACCGTCCCAGCCGAAACGCCACCCGTTAGGTAGTTGGAATCTAGTGTCTAATAAATCAGCGATGTAGCGAATGTCTTTCATAATAGCCTTTGCAAGGTAACGATAAGTTTAGCGTGTTCAATTTGTTTTCCTTTAGAGCCTGAATGCATCTTTACATATATTTTTTTTGGTTGTTATAAGAATATAGCAGTGCTGGAATGTTTCATGTCTATAGGTTGGGTTATGAAGTTTACTGTAATTCTAAGTCTGTTTTTCGCTTTTAATTTTCCTGTCTTAGCCGCTGAATCTATCAAAGCACCTCATGTTGAAATATCATGGGTGGCACCTGATAAGTGGGGTGCCGGCTCGGCCGAACGTGTAGGTCTTGAATTTAAAATTGATCCTGATTGGCATATTTACTGGAGGAATTCTGGTGATTCGGGTGCGCCTCCGAAATTTGATTTTTCGGGAAAAGATGTAGTGGTTTCGCAGCCTCAGTGGCCCATTCCCAAACGTATTCCGGTGGGTCACTTGATAAATATTGGCTATGAAAAATCGGTTCTGTTTCTATTTCAAGTGAGTCCGTTAGTCGCCAGTCAAACTGTTGATTTTAAGTTGAATTTGGAATGGTTGGTTTGTAAAGAAGAGTGCATTCCGGGTATTGCAGAATTAACATTGTCTCGACCTATTGTGAACACTGCTAGCGAGTGGAGTAAGTCTAATAAAGAAAAAATAGATAGGGCCGCGAAACTTATTCCGTTTGAAGATTCATCAACATGGGATTTAACTTTAGTTGAAAAAACTGAAGAAAAATTAGTGGTTGATTTGAAAGTAAAACGTGAGGATTTAACGCTAACACCAGTGCCTGACCTGCTTCCACTTGACGGAGACTACGTTAATCCGCAAGCACCAAAGGTGGAGGGTTCGGATGGTAGTATACGGTATACATTCTCGTTGCCGGCTGGCCGCGGAACCCCCATGCAGTTTAAGTTTTTGATTGTGCAGGGGGAGTTTGCTTGGGAGCATGATCTGGCTTTAGCCGCTGGCGGCGGTTTAGCTGGTTCTGTTGATGGACCTGCTGAACGCGCAAGTTTAGTTAGCCTATTGTTTTTTGCGTTCATCGGTGGAATTATTTTGAATCTCATGCCGTGTGTATTGCCCGTGTTGTCTATAAAGTTTCTTTCCATATTAAACACGTCAGTGACGGATCGTCGTAAAGAGGCCCTGTTGTACCTTGCAGGGGTGTTGACGACATTCTTTGCGTTAGGTGCTACATTTTTAATTTTGAGATCTGCCGGAGCGGCCATTGGTTGGGGTTTTCAGCTTCAATCGCCTTATATTATTTTGTTTTTAATATTATTGTTCTGGCTGATGTCGTTGAATTTTTTGGGTGTTTTCGAGTTTGGTGAGTCGATTACGAATATCGCCGGAAATGCAAACAGCGCAGGATCTTTCACTACGGGAATTTTAGCAGTGTTTGTAGCGGCTCCCTGTACCGGACCATTTATGGGTACCGCATTAGGTGCGGCGTCGATATTACCTGCGGCGCCCGCTCTAGGAATATTCTTAAGCTTAGGGTTCGGACTAGGTTTTCCATTCGTAGTCGTTTCGTTTGTTCCATCTTTGTATAAGTTAATGCCTAAACCGGGCGCTTGGATGGAGCGGCTAAAACAATTCCTAGCCTTTCCATTGATAGGTACTGTGATTTGGTTAACATGGGTATTTGGAATTCAGCTGGGATCAGACGGGTGGTTGCTGTCAAGCACCCTACTCTTGTTGTTGGCGCTAGCATTATGGCTAGTAAAAGCCAAGAGCAGAGCGGTTAAGGCTTTTGCTGTCCTGTTGGCATTAGCGACTATCACCAGCGGATTTGTTGCGATTCCTCGCGTTTTGAAGTTTCAGTCAAATGCACAAGCCCCAAATATGAGTGTATCGGCTCCTTATGGCTGGGTGGCGTATGATCGTGCCGAAATCGATAAGGCCAGGGCATTAGGGCGGTCCGTGTTTGTCGATTTTACAGCTGCGTGGTGCATAACATGTCAGGTGAATAAAAAAGCGGTTTTAGACACCAAGGGTGTTCTTAAAATATTTCAAGACAACAATGTTTTACTCATGCGTGCTGATTGGACTAATCAGGACCCTAAAATTACAGCTGCGTTAGCTGAGTTTAATCGTAATTCTGTACCCGTATATTTATTTTATGACAAAGGCGCGAAGGCGCAAATTTTACCGCAAATTTTAACAATCACAATGATTGAAAATCTATTCAACAAAAAGGAGTAAGAAAATGAAAGTATTGGTGTTTTTATCTTTGTTCGTGGCAGGAAATATCGCATGGGCGGAAGCGGTTCCTGGGAAACTAGCGCCCGCTTTTGAAACAGCGGCCGCTGATGGAAAGATTCACAAACTAAGCGACTACGCTGGCAAATGGGTTGTTATGGAGTGGTATAACAAGGACTGCCCATATGTAAAAAAACATTATGGTTCAAGTAATATGCAAGGCCTTCAAAAGAAATACACAGGTAAAGGAGTAATCTGGTTATCGGTGAATTCGTCGGCCGAAGGTAAAGAAGGTTATACTGATGCAAAAGAAGCTATGAAGGTTGCTAAGGACGCGAAATCAAACGCAACAGCGGTTTTGTTGGATCCAACGGGCGTGGTAGGTAAGGCATATGGTTCTAAAACTACACCTCATATGTTTGTTATCGATCCAAAGGGAACGGTGGTTTATGCGGGTGCGATTGATGATAATAATTCATCAGATCCAAAGGTTATCGCGAAATCTAAAAACTACGTAGCAGCGGCGCTGGATGCTGGTATGGAAAACAAAAAAATCGAAACGACATCCACTAAGCCATACGGCTGTGGCACTAAATACGCGAACTAAAGTTCAATGTGAAAACATGCTAGAGAGGGAAGCTTGGAGCCCGCCCTCTCTGGCAATTTTTGGTGAATGGAGGGAATTATGGATTACTTGCATGGGTTTGATAGTAAGGAACAAGATCGATTGATTCATCAAGCTCAGTTTTTAGAACCGTATGTGTATACCGGAGTGGATTTTAAGAAAGTAAATCGCCTGCTTGAGGTGGGTTGCGGTGTCGGAGCTCAATCGAAGATTTTATTAAAACGATTTCCTAAAATTCAAATTACGGGCGTCGACTTTTCATCAGCTCAATTACACGTAGCCGCTCAGTATTTAAAAAGGCCTATCTCGGATGGTCGAGTACACTTGTTGCAGCAAGATGCGCAGCGGTTAGATTTGGTTTATAAAAAATATGATGCCGCCTTTTTATGTTGGTTTTTAGAACATGTGCCCGAACCACTTAAAGTTTTAAAACAAGTTCGAAAGCATTTAAAACCAGGTGCGCAAATAGTCTTAACCGAAGTTTTTAATCAGGCTCTATTTATGGAACCATACTCACCTAACTACTTGAAGTACTGGTTTGAGTTCAATGAGTTGCAGTGGACAATGAAAGGGCATCCTTTTATTGGAGCACAGTTAGGTCATTTGCTAAAAGAAGCTGGATTTAAGTCGATCAATGTAGAGTTTAGACCATTGCATTTTGACTCAAGAGATCCAAAGCAGCGCGCAGAATTTATTGAATTTTTCTTTCAGATTTTATTGTCCGCAGAGCCCAAGTTGCGTGATAAAAATAAAGTCAGCGAGGACATGGTTCGACAAATGTATAAAGAAGTCGAGATCGCCAAAAAAGCAAAAGATTCAGTGTTTTTCTATAGCTTTGCGCGGGCAACTGCCATTCGATAAAAGTGATCTCCGGAGGTTTTTTTGCCGAAAATAGAAAGATTGGCTAGAACTAGCGCTGAATCTCTAGAGAAAAATACCGGAAAAAACTGGGACTACTGGATACACGTTTTGAAAAAAGCAGGTGCGGACAGTCTGACCCACAAGGAAATCGTACTGCTTTTAAAAACTAAACATAAGCTGAAACCTTGGTGGCAGCAAATTGTTGCTGGCGGATTTGAAGTTTATATCGGTCGTCGTAATGAGGGCGAAAATGCAAAAGGGGAGTATTCAGTTACTGTTACAAAGACCCTTTCTGTAGATCAAAAAAACGTATGGAATTTTATAACTTCACCTGAAGGCTTAGCAGAATGGTTGACTCCAATGGACGCGTTTAAAGTGACCAAAGGTAGCGTGTTTGAAATTGCTGGTGGAGTTTTTGGTGAAGTTAGAACTTTAAAGGTGCCAACACAAATTCGTTTGCGCTGGGAAGATGCAGATTGGCCAAAAAAAACGGTCGTGCAAATTTATGTTATCGCCCGACCTAAGAATAAATGTATGTTCGGGGTAACTCATGAAAACCTTGCGAACCCACGAATTAGAGAACGCCAAAGAGCGTATTGGAAAGCCGCTGTTGAACGTTTGTCTGCGGCACTCAAGGTAAAGTTTGAATAAATTGAGTCGGTTGACCAAGCTCATTCGTTATAGACAAGTCGGCTCGTCGAATTTTCTCGCCGGTTACTTCAATAGATAAAATATAAGACCCCTCCAGCTGAAATGGAACTGGTATTGATGCTACACTTTGAGTTTCAATGAATTCAAATGGTCTTGAAACAATCGGCCGCGGAATCGCTAAACCAGCTTTAAGAGGTCCTGAAATTGCGCCTTCAAGATTAAATGTGTTCAGTGTGTAGCTAATTTCAAATTTGTTGCAAATAGCATTGACTGTCGATGAGCTTCGCTTTGAGTGGTCTAAGAAAAAATAAAGTTGATTATTGCGATATAAAACATAGGCCGGAAGTTTCTCGCAGGCAGTTACGGGAACAATAAGTTTAATGGACTCATCGACAGTATTAGGTAATTTCGATCGTTCAATTCGGATTGGATTTTCGTTAGCATTGGTGGCGACAGCAACAAGATTTCGAACATCTACAGCCTTTCCGTCATGAAGCATATTTAAAACCGCAACGTCACCAATGACATTTAGTTTAGATCTCGATTGTCCAAATGAAAGTGAAGATATGAGTAAAATGCCGACTAATATAGCTGATAGTTTCATAGTTTGATCCCCCTGATACAAAACCGTTTGGTAAAAAAATGGCGCCCCAAGTGACGAAATAAGGCGAGACCTTTGAAAATAAAGATCTACTAGCGATAAAATCGATCTAAAGCCGCCTATATACATCGAGTTGGATGAATGCGAAAAAGAAGCCAAAACGTCAGATAAGCGCCTATAAATGCATTTAATAGAATTTGGTATATATCAATGGAACATAATGTCACTTATCCGATAAAATGATCCAAGCTGGTGACTAGATACTTTGATTTTTACTCCAACTAGGCTTTTATCCTCCTTAGCCTCAAAGTAAGACTTTAAAAATTAAAAAATGAAATATAAAATAGAAATAGATCTTTGAGATGAGACTGCTTCCGCACATCGGTGCCTGGTTAGGTTCGGTAGCCCACTAGAGGCTGATTTACCGGATAGGAACGATGATGAGGAAACCACCAAGTGAGGTTCTTAAACAGAACGATCACGGATAGTCGGGTTCAACGGAGCAACTCTAATAAAACTCGAAAGATCAATCTCAAAGGGATACGTTTACGGAAAAATGTTTTAGTTCAGAGACGGCGCCTCCATAGCTGGAACCTTTTTGGAGGTGATTCATTTTGAATCACGCTTGTTGCGACATCCATCCAATGCAATTTTAAGTTTACAGGTATAGTTTAAGCAGTGTCTCAAAGAGATGCAAAAAATTGTTGAGTGAGTGGGTATAAAACTAAAATTTTCTGTCGTTTTGCCGATCAATTAGACATGAGTTATTTTGTAAGATTATTGTTTTTATTTTGTTTTATTTTTTTGACGACAGCCTGCTATCTGAATACTGATATTTCAAGTTTTAATCAGCAGCCAGAACTATCAACAGTAAATCCTAATACCCCTTCAGAGACGCCAGATTCTGAGACTCCAATACTACCTTCATTGCCTGATTCGAATGAATTTGGAATCGTTCCAAATAATATCAAAACCATTAAAGGACAGAGCTGGAAGTTTTCAGTCACTCCCTCAAGCAGTCTAGGTGTTAATATGACCCACACTAGTGGCTCAGGGGCATTTGACTCTGGCAATCAGGCTTTAATATATGATAGCGGAACAGATATTATTACGGCCACGAATCAAAATCAAGAACAGGCATCGGCTAATGTAAGTGCGGCAAATGAAATTTTAACAAGTTGTGATTCCAATACCAATTTTGGTGAAGGTAAAATTCAACTTGCTTCTGGAGTTGTTCCAGCATCTTCGTGGTGTTATTTTACGATTGATACCTTTTGGTCTAATGCTATAAGTATTAATTTCACCAATGTTCTTTTAAATTCTGGAGCAGCTATTTATCTATATGACAGAGATTGGAATTATTTAACTTCTTACGATAATAACAATCTGCCACCAAGCTCATTTACAAGTTTAACTTCAACGGGACTTATAATTGAATTTGGAACAGGTGCCACCGATACTACAAGTAAATTCGATATGAATTGGATGGTTCCGAATTTGGCACCATCCAACTTGATGTTATCTACGACTAATTTCAATATTTCAAAAGGCTCAGAATTAAAGTTCACTGTTGTTGGAGGAGTGGCTCCTTATAAATTTTCTTTTTCCGATGGAGGAAATTATATTCAAGAGGTATCGTCACATGTATTTAAGTTTAAAGCTCCTATTAATGCCAATAATTTTAGTTTAGCTATTACAGATTCAAAGGATATACCCAATGGGCAATATTTTGGGCCAATTAATTTAACAGAACCTTATTCGACTCTTACTTTAGTTTCACCCTCTTTGTCCAATAAATATTTAGACAACTACATTGATTTTGGAGGGTCGACGGTTAAAGTTTATTCCATACCTGAAACAACTCCAATCACTATCAGGTTTAATTTTGATTCACCCTTGGCCATAGATAAGGCTTTTACATTTTCTTATTCAGGCCTTACAAGGAATAATGCTATTAAAGGAATAGATTTTACAACGAATGAACCTATACAGGCCTATGTGGGTGATACTTATGTTGATTTACAAATCACCCCTATCGCTAATAATTTTAATGATGTTGATCGTTTTTTTAATATCAGTGCAATTGATTCTACATATGGAGTTTCAGGATCTAATTTACCTTACTTCGCTATTGTCGATTCAGGAAACTCGGGATCTTTTTATACACTAGATACTAGTTTCAACTCGATTGGAAAGGTCTATACTGGAAATAATACCTATGTTAATGGCTTAGATTTAAATTCTGTGGGTGATATTTTTACTATTTTAAACGACTTCGTTACCTCTTCTTTTTCTACTTCCTATCTAAAAAAGTACGACAAAACAACAGGAGCTCTTTACAGCGGTTTTGGCACGGGTGGTTCGCTTAGCAGAAGTGGATCCTATATCCATTGGCATGGAATTAAAGTATTACCTGACGATTCAATTGTCACTGGTGGTTATCAGGAGTATTCAGGCAGGGATGCTCCTAAGCTTTGGAAGTGGACAACTGCTGGTAATGCAGATAACACTTTTGGTAGCTCAGGAGTAGCGACGTATACGGGATTTCCAGGTATAGAAGTTGAAGCTTTCAAGTGGTTTTATAATGCCACTACCTCAAAGTTTATTGTGCCTGGAGCTCAGTACGATAATTATATTGCTACCGTAAGATTTAACTCTAACGGGTCCGTTGATTCAACCTTCAACGGTGGTACTGGAAAATTTACTTTCAATAGTCTTACAAAATGTTGGTCATTCAAAGCTATCCAAAATTCTGTCGGTAAAATATATCAATTGGGACAATGTAGACCTGGTGGTTCTACTTCAAACACAGATGTTGTTTTATGGCGTTTAAATTCTGATGGAACTTTAGATACTTCTTTTCAAACCTCCGGTTACAAAATTATTTCATCAGTATTGACTACGGGAAAAGATGAAATTGCTAAGGATTTCATTATCGATGCTTCAGATAAAATATATTTATTATTTGAAGCTTTGGATGTAGGCAATAATACTGTTGGAATAATTCAAAGATTAAATGAGGATGGTACTTTTGATTCTAGTTTCAACTCCAATCAAAATGTGGAAATACGCTTTAATAATAAAGCGATCCATGTCGGCTCATTAGCGCTGGATAGTTCTAGCAATAGAATTTATGTTACTGGGTATATAGATTTTTTCACTATACCTTCGACAACTTACAAATTGGAAAGAGGTGCGTTATGGGCCTTCAATACAAATGGAACTGTTTCTAATATCTTTGGCTCCAGTGGAGTCTATATTTTTAGTACAGCCAATGAAATACAAACTAATTACACTTCTGGATTCTTTAAAGGAAATAGTACTAGCTACTTAAAAATAGACTCTGAAGGAAGGCTCATCGTTGGCGGAATAGAATCTAGTAATGGAACTTCCTACACTCAAGGTGTAATCTGGGTTTTAAAACAATAAGGTTTTAAAAACTATTACTTGGGGGTAATAACTGACACATTTGAGTGTTTAATCCACGAAGGGCCAGTTTTTGAGCTTGTAAAGAACTATTTTCTATTGCCGCTGCTGTGATAAAAAGAACGAATAGACCCTATGGCATCTTGCATAACCGAGTGCTCTTACCAAATGTGTTTTTCCGACTCCTAGGTTATCAGGATTATGTCTTTATCTTCACCTAAGTATCATGTAGAATGGCACTAGTATTACCCCGACCGCAGCATAGATTGTTAATTTAAGCTGCGTATTTGACTTTTTCTGCTTGGAAAAAATTCTTTATTTTCTCTGGATTCTTCTGATTCCTTTTTAAATACGATCTTAGCTCTACAACCATTTCATCTTGATTCTGTGGACGAGTTTTTCTTGTATGTTGTTTAATGTCTTGATTCAGATATTCATCGGGATTTAACTCAGGGCTATATGCTGGTAACAAAAAAATTTCAATTTTATTTCCATTTTCTTGTATCCATTTTTTTACAGCTTTACTTTTATGTACGGGATGTCCGTCAATAATTAAAAAAATCTTATTCCTTATTCCCTTAGTTAATCGTTTCAAAAACTCAATAAATACTGAGGCTGTAAATCGTTCTTTAAAAACCATAAACCTGAGTTTTCCACGATTTGTAATTGATGAGATCATGTTGGTTCTAAATCGCTTTCCTGTGACTTTGACAACGGGTGTTTTACCACGAACTCCATAAGTTCTTCCAATTTGATCATCTGATCTTATTCCCATCTCATCACCCCACTGGATCTCGCTCCTGGTGGCCTTTGCGCGGGCTTGGATTTTTGGATATTCTTCTTTTATCCACTTGCGAACCGCTGCACTTGATTGCTCATAGGCCCACTTATCAGAATTATGTCTGAGGCTGCCGTCACTATTGTTTTTTAAATGTTAATAAGAATGATGTGTGTGGCGAGTTTGGATCATACTGAATCTCCCCGCCATTACTAATTATAATATCACGAGAAATACTAAGCCCCAGTCCTGTTCCATGTCCAGGTTCCTTTGTTGTAAAAAAAGGAGTCATCATTTTTTTTACAATATCTGGATTAATCCCAGCTCCGCTATCTGTAAATTTAATGACAATATTATCGTTAGATTCAGTGACGTCTATTTCGATCCATTTTTCTTGTAAACTTATAATCGCATCATAGGAATTTGTTAAAAGGCTTATTAAAACCTGCGATATTTGCGCCGACCTGCAGTTTAATATTATGCCTGGGTTGCATTGGACTTTTATTTCGATCCCGCGCTGCCTGAATCGTTCCTGGCACAGACCTAATGTTTCATCAATAATCTGCGAAAAAATAACCGGAGACATGGGATCTTTTTCGGCATTGTGTGAATAGGCTCTTAAACTTCGAATAATTTTAGCGATGCGTTCACATGTTTTATCAATCGATTCGAAATGCTTCAGATCCGTCACCGGATCAAGGCCTTGTTTAGTGAGTTTGCGCATGAGATGTTGGTTCCAACTATGAATGATCGCAAGTGGATTGTTAATTTCATGCGCAATTCCAGATGACATTTCACCTAGCGTAGATAATTTGGCAGACTCGGACAAGTGAACCTGAAGGCGCCGGCGATCGTCTTCTAATTTTCTAATTTCAGTAATGTCATTAAAGCTACTAACGACGTGAGATGGGGTTGTGGCGCCATCTAAGAATAAGGGAATTGAATTTACCTTAAACCATTTGGTTAGATTGGGATCGAACTCGATCCCAATCACAGCATTAAGTTTTGCGCTCCCCGTTTTTAGACAGGCAATAGATGGACGTTGATCCGGGGTTAGAGGACTGCCATCTTCTGAGAAAAACTTCCAGTGCGGCGGTAAGTTTCGTTTTTCTAAAAGAACTTCAGGTGTTAAACCAAACATTTCTAGCGCGGCTGGATTAAAATCTAAAATCATGCCTCGGTCATTGTATAATATCGTACCTTCAGAAATGTTATCTAGCGCGGTTTTCTTTATTTCTAAACGCTTTTGAATGGCATCTGATTTTATTAATTCTGATTTTAGCTGTAAAAGGCGGCTAACTTGGTTGGATAATGCACTGAGAGCTTTGTGTTGCTCAAGGCTGAGGGTGCGTGGTTTTGAATCAATCACGCAGACCGTTCCTATCGGTAGTCCATCGGGTGAAATAAGAGGAGCCCCAGCATAGAATCGCATGTTTGGACCTCTTTTTACGAACGGATTATTTGAAAATCGTTCGTCTGTAGTGGCATCGGGTATGATAAATAAATCATCTTGCAAAATAGCATGCGAGCAAAACGCAACATCGCGAGATGTTTCGCTAGCTTCAAGACCTATCTTAGCTTTAAACCATTGCCGTTCGCTATCTACGAGAGAAATCAAAGCAATAGGCGTTTCGCAGATTTGCGATGCGATTAAAACTATATCGTCGAAATCTTTTTCCGGAAGAGTATCTAGAATGTTTAACATTCTTAGCGATTCAATTCGCTTTTCTTCGTGAGGGTGTTTTTTAGCTGCAGTCATTCAGCCCAGATTATCGGTATGCAAAACCAAACGGAAGACTGGGCTCTGGTCTAATTATAAAAACCTACACACATGCTATTTATTCGTTTAGGTCCACTGAACGCATTTTTGCTAACTAAGACCCGCGTTAATAATCTATGCCATTTATCTTTAGCTTCATTTAGATCGAAATCTTTTGAAGCTTGCTTCATAAAAATCAGATTTAGTTCTGGATCTAAATTAAAATCGACTTCGATATCTTTTACTTTTGGTTTTGCTTTTGCGCCGTTCAAATGATCCCTGATGTAGTCGTTTAACTCGGAATCATTTGCGCCTGATTTCATGTATTTAACCAAACCTTTGTGAAGTATTTCATAATCCCCGTTTGCTAGCATTAAAATTAAATCAAGAGCATCTGAATCGTAACGAGTTCCATACTCAAAACGCAGTTTCAATTCCTCTAATGTTTCTTCCCCGTCCCAATACTTAGGATTCACTTTAGAGCCTTCATAAATGGAAGGGCGTCCTTCATCCAGCAGGTATTCGCCTCCATAAAGGAGCTTGCTGGTTTTTAAATAATGATTTGCGGAAAGGGTGTCTTCTTTGTGTAGGCTCGTTTTTTTTCCAGACTTGAAAAGAGAATAAATGCGTGCGCCGCTGGTTCCTGCGATAATGTCATTGATAACGCGTTTTTTTCGTTCTGGTCGAATACCCGCGGTATCGGTAAATTTCAGCCACTCGGCTACGGCGCCAGATTTTGCAAGCATAGATCCGATAAGTTTGTGACCTGGAACTTTATTAAAGTATTCGGCTGTAGCCATCGCTAAAAGTTCAACGCCAATACGGTGATACAAGTAGCTGAATTCGTCTCCTCGTTTTGTTATTGCTAGCTTTACGTTGCGAGGCTGGTTTTTGATAACTTCCTCTTGGCCGTTTCGAGTCACCGTGGCTTCGCCAGTTGTTCGTTCTTTTTCTGGTAGTACAATCACGTGGGCTGCTGATTGCCACAGCTGGCGTTCTCCGGTGAGTGAAATGATTTTTTGTACTGTCGTTCCGTAATTCCTGACAGCAGCCGCTGGCCAGTCCTGACTGATTACATTCCAAGCCATCGTCCAGGCCGCAAATACGCGGCCTCTATTTATTTCGAGCGCCTTGGCCATAAGGATGTGAGGTTCAATCGAACGGTCTGGCTGAGCCTGTATCCAGTCGGCTAGAGCTTTTTCTTTTTCGTTTCGAGTTTCTGCTGGTTCAGAGGTATAGATATACGTACCGTCTTCTAGCGCCATCGTTAGGTTAGTGATCGGATCTGGCAAAAGACTGCGACCGAGTGTTGTGATTCGATGAGAAATGGGCTGGTTTTTGGTTTCTTCGAGTGTTTTTCTAGCTTGGGTTCTGGCTGTTTCAAGTGTGTAAGCTTCGCCTTTTTGATTCGAGAACTCAAGAATATCATTTAAATCGACAACAATGGGAATATTTTTATGAGTGCGACGGAAGTATTCGACAAGAGTGTCTGCATAAGGCTTTCCCGTCCATATGCGAGTGGGTTCGAATTCGTTGATAGGCCGCGAATCTTGGAGCGATGTTTGAGCGTTAGCTGTAAATAGGATTGCGCTAGCCAATAGAGTGATTTTTAAATTCATGAGGTCTCCGTACGGGCGGTTTGCATAGCCTAAAAGGAGAGTGCAAAGGCAGCACCCTGTTATACGTAAATAAAATGTATTTGCGTAGTGAGTGCCACTTTTTATGTGTAGGATGTCTTATTTTTTGACAGCTGATCTGGAGTGTTGGGTTAGATTTCTAACTCAAAATCAGAACGCAGTTTTTCCTTTGAAATCATCATGCGCCTGTTATCAATTGTGTCTTTTAAATAGAAAAAATTATGACTTTCTTGGACGACTTCATACATCGATGTCGATTGCTTTTTTTTCACTTTCATTCCCGCACGAACGTCGTTGTATGATTGCTCAAGGTTTTTAAGCGCATTCGAACGGAAATAAGCTAAAATTAAAAGCAAGAATACAAAAGATAATCCAACTGAAAATGCTGCAACGGCATTGATTTTTTGCTGGATTAAAAAGCTAAAACTCATGGGTGCAGAGATACTGCAGAAAAAAATCAAACCCGAGAGAATGTTGGTTTTTAGTTTTTCTCGTTTATAT
>DDTZ01000070.1 GCA_002344565.1 Bdellovibrionaceae bacterium UBA2351 | reverse complement strand
GTTATATTCAAATTCAACCGCAGTAGGCCATTGATTTGGCTTGATGTATTTCCCAGACAAACCACTTAGGGAAATAGAGCTTGCTCCTAAAGCACTATTCTTGAATCCGATGACTCGGTAGTTATATTCAAATTCAACCGCAGTCGTATCAAAAACCAAATGATAGGAAACTCCTAAAGCGGTAGTCGAAGCCACTGAGAATTCATTTGAATTATCTCGCGAATCACTGTGCACTAAATGGTAAACTTGTGGGCGATATGAAATTCCAAAATACTCAGTTTTCGTAGATTTAAACTGCACTGGTTGAGCGACGATAGGATCACTCTTTTGATTAACTTTCTCATAGTTTTTTTTAAATTTTTCTGAATACATCATTGGTAACCCAAAACACTGACTCCCCATGTATCCGGTATCTATTTTCAATTTTAATTTCACTTTTCCATCAAGTTCCTCGACTACTTGAAATTCGTTACCAATTAAAAAAAACTGGCTTTGATCCAATAGTTTGGGATCGTTATACAATGGGCACGGAGTGTCTGGATCCTTTCGACCATTTAAACAACCTGAACGGATCCAAAAATCGTTGTTCGGGATTTTTACTTTTAGCCAATAAAAACTTTCAAAAGATAATGCTAGCTCTTCAGTGTTTTTTGTAATAGCCAGGAACTTATTACCCGAGGAAATTTTGGCGTTCGTTCGTAAGGCGCAGGCTTCAAGCAGCTCTAACTCTTTTAAATTTACGTCTCGGAAGTCCTCTGCAGGATTTGCATACAGCGCTTCAAACAAAACGCATAGCAAAGCGACAACTATAGAAAACTGCGGGGTTCTGAGATTCATGCCTAATCTATCGGAATAAAAGGTATTTTTTAAAGTGCAGACACAAAAAACGCACCTAAGTCCAGTTCGACTTTCTTTAGAACTTATGAAAGACTTATTCTATTGAAAAATTTTTTTTTGAATCAGACAAATGAAATCCGCGGCTCCCATGCGCTGTCTCTATATGGTGCCGCTATCTGTTTGGGCTATTTATATTTTTGGTGCTATTTATTAAGTTATGGATTTGACTACAAACTTTCATCTAGTGAAGAAGCCATCTGCTGGCCCTTCTTTTCGTCTTGCGACTTTCCAAGAATTTTTTTGTCTTTGCATTGGAAGTTCATATTTGTAACTCTTTCTGCTGTTTCAATTTTTAATCTTTTCCTCTTCGTTAAAAAGAAAACAAACTCGGCGTATTTTTTAACAGTTTTATTAGAAAGCTTAAGAATCGCCATCATCCTTTTAGACTACCGTACTCGTTTGAATCAGAACTATATGTTCTTTTTTATAGTTTTTGCATTTTTGTTCATTCCAAATAAATTAAAAATATTGCCTAGGTTAATGGTGCTATTCTATTTTTGGGCAGGATTTTTGAAATTGACGCCAGAATGGCTTTCTGGACATGCTATCTATGGCAAGCTTCTAATTTTACCCGAATACTGGAAGCCCGCGCTAGCTCAATTTGTCGTTTTTTTAGAAATTGTTATGGCTCCCTTGATGCTTCTCAACCAGAAAAAGATTAAGTATTTAGTTTTAGCCTGTTTGATTTTATTTCACTTAGCATCTTTAACCGTGGTCGGTTTTTTCTATCCTGCCTTAATGATAACCTTACTTTCTATTTTCCCACTTCGAGATTATCTAAATTCCTCTGTCCAAATAGATAGTTTTTCATCTTTGAGGAACTTTTCAGGAAATCTATTTTTACTTTTCTTTTCCGCTCTTAATTTTTATCCTCGTTTTATTCCTGGCGATAAATCGATCACCGGCGAAACCAGGTTGGTCTCCTTGCATATGTTCGATTCGATAACTTATTGCACGCCTTGGGTGACGATAAAATACCTCTCTGAAGAGCACAAAGTTCAAAGTCTATTCATACCAAATGTTATCCGCATTAGATGCGACCCCGTTGTCTATTTGAGTCGCTTAAGAAAAATATGTAGGGACAACGCCGATAACCCAAAATTTGAAAATATTGATTTTATTTTAGATGTAAAAAAAATAAACTCGAGCACATCAATTCGAGTCATGGATATTGAAAACTTTTGTTCCAAAAATTTAAAATACGATATCTGGGGACGTAATCATTGGATTAATTTTAAATAGCATTGCTAATCGCACCCACAGTTTTCATAAAAGCCAAAAGTTTTTGGGATACTTGTGGTTATACTAGGTGCTGTTGCCGTGACCGTTGCACCGCCACATGACGCAATAATTTTTCCATAAACAAGACCTGAATACGCACCTGCTGGAATACTCGCAGAGTTAATTTCAGTTGCACAATTGCTATCGGAGTATATTTTCGCAGCACTTGCATCTGAAATTGAAAAATTAATAGTTGTAGAAGATGTCGTTCCTTTCGTGTAATTGCCCATCGAATCGACAAGCTGTAAGGTATAGGGGAAACAAATTCCGCTAGTGTGAATCACTTCAGGTGTATCTCCCAAATCGAAAGGTAAGCCATTGGTCTGAATCACTAAACCTATTGTGCCGGTGCTTGAATCATTAGTGCTAAGAGAAACATAGGAATATTTTGGGTCACCAGAAGGATTGTCTGTCTTTAAATAAACATCTACATAAGTCTGACCTGAAATCAAAGTCGCCTGAGTTACACTTTGATTACAATCTGAATCAAGATAAAAATTACCAAAGCCATTCGTAATGGCAAGATCAATAGGAAGATTATAACCCAACCCGGCCGCCACACCATTATTATACAGTTTTAAGGTTATCTTTTGGCACGCGCCACTTATGATTTTTTTTGAATTCGACTCAGCCACCAAAACTTGGTAGGGCTTACTTTTGTTTTCAGATATTATCTCTGGGAGATCACTGCCTGTGTTCCATCTAAAACATAAAAAGGTGCCAGCGCTAACTGTGACTCCGCAAAAGTAGTTATTCGTCTTTGAAGTACTACTATCAAAATAAAAGTATGACTTTAGTGTAGAAAATTTCGGTAACCAGCTGATCAATTCCGGCGTTGAGACTACTTGATTTTTCGAAGTCGAAGAAGCATACCCATACTCATTTATCATATAAGACGAGTTATCTTTAAGCCCCCAACAAAACAGCTCTCCCGAATTTTTAATTGCGCAAGAATTATATAAGCTGCTAGCTATAGTTTTAATATCGGAGAGCCCAATAACCGAGGTAGGAGATGTAACCGTCGTAAGATTCCCAGATCCAATCTGCCCATAGCTATTACTACTTCCCCAGCAACTTGATGTTTTATCAGTGTTTACAATACAGTATAAGTAATAGCTCCCTGCGAGGTAGGCAGTCAAACCTATGGCAGTCGATACACCGGTAAGATTTGCAGGATTAAATGCCGTAGTCGAGCCACCACCCCATACTTTGACGGTTCCATCATTAAGCACAGCAAAACTCTTTTCGATATTTCCAACTGATTTGGAGATAGAGACTACCGACTGAGATCCCGTCAAACCCAGTGAAACTTGAGTTGCCGAATTTCTAGTTGTAGTTGTCATGTCTCCAATTTGCCTACTGATGTTGTAACCCCAGCATTTAACAGTGCCAGATCCAGAAATATTTACTAAAGCACAGGAATAATGATTCCCTGAAATTATATCTGTTGCTGTTCCACCGAGATTGCTGACTTGCACTGGCGTTGCAGACGAGACACCAGCTCCGTTACCCAATTTTCCAGAAGATCCATCACCCCAACACCACACGGAGCCGTCATCAAGTAAAGCACACTTGAAATCATATCCTAAAGACATCTTCTGAATTTTTTTATTACTAAAACTTACAAAGTTTGTATCTGTACAAAACGCACTCCCGCTACTGTATAAAAAACACTTTGTCGAAAACGTCGGGGAAATGAAAAAATCTGTAATTGGCAGTGTAACCGATTTAATATCTAAAGAAGCAGAATTTAAAGCTCCAGAAAAAGATGTCGCAAACAATTTCAAACTCTCGTGCCCTTCGGTTTTTAAGTAGATAGTCAGGCCGGAAGCCCCAGACGGAATCGTCGCGTTTGTAACCCCACTACTACATGCCGAATCGCTATAGACTCTGGCGTTGCCGGTGTAAGTAAAAACAACACCTTGATTGGAAGAAACGGTCACGGTATTGCCACCGCTGTCTTGAACTAAAAGCTGAAAGGGATTACAAGTTCCCGGCTGGACGGATGCACTTCCAGAAAAATTTAACTTATTGGCCGAAGATGAACTAATTGTGAATGAATCGCCCACAACATTTAATGCTTCAGCACCACCATAACTTGATAAATCGGCTTTTTCTGCCTTTAAGGTCTTGTTACCTGTTAGATTAATCTTAAGACCAACAAACTGGGCTCGGCCTCGAACCGCATAAACCATAGTCTGCCCTGTCAATTCACCGGAACCTGAATAAAGAGATAACGTGATTGGGGCCCAAGCGTCTGCACCCGTTGTAACCAGTTCTCCATTTTTATCAAACAATTCAACAAGTGGCTGAACAGCCCAAACCGAGTCAGCATTCCCACTTAACGGATAGTCTTTAAACGCCATTCGAACGGCCATTTGAGACAGCGATGTCGTCTGCCCTTCGGTAATTTTTGGCTCCTGGATCATACACGCCGACAAGCTTAAAATAACGAGCAGTCCAGCTAAAAACTGAGTGGTTGTAAAATTAATGTGTTTCTTCACAAGGAACATGTCGGTTAAAAAACAAACAAACTTGAATCTCAAACATGTCGCAAATTGAGACGCTCACCCTCAAGGGCCTATAATCTTACAAGCTAACCAGATTCACTATGGATGGTCAGAGTTAAGGGCCTAGTACATTAAGGAAAATCCGCCAGGGATTTATCTACAGCCATCAAAAGATAGAGTTTGTCGATTACTCACCATTAATCTACAAATTTTACCGCTGTATGTACTAATAAAAATCTCGCTTGGAAGTACAAATTTACCATTTTTAAATAAAACCTCGTTTAAGTTCACAGGGATAGGAGATATACCGTCTGAAGATAGTCGTGAATACATTAGTCCCATTTGATGGCCAATTTTATCAATTGCCCCTTGGATGCTTTCACTATTTCCGCGAGAATCATACGCTTGCATCAACGCGGACTGGCTTTGCGCCAAACTTACAGTTGCGACGAAATGGTGACCTCACCCCGACTTGAACGGGGATCGACGGTTTAGGAAACCGTAGCTCTATCCAGTTGAGCTATGAGGTCGCGCCTTAAATGATGTTCTAACGAAAGTTCCCGGCTTAGCCAAGTCACTTAGCGATAAAATGAATGACAGCTCTTCACACTGGTCGTAGCTGGTCCTGAATAAATACCTTCAGGTTCAATGGCACTCTGAGCCTTACGTAGATCAAAGACTTTCTGGAAGTCTGGCGACCATGTCATTTCATTCGCGCTTTTACGAATTTGTTCCAGAACGTTCTTCGCAGAAATGCCCGGGGCCCCTAGGATATCTGCTGCGGCGACGAGCGCTCGCTGTTTTAAAGATATCGAAACGCTTTCGTTCTTAAGAAGTATAAAACTAATGAGCATACGATGCTCAGAAGAACCTAAACTTAAATTGTTTCCCAAAAGATGAGCTACTTCTGTATCCACCATTCGTTGCCTGAACAGCATGTCGGCTGCGACACTTTCTTTTCTGCGGTCTCCCAATAGAATATCTAGAATTTGACGTTGTTTAATTGAATCTAACTGTATTTTTCCACTAGCGACGGACGTCTTATTGTTCGCAATACCATCATTTACGAAAACATCTTGCACCATTTGATTTGCAAACCCGTTTTCTAACATAAGATTCGCCATTTCCCAGCGAACATGGGCACTAGTCGAACTTAAAAATGCAGAGAATCGACTGCTAGCAAAATCCAATTTTGTCATTGATCGACTCAAGAGAGCACTTAGCAATTTTAATTTTTGGCTCAGAACTGTCGGCGCGTCCGATCCATCAAATAAAAAAGACTCGATGAGTGCGGGAGAAATCCATCGTATTTTTTTAATGGCCTCTAATGTCGAAGAGGAAACAGAACTCAATGTCACGGGCGCTATCACGGTCTCTAACCAAACTCTAATAACCTCATCAGGCACAGGTTCTAAGTTTGCAAACAACTGCGCGAGTTTCATATTAGATTCTCCGGCAGGATCGTTTGAAAATCGATGCAGTAGAACGTCTGAATAAAGCATTGGCACGTCTGGTTTTAATGAAATCATTCTAATGATATCTTCATTCCCATTTAAATTCGCGCCCTTTGGCAATATAAACCTTTGAAGTAAAATCTTAAGCAGCTCAGCATCTAAAACGCGCGTACCATTTAGGTTTAGATGATTCAGATAGGCTTTAAGATTGTCTATTTGTCGAATCTCTCGAAATGGTGCAGATCTCAGTTTAGAGTAGAAAATATTTTTACCATCCGGCAATTCAACGTTTAACTTAGCCGCCAGCAAAAAAGCTTCTACATATAAAGTATTTTCTTTCGCGAGTTCCGTAAGGAGCTGCGAAATATCTGGCATGTCTCGCTTGATATCTGCCAAATATTTCGCAGTGATTGTGGTATGATCCAAATTACTTAAGGCCTTTCGAAGCAACTCGATATTTTGAGAATGCCGATCACTCCCCCTACGTTCTTTCATTCGACTTGTTGTGAATAGTGATGTAAATTTAGATAATTTTTCTAGTCGTATTACTGGCACGACATCTAAGCTCGCCTCTAAAAATTGTTTTACCCGAGCAAATGAATCCTTTAGTTCTGGATGCTTAATACTCACTTCAATTTCAAGCTGATCTAAGTAGGCACTAAAAACTTCACTATCACGGACATCCACTATGGGTTGATGGTCAGCATCTCTTGGAGAGACAATTAATCCTGCCACCACTCCAAGACTGTAAATATCCGAAATAGGATAGACCGGTGCTGAAATATTTCGTCCCTGCCGCTCTGGCGCTAAGAAATACGGGGTATTAAAGGGCATCGTTGCACCGGCTCTGACCACCGTATCAAAGTCAGCAATTCCAAGTCTGCCTTCTTGAGTAACTAAAATGTTTTCAAGCTTGATATCGTTATGAACTAAATCATTATTTGCAAGTAATGCCAGCTCCGGCATTACGTCTTCAATGACCTTCAAGGCTAATTTAACCCTCTCTGATACTGATTGACTAGACACGACGACCAAATCTTGCAAATCCGATTTTGCCAGTGGCATGACAATCACTAAGTCCGTCGATGGATGACCGGCTAGAGCGGCCGCTTCGGCTTCGCTCAATTTTACCGTGGGATCTATTTTTACTTTCACAAAACGCGGAGCGAACTTTAAATATTTACCTTCGCGATCAACCTGAATCACCTTCTGATAGGCTTTATTTCGGCCAGCACGCATTTGCTGCGGGTTAAATGTTTTTCGTTCCCGCGTGTGCGAGAAAATTTTCAATGCTAGTCGTATTTCTGGATCTTGTAGGGAGCGAATTGCATAGATGTGTCCAAAGCCACCACTGGCGATTGGTTTTTCTATTTCAAATGTTTTTCCATCTACCAGAACATGCTCGCCAATAATTGTCTTTACCGCGTATACAGACGAGGCGGACAGAACCATCAAAATGAATATAAATACATTCCAGAAGAAGCGAATCATTCCAGCTTCTAGAAATGCAAATCACGCACCTGATTCAATTTGAGACAGGTGCCCAACTATCCCTTTATATTCCAATTTTTAAAAGACTGTAATTTTGGAATCGTCACAAAAACATAATCACCGCTGCGCTCTCGCGCGATGCCTTCTGTGATGATGGGTGTATCAAAGGAAAACTCTTCGCGCAGAGTTTGCGCGGAGTTAGTTTCAATTTTCTTTCCGCTGTCGTCAGATAATTTTTCATTAAATTGCCGCTGTGTAGCGACCGACGCACGATCTTTTTGGATAATGACTTGGACATTTTCTTTTTCATGTTCTGGAACATAGGCTTTTAACACATAGAAATGTCGATCTTCCGACAACTCGCTTCCGCGGTCTTGCACTTTATAAAATGGATCATCTTCCTTACCTGAATACTTTGACGACTGGGTCATAAAGTCACGATGTTGCTGCGCTAATGCCTTTGCATAGTTGCGAGCCTGGATCTGCAAGGAAACTTTATTATTTGTTTCATTCTTTTGATAAATAGAATCAAAGCCGCGTTGTTGACTACGCATACTGTCTTCGTTAGCTTGTTTTTTGTCCATGTAACGTTGGTTATATTCAGTCTGCAAACGCTTTTCCCGATTTTCATAATTTGCTTTTTGATCTGCTAGGTTTTTCTGATATTCGGTATCCAGTTTTTTCTCTTTAGTTTCAATCGATGTTTTTTTCTCAGAGATTTTTTGTTCACCTGTCTTATCAACACGTTCATAACGTTTAGCGATATCTTCGCGTAGTTCTTTTTCAGCTTCTTGGCCTCGGTGGCGTTCACCCTTAATAACGTCTTCGTTATTAGCGCGAATTTGATTTAAATTAGATTCCTGACGACTCTGAGTTTTCTTGACCTGATCTTTATATTTTTGAGTCATTTTTTGATATTCTTCATTAGATCGAGCTTTCGTACGCTGAAGACGCTCCTCTTGTTTTGTTTCTTGTTCAGCCAATTTTTCTTTGTACGAGTTATTTGCGGCTTCAAATTTTTCATTTCGATTTTTTAAAGCGTCACTTGTTTTTTTACTATAGGTTGTTTCTAAATCCTTAAGCTCGTTTTGACTTTTGCTTACGACTTTCTGACGTTGTTCTTGGGCATGTTCCATTGTTTTTTGCTGCGATTTTTCAATATGATTTATTACCGCCGCTTGATTTTCCGCGATATTTTCTTTCTTACGCTCGTAATAACCTGAAAGCTCGTCGATTTCTTTTTCTTTCGACTCCACTAGCTTGCGTTTTTTTTCCTGATAGTCGTTTTGAATATCAGTGAGTTTACTATTGTAACGACTACGCTCTTTTGCGGGATCAACTGCCATAATCCCATATTAGCAGAGCTTACTTGTTTTCTGAAGATATGGCTGTATCCTCAGCCTCAGTCTTGGCTTTAGGATTAGGACAATAGTCCTTACCCGTGGTTCGACCACGACAACGCCAGGTACTGATATAACGAATTTTCTCGTTCGGCTGAACGATGTGATAACCGCGATATTGCTCTGGATCTAGCGTTGATAAAAGCGTTCGTTTGCCTATTTCCTCGGGAGGTGTTGACGGCACCGCTGACTCGGGCCCTGGCGTTGAAGCGGGGTCTCTTGCTGGCTCTTCGGAGTAGGTCGTTATCTCGAGTTCAAAAACTCGATACTCTGCCCAAAGGCTCTCATTCAGTAGCAAAAAAAAGACAAAAAAATACCGAAGCATTGATTTTACTTCGGTAGATTTATTTTATGACTTTAAGGATTCCTAAAGCTGATTACTTTAGATTCATTAAATATTTAACTTCCTTAGATAAGAACGTAAGACGATCACTTAGGTCCTTTAAAACCATCATGTTTTCTTTAAGCGTATCTAATTCCGTGCGCGAGCTCACAGGGATGTCTGACATTTCGTTATAAACCATCGTCTTAGCAACGCCAGCATCAAATTCGTTTGAAATTAGATTATCAGAAAGGCCAACTAAAGATTCTGCAGTTGCATCCGTAACGTCCATCAATCGCAATTCTGTTTTCATTTTTACCTCGTTGGTCTAGGGCTTTTCAGCTCGTTTTTTCAGAGCACAACTAGTCTAGTCTAGCTCAAAATTTCAGCAATTCTCAATAGAAATTTTTATCAAACTTCTTTGTTTTTCCGCAAGAACCTGTCTAATACTCGCAAGTCAGTGATTTTTTGTCTGTTTGTGCAATTTCTACTCGATCACTCTGGCTAGCTAAATACGTGGCCATCACGCTTGAGTCGGCGTCTTTATGCTTTAAACCAAGGACGTGACCCATCTCGTGAATGACCAGGGCTTGGATATTAATTTTGGCAGCGCCTTTATTATTAAGCGCGAGATCGTAATATTGAAAGTCTTTAGCATTGATACGGATATCGGCTTCTTTAATCGCATCACCTAACCAATACACGCTGGTACGCGCTTGCTCGGTCGTTTTATTGGCTTCCCAGTTTGGATAGAAATAAATTACGTTTTCTGTATCCTTCATCGAAACCGTAGGGCCTTTTACAATATCTGTTTTCCGTATACTGATTAGAGTTTTACCGTACGCTTTATTCCAAACTTCAGCGGCTTGAATTATTGAGTCTTGATATTCCGCAGGAACGGATTCATGAATCTTCATAACGATAGGAAGATTCCCTTTCCAGGAAATTCGTTCTCCATAAACGTTTTGAACAAATCCACAATCCTCTTGCGACTTAGGCGCACAGGCTTGCACGAAAAAGAGCAAAACAACAGATACGAGCACTACATATAAAGAGTGATACCAATTACGCATTCGAAAATAGACTATCGCAACATCAATACCAGATTGGGACAGTCTTAAGAAAAACAAGCTAAGATAATGAAAGGACAACGATTTTCTAAAAGCCACCCAGGCCCCAGAAAAACCGTCCACTTTTGAGATTTCTATTCAAAAACTAAACAAAATCCCCTAACCCATTAAATTCACAAATCTTTCACTGTCTCATTTCTTTACACCCCATATTTAACCAAAAACGCCGCTACCAAATTCCCCAAATTCACAGAACTCCGGAATGAAGGCCTGTTCAAAACCGGCCAGATGCGAGGCAGATGGCTGGTTTTCAACAGGCCGAAAACAAGACGAGCCTGGGTGAGAGGAGGTTTCTCCTCTTCCAGTTTAAGATTGGATTCGTTGGAAGGTATTTCGCTTTCTCTCGTATGGATCGCCACGACTGTAGCTGAGAGTAGCTTGGTAGGTCTTGCCATTGTTATAAAGCAAGACACTTGCCAACTTGTTTTACAGTGTGATTTCAAGGGGTTATAAAAATGGTGTCGTTGTGGTCTAGGTAAATCGTTGAAATGACTAGCCTTTGGTGCTGGTTTGTCTCTCGAGTAGTCCTATCATTCGCCATAAGTTTCGCTTATTTATATCAGATTTTCTTATAAGTTTTATTACGACTCGATCGACAATCGGGGCACTCGGTTTATCGGCAGCGGTTTCGGTTACTGTTGCGGTTCCGGTTCAGTTTGGGTTTTGGTTCGGGTTGAATCGCGAAATGCAGTTCCTAAAAATAAAAAACCCGGCAAGAACCGGGTTTTTAACTATAACTAAAACTTAAACCGGACCGGAACCGCAACAGTAACCGAAACCGCTGCCGA
>DDTZ01000036.1 GCA_002344565.1 Bdellovibrionaceae bacterium UBA2351 | reverse complement strand
AATACAAAGATGAAATGCGAAAAGAAGGACAGTTTTTTTCGGTGCATTTTTCAGTTGGAAGCCCCATTCGTATCTTTGTTGTCGGTAAAGAAGAGGCAAAAGTGGATCTTTCAAAATTAGAATTGACAGTAAGGCGCCTTAATCCATACCCTGGAAAAGTTTTAAAAGCAGATCGCTATGATCACTATTTTATTGTAAACGAGGCCAAGCCTGTTGCACAGGATGCGGAATTTGAAATTACGGTAAAATCTAAAACGTCAGATGAAAAGTTTAAATTTAATTTAAAGAACAATCTACCATAAGGAATCTTCGTGGCGGAAAAAAAACTGAAAATAAAATTTTTAGGCGCAGCAAGCACCGTCACAGGATCAAAATATTTAGTAACTGATGGCACAACCAATCTGTTGATCGACTGCGGGTTGTTTCAAGGACTTAAATCATTGCGTTTAAAAAACTGGGATGAGTTTCCCATTGATCCATCAAAAATAGATGCAATTTTATTGACCCATGCGCATTTAGATCATGCTGGTTACATTCCGCGAATCATAAAAAATGGATTTAAAGGAAAGATCTATTGTACGGCTGCCACAAAAGATCTGAGTCAAATACTTCTTCCCGATGCGGGTTACCTGGCGGAAGAAGAGGCCGAGTACCTAAATAAACACAAACGCTCTAAACACAGTCCTGCCTTGCCACTGTTCACATTTGAAGAAGCAAAACAGTCGATAGAGTATTTCCAGTCGGTCGCTTTTAACTCGCAAACGTCATTCAATGATAAAATCAGTTTTGAATTCAGATATGCCGGTCATATCTTGGGTGCCGCTTCTATTATTTTAAAAGTGGGTAATACAAAAATAGGCTTCACAGGTGATGTTGGGCGTATGCGCGATCCGATATTTTACCCTCCGAGTGAATTGCCTGCTCTGGATTTTCTGGTTACAGAATCGACTTACGGGAACAGAAAACATCCTGACGTGGATCCAATAGACGAATTAGAAAAATGTATCGTCGAAACGGTGAATCGTGGTGGAAGTGTCATTATCCCATCATTCGCTGTAGGACGTGCTCAGAGCTTGATGTTCTATTTGTGGAAACTAAAAAATGAAAAAAAGATCCCAAATATTCCGATCTACCTAAATAGCCCAATGGCTCTGAATGCCAACGCGGTCTGGTCCCAATATCATGAACTTCATCGCCTTGATGGACAAGAATGTAAAGACGTTTGCAATGTTGCAAAATACGTTAGAACTGTGGACGAATCTAAAGAGTTAAATGAAAAGAAAGAGCCCGTAATTATAATCTCTGCTAGTGGTATGTTGACGGGTGGGCGCATTCTTCATCACTTGAAACGATTTGGCCCCGAAGAGAAAAATACCATTGTGCTAACGGGATTTCAAGCTGCCGGCACCCGAGGAGAAGCTCTAGCTAACGGTGTGAAACAAATCAAGGTACATGGTGAGTACGTCGAAATTAAGGCGCAAATAAAAACTTTAGAAAATATCTCAGCGCATGCAGACTATACTGAAATAGTAGAATGGCTTAAGAAAAGTAATATTTCACCGAAAAGAACATTCATCACTCACGGTGAACCTACGGCCGCTGATGAGATGCGAAAAAGAATTAGCGAGTCGCTGAAATGGGACTGCATTGTACCTCTTTATAACGAAGAATTTGAATTAAAGTGAAAATAGTTTTTTCTGATACTCATAGTTTTGAACGAAGGGCTTTTGATTCTGCCAATGCCGAGTACGGTTTTGAAATCGACTATTTAGATTTTCGCCTAACAGCGGACACAGCAGAAGCTGTCCGACCCACAGATGTGGTGTGTTCATTTGTTAGCGATAAAATGGATCGTCGATGTCTAAGTATTTTGGCTAAAAAAGGTGTGACGCTTTTATCGCTTCGTTGTGCGGGTTTTAACCATGTTGATGTCAAGGCTGCTGGGGAATTGGGAATTGCAGTTTGTCGAGTGCCTAATTACTCTCCTTATTCAGTATCTGAATTTACTGTCGGCCTAATTTTATCTTTAAATAGAAAAATTCATCGGGCTTATAGCCGCGTGCGGGAACTTAATTTTTCCTTGGATGGTTTTGTCGGATTTGATTTGCATGGAAAAACGGTTGGTATTGTTGGCGCCGGTAAGATCGGTGGGCTTGTGGCGAATGTTATGGCGGCGTTTGGATGTAGGGTTTTGGTCTATGATACATTTCAAAGCACTTTTGTATCGAAGAGCGATAAAATAAAACACGCGTCCCTACAGGAGCTGATAGTTAACTCTGATATTATTTCCCTACACGTTCCGTTGAACCCAGAAACAGTTCATATTATCGATTCAAAAACGATATCGCAAATGAAAGAGGGCGTTTTGATTGTCAATACCGGGCGGGGGGCTTTGATTGAATCCAAAGCGCTTATTGAAGGTTTAAAAAGCGGAAAAATTGGGGGTGCAGCACTGGACGTGTACGAAGAAGAGGAAGGTATTTTCTTTCACGATTTATCTAATTCATTTCTTCAGGACGACACTCTGGCGCGCTTAATTTCCTTTCCCAATGTGCTAGTGACATCTCACCAAGCGTTTTTAACATCAGACTCTTTGAAAAATATTGCAGAGACTTCGCTGAATAATATTCATGCGTTTCGCAGCGGACGAGCTATCGACTCGTCCTGCCGTTTATAGCATTTTATGCCATTTTTGTGTAATCGTGGCTGCGATGGCGCTGTGATGTCCCTATTTGCGCACGACACAAGTTACCTAAACGATTAATTTCATTTCCAAGAAGGGCGATCACGTCGTCGATAGATACAACGCCTTTTATTTTGCCGGAGTCATCGACGATCAAAAGACGTCTGATTTGATTTGTTTCCATCAGCTTAATTGCGTCTTCGATCGAAGCGTTTTCTGTAGCTGTAATTGGATACCGAGTCATAAGGTCATCTATTTTTTGAGTTTGCATATTTAGATTGTGCTTTACGGCCTTTACAACGATGTCTCGATCCGTGATAGTGCCGATCGGCTTTCCGCCAGAGTAGCGTTCGGTAACGACCACCATACCGACGCTTTTTTCATCCATGATCTGAGCTACCTCTTGAATGGTTGCGTCTTCAAAAACAGTTACGACTTCGCTTCCTAAAAATTTTTTAATCATATGCGATCCTTATTTGTTAATTCTAAGAGCAGTATCTGTGCCACATCGTGAAATGCATTTAGCCTTAAGGCAACAAGATATTAAGACAACTCGTCAGCGCCATTGACAGAATGTCACACGAATAGCCGTCAAATGCGTTTTAAGTCAACGTGGTCTCGGTCTATTCGTTGCTATATCTATAAATACAAAAAAGGAAACGAAGATGAAACTAAACGTTGGTCCGCAGGCATCTCACAATGTAGTTTATGTAAATAGACTCGATCATTTAAATCATGCCTACAATTTAATGAAAAAGATCAAAACTCGACATTTACCTGTTGTGGATAGCCATAATCAAATTATAGGAATGCTATCAGATCGTGATTTGCTTCGTGCGATGAACAAACCTCTAGATACCGAATGGGTCGCTGTTCCAGCAAACCCAGAATTTAATCCAGAAGACATTGTTCAACAGTATATGAATTGGCCAATCGGAACTATTGATGAATCGGCACCACTGACTCAAGCTGCTCAAATAATGATTGATAGCAAAATTTCGGCGCTGGTCGTAACTAAAGATCACGCGGCCGTAGGTATCATTACAACAGAAGACCTTTTAAAAGCATTTATCAATGATCATACGTCATCATTAAAGGACGTTAAAAATCAAATCTATGGCGCTATTTACCGGTCGCCAGTAGGTAGTATTATTCAAAGTTTATCAAACGCAGGCATTTAACTAAAGGAGAGGGATTTTATGTCAGACTATATCTTATGGGTAGATACAACAAAGGCACATGTTTTCGAACTCAATTCAGAATCGAAAGCAGGCCATATTAAAAAACATGAATTTGAACACAGAAAAAAATTAAGCAAGAATGGTCATGATCACAATGTCAATGAAGAGCTTTTTAAAGATATTGCTGAGCATATTCATAATTGCAAAAAACTTTTAGTTATGGGGCCAGGAATGGCGAAAACTCAATTTCGCTCGTTTCTAGATCGCTCGTACTCGCACTCTTTGGCGAAAAATGTGGTGGG
The DNA here is from genome assembly GCA_002344565.1 of Bdellovibrionaceae bacterium UBA2351. Taxonomy (GTDB): domain Bacteria; phylum Bdellovibrionota; class Bdellovibrionia; order Bdellovibrionales; family Bdellovibrionaceae; genus UBA2316. The sequence continues at coordinate 6,923 of DDTZ01000036.1, read as the reverse complement.
TGTAGAGACATGCGATCATCCAACTGAAAATCAAATTCTAGCCATCGCACGCAACTTTTTTGTTCACTATGACTTGTTTAATGATCCAGTGATCGCAGCTCAAAATAGGAACTAAATCTATGAAAAAAGCTAAACCTAAAGTTCAAAAATATATGACCCCCGCGCCTAAAAGTGTGGGGTATGATCGTCCGTTATCACAGGCGATGGCAGTGATGAGTGAAATGCGCATTCGCCACTTGCCGGTTCTAAAAGAAGGAAGATTAATCGGTCTACTTTCTGATAGAGACGTTAAACTGGTGGCTAGTTTTGAGGACATCGATCCTGATAAAATCTTAGTCGAGGAAGCCTGCACATTTGATCCCTATTGTGTAAGTCCGTCAGCGGATTTAAATGAAGTTGTTGACTACATGGCTAGGAAAAAATACGGCTGCGCGGTCGTTGTTGATAACGGCAAGCTGGTAGGAATATTGACAGAAATCGATGTCTATAAAGCTTTTGCCGATGTTCTAGAAAACCGGCTATAGAATTTTCGAAACGGTTACGGCGTTCGTTTGTTTTTAGAATTGAGTTTGTTTAAATCGTCTTCGACTTTTTGGACTTCATCTTCAAGAGCAGACAATTCAGGTGCAATCAGCGCTGTAACTAGGAATGCCATATAGGACCAAACAAATACTGTTCCCAAAAGCATCATTGATATTACGGTTAGTTTTCCCCCAAGTGTTTGCGGTGCATAGGTGTTGTAACCAATTGTCGTCGTCAAGCTCGTACTCCACAGCACGCAGTCAATCATTTCCAATTTTGTGGCCGTGGAGTTAGATTCAAAATAATAAAGAAGAAGACTTCCTAAAAGAATAATTAAATTTCCAACAAACGTCAGAAGCCAAAAAAGTGGCGTCTTGCTGAGTCTTTTTATTCGACCTTTATAGCGCATCGAGGTGCCTCCTTATAAACCTATTCATCTGATTTTTTATACTTGCAAACAGAGGCCAACCAAAAAGGCATATATTTTGGGTCAAAATGGCTCAATCGAATTTAGGTTTGGACAAGTTGTCGGGTAGCGATCGGCGTAGACGGATTTTGTGATAGAGCCAGCGCGATTAATTTTGGCACACAGGATGCTTTTATAAAATATAGCTAATTGGGAAAGAGGGTGCTCATGGGAAATATTCTATCTAGGTATATACGAATTCCGCTTTTGATTATTGGTATGATTTTGATGTCCGTCGGAATCGTCCTTGATAAATGGTGGTGGCAAATCGGGGCATTGATTGTAGTCGTCCTTTTTGTAGAGGCTCTCTTTATACTAATCGTTTTAGATTGATTTTGGATAATCTATGTTATTGAACCTAGCGCTTGTTCTATTTATGTCAGGCTGTATGTTAGTCCCGAAACGAGACACATCGTCGTCTATGCTCATCGCCAATGATTCCGAACGCGTTAAGGTCCATTTTAGCTCGAGAGTTATCTTAGGGAATATCGCCTCATCGAATGAGGACTCCAATAGCGGTACAAGAAAAACAACACAGTTTTTTACCGAAGTTCTGAATGCAAATAAATTTGAGATTTCTGACAGCCCAGATGTGCGGTATGCTGTGCATATTCAATACACCAAAAAAACTTCGGACTATGCCGCTCAGAAAGATTCCCCCTACCGCAGACTAGGGTTCAAAGCATGGGAGGGGATTTCAATAGTAAGTGCTTGCGTAATTCCATATCATAGTGAAATTGAACAAAATTTTCTAGTGACCGTCACTGATTTAAAAAATCAACACATCCACACCTATCAAGCTAATGGGGATTTGGACCTATGGTATTTCATTCTCTTCTTCCCTCTGGTTGAAATGTCATTACCGTCGACAGGTATCCAAAAATACAACATTCGAGTTTTATCTGACTTACTCGCTAAAGCGCGGCAAGAGATGCATCCATAGTGGGTACCATAATGAAGACAATGACTTTCTATAGATACTAATTGCCAAAGCTTTAAAATAAATTGTAGTCTAGTAGTGGGTCCCTGGGATAATTAAATGCCCTTGGAGTTTTGAACGGTAGGGTCGCCGTTTTGTGAGGGTACCCTTTTGTCTGAACAACAAATTATTTCATATTCCGCTACTTTGTTTTTTGCTCTGGCGGTAATTCACACATTTTTAGTTAAATTCTTTCAAGAATTAGCGCGTAAATTTCCCGACGGGTCACCGGGTGAAAATCTGTTTCACTTGTTAGGTGAGGTCGAGGTCGTATTTGGTATTTGGGCGGGACTGTTTATTGTATTTTTTATGGCGGTTTCGGGATTGGAAGCACCAATTGAATATTTGCAAACTAGGAATTTTACGGAGCCAATGTTTGTATTTGTTATCATGACCATCTGTGCGACCCGGCCGATTTTGATACTGAGTGAAAAACTGATTCGCTTAAAAGGTAAGTTATTGCCTATGGAGCCAACAGTTGGATTTTATTTTGCAACACTGACAGTGGGACCATTGTTAGGAAGTTTTATTACCGAACCGGCGGCAATGACGGTGACGGCGTTAATTTTATTAAAATCTTTTTATCAGAAAAAAATTTCACCCGAGTTAAAGTACGCAACGCTGGGACTTTTATTTGTAAACGTATCCATCGGAGGGACGTTGACGCCATTTGCGGCCCCGCCTGTATTGATGGTTGCGCCGAAATGGAATTGGGATTTTGTGTTTATGTTTACTCAGTTCGGATGGAAGGCAATGGTGGCGGTGGTACTGTCAACATCTATGGTGACGTATCGATTCAGAAAAGAATTGGCAGAAATTCAACCTGACAAGAAGGGCGATCAAACTAAAGTACCGATTTGGGTTACAGGGGTGCATTTATCGTTTCTGGTCGCAACGGTGCTGTCATCACATTATATAGTAGTGTTCATGGGGCTATTCTTATTTTTCCTAGGTGTCGCAATGGTCACCAAAGAATATCAAGATGAAATCAAAATCAAAGAAGCATTGTTAGTGGGATTTTTCTTGGGCGGGCTCGTCGTGCTGGGTGGTTACCAAAACTGGTGGTTAGAGCCGATCCTTTCCCAGTTGACAGCTTTGCCTCTGTATTTGGGGGCGATGGGGTTAACGGCCTTTACTGATAATGCGGCGATTACATATCTGGGCAGTCAAGTGCAAGGTCTGACTGAATTTTCAAAGTACGCGTTGGTAGCCGGCAGTGTTGTGGGCGGTGGTCTGACGGTCATCGCGAACGCGCCTAACCCGGCTGGGTATAGTACTTTAAATAGTTCTTTTGGCAAAGATGGAATTAGTCCGATTTTACTTTTCAAAAGTGCGCTTGTGCCAACCTTGATTGCAGCGATCTGTTTTTGGTTTTTATAAAAATGAAATCTTATTGAGTGCGCCCTATAAGGTCATTTCTTTTAGCGTTTTTATAAAGTCCTTAACATAGGAAACTTCGGTTTCTCGGCTCATTAAAAATGGGTTCATCAGTGTCATGCGAACAAGGTGGCACTTTTTTGTGTCCAGTTGAAATCCGTTTTTAATTAGAAATTGTTCTAACCAACTATTCTTTATCAAAGGCAAAGAGGTTTTTGAAATATAGAAGGGTAGTGATTGTTTAGGAAAATCAGCAAAGAGCTGGTCCACTTTTGAATTAGCTTCAGATAAACTCTTGGATTGGCCTTTTATCGTCCAACATAGAATATTTAAATCCGAACCTTCGGTGAAAATTAGATTCTTAAAATTTTTAGTGAGCTCGTTCTGAAATTTAGATTTAGTTTCTAAATGGCGACTAAGAATCCGGCCAAGGCCATCTGAGTTAAAACCGATGGACTTAGAGGTTAACCAAGTGGCTGCCGCTCCAGTGGCTGGTCTGGAGCCTTCGACAGACTGAACACCCGCTTCTTGGGCTGATTTAAATTGGATGTACGGCGCTTCTACATCAGAATAGAAATAGTCTCTGGATTTGCGGCAGAGAAAAGCGCCGCAGCCATAGGGAACATAGCCTAGTTTATGTGGGTCTAAGGTTAGGCTTTCGATGTATCTTAGTGCATCGGTCTGCTTTGCTAGGTATGAATTAGATGCATGGGGTGCGCACGCAAAAAAGCCACCATAGGCGGCGTCGACGTGATGCCATATTTTTTTGTCACCATGAAGACTAAGAATGTGATTCACTTTTTGAATATCATCGACAGTGCCTCGTTCAGTTGATCCGAAAAGGGTTACTATTCCTAAAATGGGATAGTCGGACGCTGTTAGAATTTTTTTAAACGATTTTATACATAGACGACCATATTTATCTAGGGGCACTTCGACCAATGCAGAATCATCATAGCCCAGAATTTTTAGATTTTTTTTCCACGAGTAATGTGCCGCTGCCGATGTCAGAAGTTTGGCTTTGGCCCTGTGTTCGAATGGAATTCGGTGTCGCATTCTTAATAGTGCTTCTAAGTTGGCAATGGTACCACCAGAAGTCAGATGACCAGTGGTTTTTCTCCATCTAAACATTTTTCCTAACGAATCGATTGCTTCACGTTCGATATTCAGACCGACAAGGGAAGACTCTTTTGAAATATTGTTGGGATTGTGCAGGAGTGCAACAAAATGCCCAAGTAGACCTGGTAGAGTCAATTCAGAAAACATGTGTCCTAAATACCGAGGCGAAAATTGGGGAATTTCATTCTGAAAATTTAAAGACAGTGTTTCCATAAGAAGCTGAATGGATTTTTGATTCTTTAAAAATTGCGGATGCAGCTGATCATCATGCGAAATCGCTTTTCCATCTAAAGGAAAAAGTGATTTTCGCCAGTTGCAATAGTGACTCACTATTTCTAAAAATGCAGATTGCAAGAATTGGGTGTTTTCGGCTTGCGGTCCTAAAAAGTAGGATTTCAGGGAAATATCTTTTGGGGGACATGATGTTCGTTTCATGCAATGTTTTTCGCCAAGGCCCAAAGGCAGGTTTCTTCTTTTTCAATATTTTTTTCGATTAGATCTTGAAGTTCCATTAAGGCTTCGGAAAACCAGCTTTTGTTGTTTTCCTCCCAGGCGAGAGCTACCTGATGCATTTCATTTGCTAGAGCTCGTATGGCTAAATGTTCTTCAATAGGAACGCAGACCATAGAGTTCTGTTCAAAAAGAGGCTTGAGCTGATCGGATAGTTCATAGTCAAGGATCTTGTTGTTGTTGTTTCGAAGTTTGTTTATGAGTCTGGCGGCTCGAACGAACGGTTTTTCTGACATAAAGAAATTAAAAAAATATGTGCAGAACGGGCCGCCTTCTCTGATTTTTGGGTTTTGCCAAATTTTTGAAAATAGAAGTTGAAATTCGGCCTCGTGATGTTCAGATAAAAGAAAATTAAGGTCATTCAGCGCCCGCGTGCAATTATCCAGATCGGTCTTTTTCCAGTTTTGAAGGACTAAATTAAATTTCGAATAGATGGCTTCATGTTGATGTTTAAGGGTAGGATCAATGTTCTTCATACTGGTTAGTGTCGCATAGTCTAGATCTGCAAAATATGATCTGGGTCATATATTTGATATCAATTTCGACACATTTAGTGACGTCCGTCATGTAGACCACGTAATAAAACGCTCGTCTTTGACTATAGGTAGGGATTCATCTGAAGTCTAAGTATGAACTATTTAACAAAACAAATCGTCTTTCGAGAAATCCCTAATGAAATTTCCCTGTCCTATTTGATCACGGGATGTCCGCTGCGCTGTTCCGGGTGCCATTCTTCAGACTCTTGGAATCCTGCAGCTGGAGGTCGTCTCACCATGGAACACTTTCTTAGCGATTTAAAAACGTACGAAGGTTGGATTACATGCGTTTTATTTCTGGGAGGCGAATGGTATCCCAAGGAGCTTCAGGAGCGACTTCAAATGGCTCAAAATTTGGGATTAAAGACGGCTCTCTATACGGGCCTCGACCAGATCGACAGTTCAATTATGGCCCACCTGAATTTTCTAAAAACAGGTCCCTACCAAAAAGACCGAGGTGGCCTGGATCAGGCTCGCTCAAATCAAAAATTAGTTAATGTACTTACAGGTGAAGTACTCAATTCACTTTTTACACTAAACAAGGAGGAACTAAATGATTCGATTAAATGAAACGCAGATTGACGGCAAAATTGATTTTATCAATCACTACATGAATGGGAAAAATGCGGCAGATTGTTCGAAATTGGATGCTAACGCCAATGTAACGGCTAAAAACATTTCCACATTAGAGTCTGAAATTCATAAAGACATAAATATTCAACTCAACAGGCAGTTGGTACAAAACAAGATTCGACAGTTATTTGGTGATGATCTGGCGAACGAGTATGTTCGACAAATTGAAGCTCATGAAATTTACGTTCATGATGAAACGTCTTTGAAACCGTATTGTGTGTCTGTTTCTATGTATCCATTTCTGTTAGACGGAATAACCACTTTGGGAGGAGAATCAAAAGCACCCCAAAATTTAAGTTCATTTTGTGGATCTTTCGTAAATTTGATTTTTGCCGTCAGCGCCCAGTTTGCCGGAGCCGTAGCGACTGTCGAGTTTTTGACTTATTTTGATCATTTTGCCCGCCGTGAGTGGGGAGACGACTATTTTGAAAGAAATGAAAAAGCGATTCGGTCTTACTTCCAGCAAGTCGTCTATTCACTAAATCAACCGGCGGCGGCACGTGGGTACCAAAGTGTATTTTGGAATATTTCGGTTTATGATCAATACTATTTCGAGAGTTTGTTTGAAGGATTCGTTTTTCCGAATGGTGATGTTCCAAAATGGCATTCAATAGAAAAATTGCAAGAGTTCTTTATGAAATGGTTTAACGAAGAGCGAGAACGGGCATTATTAACTTTTCCTGTAGTCACCGTAGCTATGTTAACTGAAAACGGCAGGGTTAAGAGTCGTGAATTTGCGCATTTTTATTCAAACGAATTGGCCCGTGGAAATTCTTTCTTC
>DDTZ01000102.1 GCA_002344565.1 Bdellovibrionaceae bacterium UBA2351 | reverse complement strand
GAGTTCGCTTTTGGAACTGGTTTCATTGTATCTTGAAATGTTTCTACTTTTTTCATTCCTCATTTGAAGTTTGAAAATTAAAATGTTTTATGTAATCCATAAATTATTTTAATCAAATAAAAAGGAGAACCTATGAAAATATTTATCGCACTAGCAGCACTCACATTAATTTCAGCAACATCGATGGCAGAATACCGCATTGGTCGCGTTTTACACCAAGCATGCGGTAAAAACGTAGAGGCTTCATCGGCGTATTCAAAACGCACCGGTTATGTAGATTCATTCTGCATGTCTTCAGTTCAGGGCATGAACACCCAAGCGCCTCTTTACACAGCTTACGTAATTAACTCAAATCAAAGAACGGCGTATGTATTCTCGCAAATTTCTTTAAAACCAGTCACTGTTTTACCAAACGGCGTGAAGGTTCCACCATCTAACTATCAAATTATGGCTTTAGAACTTCAGATTATCGGAACGGTTGAAAATGGCATGTTCAATAGAATCTATTTCGTACGCGCTCCAGAAAAATTCACCCTTTACGTAAATGCAGATCGCAAAGGAACGGCGGCCTCGTTATCTGGCTTTGTAACTCCAATGGGTAATAGCAGCGGCACATATCCATTAACAGTTCTAAAATTTGAACCTGTATTTCAAACTATGTAATTGATCTCTAAAAACGATTGGACTTAACAAAAAGTCCAAAAGAATTGACGGCATCTTGAACTCCCGAAAGGAACAAGCTGCCGTATGTTTTCCCGTAAAAGCTGTTACATGTTTCGTAACCACCTCTAGAAAACTCTTTATCTGTTAAAATGTATCCGAAGTATGAATTCGCTAAAGACATAACCATCGGATTCTCAAATTTATTGTCTACGCTAAATTTTTCAATCTGCGCGCCCACTTCACTGATCGGCTCACCCGGAATCATATAGAATGTTAGCGGCGATAAATGAATCATGTTCACTTCCATAGGACGATTTAAATCCTTTGGTAATTTAACTCTGAAAAAGAAATTAGCCACCCATTGAAATGGTCTTGGCAAAATCGATCTCATGCATGACCCCAGATCCGCTTGTGCGGGTGGAAGTTCAATATTGAATGACTTCGAAATGACTGGTTTTGTTTCGACTAAATTAGTCTGTTTCCAGAACACATTAATTTTGTCAGTTAATCGAGTTGTGAAAACCTCGATGTTTTCTATAGACGGGAACGACGCGATCGTAGTGCTAAATGACGTCGGCATCGAATCTTCGATCTTCGGCCCGATATCACCTGCAGCACCAGAGAAGAACATGAACGGGGACTTAGTTCGTTCCACCATTTTGCTCTCTACCATTGCTGGCAAGTCACCACTAACTAATAAATTATCTGGTCCCAGTGCCGTACCATGAATCGGAAAGTTAATTATTGTTACTACAGGATTATTTTTGCTGTTTAAGAATTTAACGATATGTAACTTTGGATTAATGAACCCACCATCGCGGCGATTGTAAATGAAGTCACTTACCGTTCCCGTGACATAACTCATATGAACTTTCTCTAATGAGTTATAGGCGTTCATCGCCGACTCTACGATACTATCGGCGAATTGATTAAAGACTTCTTCAAAGTAAACGTCGGTAGCTAGCTGTTGCCACAGTTTCACTTTTACGTAACCACCAGGGCCAGAGTGAGTGTGAGTCGCAAATAAATTAACTTCTAATGGGCGATTAATCAGTTGGCGCAAACGATCTTCAACATGAGCTCGTAATTCTGGCTCCATCGCGATGACTTCTAATGTGGACATAAAAACTAATTGGCGGCCGTCATCAATAACGATGGTTTTAGCCAAAGAGTCGTTCATTTTTCCTGTGGATGCGCGGAAATAGCGAGAATACGAAGCGGCCGACGTCTTAACTAGACGGCGCTGTATATAACCAGCTAGCGAAATCTTCTCTGGTAGATTAACAATTTGTTCAGAATAACCAACACTTAAGTCTGTGGCATGCACAGATAGAGCGGTTAACACCGATAAAATAAGACCTAGAATTCCCCTCATATTCATATATAACACTAGTTGAGCTACTCTATTTTTGTCTATCGATTATTTAGAAACCTCGACGCTTTTGTCGTTTAAAATGATTTTTTTGTACTCTAAAGCGAATGGATACGGCTCCAAAGCCTTACTAGAAGCGTTAAATTTGTACATTCCATACTTTTCTTTGTACCCCACCGACCATTCAAAATTGTCGACCAAGCTCCAATAAAAGTAACCCTTAAGGTTTACCTTCTCACGCATTTCTAGAGCCACCTTCACATGCCGTTCCATGTAGTCTTTCTTCACGTCACCTTTGTCATCTGGCCAACCATTTTCCGCAATGACCATCGGCTTTTTATATTTATCTGCCAATGTCTGGGTGAGTGATCTTAAACCTTCTGGATCGATTATGCGCTGGTTAGGAAACGGACTGGCTTTCACGCGGTAGTAATAGTTATAACCTAAAATATCGATATGATCGATGATCTTATCTAGATGTCTGAAGTTAAACTCTTGACCTAAATTATAGAAGTAACCAAAAAAGTCCCACCATGCTTTTTCCCATTGGATCATATTTTGGATCGACATAATTTGTAACTTTGGATCAATCGATCGAATAATTTTCGAAGCCACAATAAAGGCTTCGGCCGACGTATCAACATGTCTGCGGAACAAACTTAATGAATACTTAGCTCCAGGAGGAAAAATTCCTAAAAAGAATCCCGCTAAGCTTTGCGCGTTGGGTTCGTTTTCTGGCGCATAGATTTTTACAGTGTCCTTAAACTCGGTTACAACTAAGCGAACAAAATCAGGCCAACGTTCAACTAAATTAGCATTCATCCAGCCAAATACTTCAGGATTTTCAGAATCAAAACCCCATGACGGGAATGTCCAATGCCATAAACAAATCACTGGAGTAATTCCATTTGCTATTAACTCATCCACAATCGCATGGTAATGCTTGATAGCCTCCATGTTGTACTTTCCCTTTTCAGGTTCAACACGGGCCCACTCAATACCGAAACGATAATGTGTGACGCCTAGATCTTTTAATGTTGCGATATCACGTTTGTATTCACTGTACGAAAATACGCCGTCGCCTTTTGGCTCTTTTAATTTTCCGCGATCGAAATACACATCCCAGTCGGTCTTAAAAAAGCCAGGTTCACTCGGTTTAGCGCCAACATCCTCAGTTTGATACGACGAAGTAGAAATACCCCACCAAAAATCATTCTTTGCGGCGTTACCATAATTTGCCAATCCGACCACAACTAAAAGGCTAAACAAAAAGTTAGGCAAAATACCTCCCCGGAAAATTATTTTGCATTACTAAGGCTAAAATAAAAATTTAGACCAAGTCAACTTATCGTTATGAATGATTGTATTTAGAAGAGTAGAAAAAAGAATGCGGCTGCAGAGGGACTGCGTTTTCCACTCTGCAACCGCACGTTATGGGGCTAGCTAAGATTACTTACTGTAGAAACTCATGCAGCTATTTGTATTAGCTTTTAAGTTTCTGATGTTGATGCCGAACTGCTCGTTAAACTTTTTGATCAAGTCTTGAGAGCGTAATAACCCACTCATAGTATTAGGCATTGTTCCAAGTTCTGCCAACCAGTGTTGACGTAAGTATGTATTCAACAAATGGTACTTTCCACTTTTTACGATCGCATCAACTACTTCTGTAGGGATCGCTGGGCTTACCGTTGCTTCTAATACAGTTCCCGCGCCATACTTATCACCTGACGCCGAACGCTTGAAGAATTCAGATATCGAATTTTCATTTAAGAAGCGTGAAGCATTCTTGTAAGAAACCGGAACGATATTAACTTTGTATCCTCTTTCAACAAGTTCTTTTACTAAGCCATGAGCAAACTTTTCACGCGCAGGACGCGTATCATAGATACCTGAAGCGATACTGCCCTCTGGATAGATCATGATATTGTTAGAAACACCACGTTCAAGTTCCGCGATAATTTTTTGGATTGGCAAATCAGAACCACGACCTACAGTCACGATACTCTTGTTTGCATCCATACGGTTGCCGACTTTACCTGGCACAATTTGATCTGTCGCCATCACTAACAAGTGGTGAGGAAGATTTAACGATGCCATTAAAATCGCATCATAGATCGGATGACTATGATTAGGCGCTATAATGTTCACCGTTTTAGTTCCAAGTGGGTTGGCCTTAATAATCTGCTGTAGTCCCTCTACACCAGCAATTTTAGTTGTCACACCAAATGCATTCGCCAGACTCTTGAATGTTTCAGAAATTCCAGTCGAAAGAGGTGTTTTGCCTTCGGCCGAGCGATCTTTTCCGAATACTGCAAACACAAGTTTTACTACTTGGGGCGACATTTTTCCTAGAGCCGTAGTGAACGAGAACATACGTTTAGCTTTAGTTCTCCAAGTTATCACTTCCGGTTGAGACGTCGCTTGTCTACCAGTCAATTGGTTGTAGGTATCGATCACAGTCTTTGCCTCGCCAAAGAATTTACGGAACGGGAATGTGCGATTAACACCATCTAAAGGTACTCCAATATTTTCGCGATTTGCAATGTAAGTTTTGTAAGAGGCTTCAGCTGATTTTAAAGCCGTCGTTACATCAACTAATTTTTCATTAGGGAATGTAACTTTCATTTCCTCGAATAAAACTTTAATTAAAGTCTGAGTACCAATAATCAAGTAGTCCATTTCATTCTTGATGTACTCATCCATTTTCTTTTGATACGTCGTTTGTAAACGTTCCCACTCGGCGAAACCTATTTGAAGTTTTACTGCACGTTCACGTTTATCCGCATCAGGGAATGTTTTTTCGTTGATGCTATTGTTAATAACATCACTCATTTCTGTAACTGTGTATTCTTTAGAAATGATCTGAAGGTCTTTTTGGATTTGTTCGCTATCAAATTTGAATTTTTTGATATGGCCATCCAAAGTGTCTAACATCTTTTCGTAGTTTTCAAAGAACTTTAAGCGCGAATCTTGAGCCGCTTGAGTTTTTTCAAGGGCTTCTTTGTTTTCGCTTGCAGAGTAGTTACTAATATTGTCGTAATAAACGTTGTTATCCATGCCGACAGCCACACGCTTACCAATCAAGCGCTCGAATGGATCCAATGATTCCGGGTTAACTAACGCTTTTACAGTTCTTAACCCTTGATACGGAGACAATGGAAAGCGTAAAGGCTTATAGAAATTTTCTGAATTTGGAACATATTGATAGTGAACCATCTCAGTTTTAAAACGCGCATCGGCTTCAAATAAATTTTTGTATTCTGTCAAAACATCTAGTGGAAACGTCGGGCTACGAGGCTTAGCACCTGTCACTAGACCACCACGTTCTAAAATGTTTTTAACTAGATCGGCACAGTTAAACGTTTTTTTATTGTAACCAACACCATCCTGAACAAACTTTTGGTCTACTTCAGCGATGTAGGCTTTCATTTTTTCTTTCTGTTCTTGTGTTACGCCTTGAACTTTAATAGAAATATTGTCACGAGCATAAGAATTACCGAATGCATCTGTATGTTCCATGTTAGTAACGAAACGCTCAACACTGTATAAGTATTTCGCTAGCTCAGTTTTGTGCACCAGTTCTGGCTCAACACCTTGAACCGCACGACCATTTAATGTGTATACCGTTCCATCAATTTTAATAGCAAGGTGTCCGAATGGATTAGTGTCACCTTTGAAGCGTTTCTTTAAATCAGATTTACCGTAGCTTAAAATGATTTCCACATCAGCCGGGAAGTCCCTATCCATAGCACTTAACGCTTTATCGAAATTCTTAACCGCAATCCCGTTTTCAACGCCAACAGTTTTTGAATCTACTTGAGCTGGAGTTTCGCGAGTTAATACAAAGTCTGTGATTTTATCCATGTTGTACTTAGCTTTAAATTCAGCTTGTTTTTCCAACATTGATTTTTGTTGTTCAGGATTGTTCAACAACGCAACTACATCACGACCGATCGTGTTTTGATCACGGTTAACAACCGCAAGACCTAAATTTTCAAATAGGTTGGCATTGTGGCGTTCATGACCACCGTATACATCTAAAAGGACGATTGGTTTGTTAATCGCAAAACCTTCAGTGGGTGATAAACCACCACTTTTTGTA
>DDTZ01000158.1 GCA_002344565.1 Bdellovibrionaceae bacterium UBA2351 | reverse complement strand
AAGATGCCGATTTATATTGATAGCGGCTCATTGAAGCTAAATGGAATTGCGTCCGGCAGTGTGAGTGTGGCGTGGATCGATGTTGTGGCGCCGTCAAATAATCGGGTCATGATCAATCCGCCAAGTTTTTCAGGCGCGAACATTGTCGGCAGTCATGAATTTTTGGTTTCAGGGTCTGTACTTGAAATTCCACTCTGGGCCGAGTACGAAGGCCTGCAAGATGTGCAATGTTCGGCGACCTCAGGTACCGGTTTTTCATCATGTACGGCTGCGGAAGTCGATCGATCTGCCATTCCGTATAAGTATAAATGGACAGCTGCGAATGCGAGTGGAAATACGGCACGTTACGTTCGTTTTTCGTATTCTGGGTACAACACTCAAGACGTCGCTGTTTCTTCTACTCATATGTATGGACCAAATTTTAAGGTGATTAACTGCACAGCTGTTGGTCCAGCGGGTACCTCTACTATAGCAGCGGCGACATTGCTAAATGCTCAAGTTTTGTGTATCCCTGCGAGTACGGTCTATAATAAAACAAGCTCGACAGGTTATTCTTTGGATAGTGTTCGACAATCTATCATCGGTCACTCAAGTGGTACGAGTGTCTTATCGAGCGCGGGTTTTGCTGGGAATGTGCTTGATATTACGGGTGTGAATATCGCAGAAAACCGTTATATCGCTAATATTCAGATGGGCGGCGTGCCGGCTAGTTCAACTGGGTTTAGAGCGGACTCAGTTGTGGCTTCGACAACTGCCACCGTATATATCGATAATGTAAATGTGAATTCAGCTAGCTCATCAGCCATTGGCTTCTACCTTTTGAATATTGCCAATGATTTAGATTTAAGTTTTTCACTTCGTAACGTGAAAGCTGCGATGGCAGGCACAGGGAGTTATGGTATATTGCTAGAAACAGCTAGCCGAATCAAAATTAGTGAGGCTGAAATCGCTGTTTCTGCCAGTGGCAGTTACGGGATCAAACTAAATAACTCAATCGGAAGTGGTGGCGATACAGTCGAGATCAATAATTCGTTAATGAAAACAACCTACGGTATGGCGCTAGCGGTATATAATACCTCAACCAGTACCGGAAATAATAATATAATCAGAAATTCGCGCTTCGTGCGAGAAGCGCCTGGAAATGCGGCCAGTGAAATTGTTCGCATCGAAGGTAAATTTCTGAGCGGTAAATTTGATAGCAATTTGGTGCTCGCCGATACGGGGGCGGCGAATACGTCTTTAATGTCCCTATTTGAATCAGGCACTACGATTACGCTCACAATGATCGGAAACACGTTTGTACAATCTGCGATCGCGCCAGGTATTTTGTTTGATGGAAATAACAATGTGACTGAGTTTAGCAAGAACTCGTTCGCCTATACGGGAACGAGTACAAATAACTCATTTGGTGCTGTTCGCAGTGCAACGGCTGCCTTTACGCCCTCATCCTCGATCGGTGTATTAGGTGGCAACATCAGTTGTGGTGTTACGACGTACGTATTTAGTCCCTTTAATGTGGTCGCATCGGGAAGCGTGATCGGTAGTATGACCTTAGGTAGTATTCCGAGTTATGCAAGTAACGTCGTTACGAACACAGGCCGTTGTCGTGGGCTCTAAACGGCTAGTGCCGTTACGGGCCTTCGTTCAAAGAATCCGATCGTTAAATAGATAAACACACATAAAGTAATTGTCATCAAAAATGGGGACTCAAGTTCAAGTCCCCGGTCTGCAATCGGGTGAAAAAATAAACCCACTGTAAGGGTTGTAATTGCAGCTTTGGTTTTTCCAAAAGACGTCCAAAGGCCAAATAGAGATACAACTAATAATCCCGAGGTTCCCAAGTAAGAAGCGCTCTCAACCAACTGATAGATGCCTTCAGAAAACCATGCGATCGTCAGCGCACTTCCTGACATAATCAGAACACCCAGTCGATTGAGGCGAAGCTTTGTTTTTTCTAGCGGGGATTTAACCATGGGTAGAATTAAATTATGAGATAGTATTCCGCCACCTGAAAGCAAAATACTATCTACTGTCGACAAAATGGCCGCAACCAAGGCGCCGGTGACTAGATATTGTAAAGGGAGGCTTAGATATTTTTGGGAAAGCAACGTAAGAAACTGTTCTTTGTCTGTAATGTTAGGAAGAACGGCCGGTCCCAAGAGGCCTAACAATACTGGGATTGAACCTACAACAATGTAAAGAGCACTTGAATAATAGGCGGATCGTTGCGCCGTTTGCGGGGAGCGGGCCGCAAGCAGTCGGGATACTGATTCTTGCGCAATTAGGGAGCCTAAAACAGGTGCGGCCCAGCGATCGATTCGTCTCCAGATCGTTTCATCTCCCGTCAGAAAACTCAGGCGCTCTGGAGTTTGTTCTAGCAAGACACCAGTGCCTTCGGTGTAGAGGATCGTGAAAATCAAAACACTCAGTCCAAATATTAAAATTAAACCTTGGATAAAGTCGTTGTAGATATCGCCCAATAAACCACCCAATGTGCTGTACGACACGACAAAGATAAATGTGATTCCAAATGTTAGATTCAGTGGTAGTTGAGTGCTGCTTGAAATGACTTGAGACAAAGCTCTAAACTGGGCAGCCCCCCAAACGACCGAAGACAGAAGCAGCAGGACAGATGCTAATTTTTCTGCGTGTTCGCCAAAACGGTGTCTAAAGAAATCACCTAATGTCGTGTAGTTTGAGTTCCATATTTTTTTTGCTACAAATACCCCTAAAAACAAAAGACATAGTGTGTAACCAAAGGGATCAGATCGGCCTCCGGAAATACCTTTTTCGTAAACCTCTCCCGAGGTGCCGATACATGTTTCTGCCCCGAACCAGGTTGCGAATAACGAGAACATCAATAAAAACGTAGGGACTTGTTGACCGCCGACTAAGTAGTCTTTTTCGCTTTTGATTTTTTTGGAAATCACATAGACGATAAAGAACTGAACTCCTAAGTACAGTAACAAAAAAATAAAAAACATGGTCATAGTGATAGTATATGAACTGCGGCTATCGGTTGCTAGGTTTTCCGTGTCGCAAAAACAAAAAAGACCGTAAATAAACCTTGGCTAATGTTTTTACTTATTAGATGATATTTCGCATATGATGCATTTGTTAGATATAATATTACACCTTGATGTGCACGTGGCCGAGTGGATTCAGATGTTCGGCCCGTGGATTTACGTTTTAATGTTCCTTGTGATTTTTGCGGAAACGGGCTTAGTAGTGACGCCGTTCTTGCCTGGGGACTCATTGTTGTTTGCTCTGGGTGCCTTTACCGTAATTGATGGCGGACTCGATTTGTGGACTTTGCTAATTTCGTTAAGTGTTGCGGGCATTTTAGGGGATACAGTTAACTATCATATTGGCAAATACTTAGGCCATAAGGTTTTTGAACGCGAATCACGTTTTTTTAAACGTGAATATCTAGTGCAAACTCAGATGTTTTATGAAAAATGGGGTGCATTTGCGATCGTCGCGGCCCGATTTGCACCGATCGTTCGTACATTTGCGCCTTTTGTTGCGGGAGTGGGCAAAATGAATTACCGCAAATTCTTTACTTATAATGTTGTTGGCGGACTGGTTTGGGTATTCACATTTATTTTAGCGGGTCATTTTTTCGGAAATATGCCAGCGGTGAAACGTAATTTCCATATCGTAATTTTTGGGGTCATTGGTGTATCTTTAATTCCGATCATCTGGCCTTGGGTTTCAAGTAAGATGAATAAAAAACCATCAGTTTCTAACTAAAAAAAAGGAGTGAAGGATGCTAAAAGATAAAAAGTTGGTAAACGAAGCGATCGACATATTAAATAAAATTCTAGAATGTGAACTTGCGGGTGTAGTTCGTTACACGCATTACTCATTGATGGTATTTGGTCACAATCGTATCCCTATAGTTAAATGGCTGCGTGATCAAGCATCAGAGTCACTAACTCATGCAAGTGAAGCGGGTGAGCACATTACAACTCTGGGCGGACATCCTTCATTAAAAATCGGTAAGTTAATCGAAACCGAAAAACACTCATTAAACGACATCTTAAAAGAAAGCCTAGATCACGAAGAAACTCAGTTGAATAATCTCTACACATTATTAAAATTAGTAGAGGGTAAATCCGTTTTCCTAGAAGAGTACGCACGTGAAATGATCACAGAAGAAGAAGCCCACGTAGCCGAAGTAAACAAAATGCTAAAAGTTCAACCAAAATAAAAAAAGTCAGCTGCTAGGTTTTT
>DDTZ01000075.1 GCA_002344565.1 Bdellovibrionaceae bacterium UBA2351 | reverse complement strand
GTCTTCTATCGGAAAAAAAGGCCATGAGGTAAAAAACACAAACATCCGATCTGATAAAATTCTATGGGTTCACGAATTTATTAACGAGACGCAATCCATAGGCACGTGGTTGCATGATTTTTCCATTGAACTAAAAAATTATTTTAGAGTGCCTATTGACGACATCGAGGCTCACTTTTCGATTTATCCGGCTGGTTCTCATTACGGAAAACATATTGATAATGGCACAGGTTTAAACAACCGACTCTTTACATTTATTTTCTATTTAAATCCTAATTGGCAACCCGGCGACGGCGGCGAACTTGTCATCTACGATCCTAAAAATTCTGAACAAGAAATTCTTCAAGTGGCTCCCCGAGGCGGCACATTTGTGTTATTCCGTAGTGACATGTTTCACCACGAGGTTTTAGAGGCTCGAGTTCCTCGCTACACATTCACAGGTTGGTTGAGGCGACATGCGCGAGTATAGCTCTTTAACTAAGTACGTTTTATTCAATAGAATGTCGTACCGCGTACTGATTTTAGCTATATCATTTCTATCAGCAATTCTTGGCATTCTGTCGCCCTACTTCCAAAAAGGTTTCATTGATTTTCTAATTTACGAGCATAGTTATTTACCAAGCTTTCTTTCCTTCTCTAGCCCACTTCCTTATCTATTTTTGGCTGTCTTCTTTTTAGTAATGAGTCAGCTTCTAAATCAGTTAACGAACTATCTTGGTGTAAAAGAAGCTTTATTCATGCAGAAAAAAATTGGCGAGAAAATTTACGACAAAATGTTGTCCTTAAAACTAGATACAATGACCCGTCGTCCGTTAGGCGAAATTGTATCGCTCTATGCAACTGATGTTTCTGGAGCTACTGTTTATTTAGATCAAACACTGCCGTCTGGCTCGTCTACATTTTTCCCTCTTTTGATTACTCCTTTTGTTTTGGTTACCTTCTTTGATACGCCAATTCTATTCACCATATTGGTTATAATAGCGATCACTACCCTAAATACGTTTTTAGCATTTCGCCAATCGAAATTCTTCTATATGTTCAAAACGCTAGCTGCCGAACGCCTAGGCTTTGTGAACGAGTGGGTACAGAACATTCGTACACTTCGTATTCTGGGGTGGGTGGAAATCATCGAACAAAAAATCATCAATAAGCGTGAGGTTGAAACTCGCAACCGCGTGAAAATGGTTACAAATGGTCAAGTTATGAACTCCATTTCTACTTCGTTCACATTTATAGTAAACATTGTCACACTGAGTTTGTTGGTGATGTATTATAAACGCGATCTGAGTCCCGGCGAAATTTTTGCGCTGCTTTGGATTTTAGGTGTTTTCCTTACACGCCCGTTTAGACAGATGCCATGGTTCTTCACGTTCGCATTCGACGCGGCAACCAGTATTGCGCGTATTGAAACGTTCTTATCCGCTAAAAACAAACTTGAGTCAAAAGAGCCGGAAATAATAACCTGGGATTCAAAAACAATCATTGAAGTCGAAAAACTAAAGCTTTCGATCCAAGATCAACAGATCTTAAATATAGAATCCCTTAAAATCGCTAGAGGGCAGCATGCAATGATCGTTGGCGAAGTAGGCAGCGGCAAAAGCCTATTGCTACTGTCTCTACTTGGCGAAACAAACTGTGAATGGTCGCGCTACGCGATTAATAAAAAATACATTTCTGAAAAGGTATCTAACTTCAGAAATGTATACAGTTACGTTCCCCAAGAGGGCTTGATTGTTTCCACTACTTTGCGAGATAACATTTTCTTACAGTACGACTCCCCCAAGAACCTTGATGACAAAGTGACTCAGGCTATCTTACACGCCCAGTTTAAAAAAGACATGGCTGTTTTAGAGAACGGCTTAGAAACTGAATTCGGTGAACGCGGTGTCAACCTATCTGGCGGACAAAAACAAAGAATCAATATCGCGCGAGCCGCTTTTGATGATCGGGATATCATAGTTTTAGATGATTCGTTTAGCGCGCTAGATTCAGAAACCGAGCATTTGATTTTCAACCACCTTGTTAATGGCGCCTGGAAAAACAAAACTGTAATCATGACCACGCATCGTCTGAATCTTCTTGTTTCGGCTGATGTTATTCATTTTATGCAAAATGGCCAAATCAAAATTTCAGGTTCCTATTCTGATCTGATTACTAAGGATGCTGATTTCAGATTGTTCTGCAATCAACTGGCAGAAAACACATCGCCCGACTTTATCGAAAAAGATAATGGAGACGGCGTATGAAGTTTGAAGAGAAGGTAGAATCGGAAAAGCAGTTTTCGCGAGCTGTATTTGACACGCTATCAAAGGCATATCGCCCATATACTAAGGCGTTATATATTGCATTATTTATGGGTTTGGCAGGCCGTGTTTTAATTTTAGGACAAGCCAATATTATCGGTTACTGGGTGGATTCACTTTGTAAGGCTCCCGCACAATGCACACTCCATCCTCAGTTTGAAGGATGGAGCCACCAAGATTATCTTACGTTATTGGGAATTATGTGCGCGGCCGGCTTTGGGTTTACTTTGTTCTTTAGGATCTTGTTTTCGCGTTATTCGGCCTATGCGGTGTCTTCTATCTATGATTGGGTAACATTTAAAACATCTCGTTTTCCGATACGGTTTTTCGACGAAAACCCAGCAGGACGAATTATTACTCGTTTTTCATCAGATTACGGAACCGTGTTTCGTTTGTTTGGTGGCCCTCTGGCCGAGTTCTTATCGATTATTTTTGATTTGATCTGTATTTTAGTTTTAATTGTGGCGTCCAGCTTTTACTTTGCCATTCCACTCGTGTTTATTATTTTCCTAAATCTTTTTATTTACAAAAAGAACATTCACAAATTACGCACCGAACGCAGAGCCCTGTCGGCCAGCCGATCCCCCTCCATTTCTCATTTCGCCGAAAGTACCCAAGGTGCAACCACAATTAAAATTAGTGGTCGATCCGATACGTTCCGTAAACGTTTTGATTTGTTAGATACGTTCTACGTTAACCAACGATTGAAAACTAACGTCGAGATTATGAAGTTCTCACTTCAGATGAATACCTTAAGCAGCCTGCTTTTACTTTTAGTTGGAGTCATGTCCTTTTACCTTATTAGAGACGGAAAGATATCGGCTGGTGCAATTGGTGCCTCGTTTGGATTAATCGTCTACTCGGGAAATACGATTCAAATGTTTTTCGAATGGTTGGCACAACTTGAAGAAGGGGTTATCGGAATTGAAAGGCTATCTCAGTATTTAAATAAAGACCTAGAGTATGGACAAAAAACAGAATATTTACAGCAGCTGCCTAGCCTAATTCGTTCACCTGAAATGCTATCTAAACTGAGTGCACCGCAATCAAAAACGAGCGCACGTGGCACCGGGGATTTAACGTTAGACAATCTTTGGTTTCGCTACTCACCTGATTTACCTTGGATTTTAAAGGGCATTTCACTGAAGATTCACTTTGGTGAAAAAATTGGAATTATTGGTCGTACAGGTTCTGGAAAAACAAGCTTGATCCAGTCGCTTTTCATGCTCTACCCGTATGAAAAAGGCCGCATCTTAATCAATGGCCAAGAGCCGATTATTGATTTAGATTTGACCACCTATCGCTACAATTATTCTTACATTTCGCAAGATCCCGTCCTATTTCAAGGCACTCTTCGTGAAAACCTGGATCCCTTACAACAGATCAGCGAGACTAACCTGATGCAGACCTTGGTACAAGTGGGTTATGTTTCAAGTGTTGAGGACCGCTACATCCTGGACACCCGAATTGAAGAGCGTGGTAAAAATCTTTCCGTTGGCGAAAAACAATTATTATGTTTAGCGCGTACCTTGTTGCAAAAAGCTCCGATCGTAATATTGGATGAGGCAACAAGCTCCGTGGATCCTCATTCCGAAGAACTCATGGTACGCGCAACTGAAGAATTCTTCAGTGATCGAACCGTTCTCATCATTGCCCATCGCCTATCAACCTTAGAAAAATGCGATCGCATCGTTTGGCTTGATAAGGGCGAGATTCGCAAAATAGGTCCAGCTATGGACATTATCGAAGAATTCAAAAAATTCGATGGGGCAAGGCCGAGCTGATTTACTGCTTGAATTTTGCGATAATAATCTGCTATTAATTCTAAAAATTTCTAAAGGCTCTCCGCTGAAATACCGAAAGAAGTATCGATGGAAGACAATCAAAAACAGGACATCCCTACTAACGAAGACGCCTTAGAAAATACTGAAGAAAATATCCATACGTTAGAAGAAGTCCCTGAAAACGAAATCATCAATTTGGCCACTTCATGGACAGCCCTTCCCATCGGTGAACGTCGCCAAAAATTTGCAGCTCTCCCTCGCACAGAAGCCGAAGAACTATTTTTAAGTCTTACCACTCATGACCAAGCCGAATTAATTTCTGAATTCGCGGCGCTTGAAAAACGCTCTTGGGTGCGCTTGCTGGCTCCTGATGACGTAGCGGACGTAATTCAAGAAATCGGACTAGACAGCCGAGAAGAAATTTTAAATTTATTGGACCCTCAAACTCGCCGTGAAGTAACAGCCCTACTGGCCTACGCCGAAGACAATGCCGGGGGATTAATGAGTTCTCGTTATGCCCGTTTAAGACCGGACATGACTGTGGACGAAGCGATCAGCTACTTGCGTATTCAAGCCAAAACCCAAGTCGAAACGATCTACTATGCGTATGTGTTGGACAACAATCAGGTATTGCTCGGTGTAGTTTCTTTCCGAGAATTATTCGCCGCAAACCCTAGCAAAATGGTTCGTGATATTATGAAAACCGATGTCATCAAAATTCCAGTAAATCTGGATCAAGAGCAAATCGGTCGTATCTTCTCGCAACAAAACTTGATGGCTTTACCTGTTATTAATGATGACGGTCAAATGCAGGGTATCGTTACGTTCGATGACGTAACATCCGCGATCCAAGAGGAAGCGACGGAAGATATCCAAAAATTAGGTGCCGTTGAAACTCTCGATGCGCCTTATTTAAAAATTTCTTTGTTCGAACTTATTCGTAAACGGGCGGGCTGGCTGGGAATTCTATTTATCGGTGAAATGTTTACCGCTTCGGCAATGGGTTTTTTCCAATCAGAAATTGAACGTGCCGTCGTTTTAGCTCTCTTCATTCCTTTGATTATTTCAAGTGGTGGTAATTCGGGCTCGCAGGCCTCAACACTGATCATTCGCGCAATGGCGCTAGGCGAAGTACGTTTACGTGATTGGTGGCGTGTCCTAAGTCGCGAAATAATGAGCGGTTTGGCATTAGGCACATTTTTGGGAACTCTTGGTATTATTCGAATCCTATTGTGGCCCAATAAAGAAAGCCAATATGGGCCTCACTATTTCCACGTCGCCATCACCGTCGCCTGCAGTATCCTGGGTGTCGTTTTATGGGGAACTATCTGCGGTTCGATGTTGCCATTTATTCTTAAAAAGCTTGATCTGGATCCGGCGACGGCCTCAGCTCCTGGCGTAGCTACCCTTGTGGACGTTACCGGCCTAGTCATTTACTTCTCGATGGCGAGCTTCTTCCTAAGTGGCCTTATTTTGTAAAAATCTCCTGTCGTATTTCACGATATAGATAGCCTATCACTCTTGCGGTAAAACTAGCCCATGAAACAGACTATTGCCGCTATTACACTTCTACTTGTTACTCTACCTTCCACACTGTTTGCTCAGGCATTAAATACACGCTACCTGACGGAACCTACCTTAGCCGAGGGACAATGCCACGCCGTCGTCGATTCTAAGATTTATTTAAAAGATCTAAAAGGCGCGAATGCAAATAAACTTGCGCTAGCGGAAATAGGCGAAAGCAAAATTGCTCAGCTGTCTAACACAACAGATGAGTCGTATTACTTTTGTAAAATTAAATGCAACCTGAAATCGCAATCTCATTTTTTATGGCTGACTCAAAAAGATCGAAATGAGAACTTTAAAAACATGAATGGTTTTGTGTGCTCAGGT
>DDTZ01000081.1:5734-7660 GCA_002344565.1 Bdellovibrionaceae bacterium UBA2351 | reverse complement strand
CTCCAAAGGATAATAAACTTTCCACAAATAAAGCCCTTGAGCGGGGGCCGGAGCCGCCGCTTTCGTGCGATCTTTTAAGCCTATGATTTCACTGAATTTTTCTGGTTTTTTCTTGGTTCTTTCAAGATGTAGTTGGGTACCGACTATATTTCTCACCATTTGTTTTAGAAAGCCACTTCCTGTAATTCGGAACTCTAGGGTCCCCTCTTTTTTCTGAACCCATCGAGCTTTGTAAATAGTGCGCACTGTATGGGCGACTTCGGTGCCTACCGATTGAAAGCTTTTGAAGTCTTTTGTGCCTACTAATAAATCACAAAGGGAATTTAAATAATCGATATCCACAGGATTGCGTACCCAATGGGCATACCGATGAAGCATCGGAGATGGGCGATTGCTATTACGAACAATGTAACGATAGGTTTTATATTCTGAGGACAGCGTTGAGTGAAACTCAGGCGGCGCGATCCACGCATCCTTTACCACAATGCTATGCGGGAGTTTCGAATTTACAGCCCAACAAAAATCGATATTAAAAAAGAACGCCTCTGGTTTAGTCGTCTCGAAATGGCAAACCTGATTAAGAGCATGAACACCTGCATCGGTGCGCCCGCTCGCATACAAACCAATCTTTTCATTTAATAATTTAGAAAGAGCCTCTTCGAGTACAAACGCTACGCTTTTCACATGGCCGTGATTCTGCTTTTGCCAACCACAATAGTCTGTACCATCATAAGAAACTGTAAATCTAATTTTGATTTTTGGCTTTTCCACACTCGCTATCTATCTCATTCCGTCCAATCAAGCAACAAAAGGTGCCAGGTTGTAAATTGGCCAGGTACTTTTTAAACGAGCTGGCCGTTCTTGATTTCGAAGACTTTATCGCCTAGGACGTCTACGTCGCGTATGTCGTGGGTGATGAGAAGGACTGGGATGTTTTGTTCTTTGATAAAATCGCGAACGAGTTCGCGGCTTTCTTGCTTTAACTCTTCATCTAGTGCCGAGAAAGGTTCATCTAGGAACAGCATGCGGGGGTTGCCCACTACGGCTCTGGCTAGAGCGACTCGTTGCTGCTCACCGCCCGATAATAGCGGCGCTTTTCTATTCAGCAAATGGTCGATTCGTAGTTTTTTAGCCATGCTCTCTAACTGACGTTCGAAGCTCGCGCTATCTACTTTTTTAGCTTCTGCCGCAAAATGGATATTTTCATACGCTGTCATATGTGGAAACAGATCATATGTCTGAAAGACCACTCCAATGTTTTTCTGACCGGGAGATAAACGACCAAGGTCTTCACCACCGAACATCCACTTGCACTCTTTTACATTTTCTAGACCCAGAAGACCGCGAAATACGCTCGTTTTTCCTGAGCCCGATGGCCCTCTTAACACGTTAACTCCGGAATCTAGCAGTTCCCACTTTTCAATACGTACTGAAAAATCACTGTATTCAATAATTAATTTTTCGACTAACGACAATTTGTACTCCACGGAATGCTAGAAACACTACCAAGCCTAATACTAACAAAATAAATGACAATAATGAAGAAAATCCAATGCGGTAGTGGCTTAAGAATGTTTCAGATAGCAATGCTAAAGAAATATCACGATTCGCAATCATTTTTGAAATACTGTAATCACCGCTTGCCCAAAAAGCAGCTATTCCCGAATACAAAAACATACGTTTATGGGTTAATGGAAAAATAACTTTCCAAAAAGTTAAATTATCGCTCGCTCCCAGCAAACTTGCTTTTTCTTTATAGCGTTGAAGCTCGATCAGATAGTTACCGTAGCCCATTTTATATAAGTAAATAACGTAGCTTAACGCTAAACCTAAAATGATTTTCGCCAAGATATACAATGAGGTATTCGGTCCTATCACTAGGAAAGCAAAACCGATCAATGCAGTACTTGGTGCTACATAGCCATT
>DDTZ01000081.1:0-5343 GCA_002344565.1 Bdellovibrionaceae bacterium UBA2351 | reverse complement strand
AGTACAATTCAAAATCAGCCCAGCTACTGATACCTTCCCACACACCACTGAAGTATGAATAAAAGAAAACCAAGTATAAAAAGAAAAAAAGATAAAAACTTAAGCGCGATTCCAAAAAGCGACTTTGCAGATGCGGATTTACGTCCACTACGGTAGTGGCGTTAAAGTTTACTAGCGAGAACGCGAAAAGTAGTAATGATTGAATTCCTGATATTAAAACCGCTGTACTCCAATCATTATAAATCTTCATTTTTTCAAAAATGAGAATTTCTAAATTGATCCCTTTACCTCCGCCAACTACAAGCGGTATAGCAAAACTACTAAACGTCGTCACAAATACTAGAAAAAAAACCTGGAGAATATCTTTGCGAATCAGGGGCCACAGTACACGTGAATAAAAGTGCCACTGGCTAGACCCCAGAATAAACGACACATCGGATAACTTGGATAACTTAGCCTTCATGACTTCTTTTAAAATCACCCCACACAATCCAAAATTGATAAATGCATGAACGATCACTACCCCGATTGAGCCTATCGGAAACGGATCAATCAAACTCATGAGTCCAATCAGGACAAATAGGTTCGGCAAGAAATTCGGAAGCAGAAAAAAAATATTAAAATTAAACCAACGGGAAAATCGATTCTCACAAAATATTAAACCCAGCGCTAACCACAAACCACCAATACACGACAGAACGCCAGACCAGAACCCTTGCCAGATCGAGTTCTTCAGGGCCCATAAAAATTCGCCCCAGTCCCAACGGGCAGCTATTTGAAAATGCCAGAATAGAACTAAAAAAGGACTCAGCATAAATAGAAAAAGCAATCCTTGCGATATCGACTGGAGATGATTTCTATTTTGCATTTTTATCGCCCCGTCGAATTGACGTCCACGATTTTATTAGAAAATCGACATCAGAAACCGACGGGATCTTAAACTGCGCGAGATGATTAAATTGCGCCAATGATTCAAACGGAGTCCCTACTTGCGCAGATTTAATAACTGGAAACATAAAATTCTTATTCATAATAACTTTCTGTCCCTCATCCGATAGCATCAGATTAATAAACTCTTCGGCCAAACTGCATTCTTTGCAGTCCAAAGGTATACCAGCAAACTCAAATTGGATAGGATGTTTTTCGGAAAATTTAAACGCTTCAATAGAATGATTGTTCTCAATCATTTGATGATACAGCGGCGATGTTAAATAGGAAAGCACGTAGCTAACTTGGCGCTTTGAAAAGAATCCATAAGCTGTCGACCATGATGGCGAAAAGCTATGAGCTTGATTCATAATTTGTTCTAAGTATTTTTCGCCTTCGTCTTTACCCATAGCATCGTATACCCAGCTTAAAAACTGCATGCCAGGTGATGACGTTCTCGGATCCATCAACGCTATTTTATTTTTATAAACAGGCTTTAATAAATCTTTTAACGATTTCGGCGCCGGCAGAGGATCCTCTTTTCGACCAACAAATGCGATCACGCCCCAATCAAATGGAACAAAGTAACTATTAGATAACGCCGGGCGAATGATTTCATCAATTTCCAATTGCGAAAAATCTAGCTTCCGCCAATTGATTTCAGATAAAGCTTTTTGTAAATCATATTGATCCAAACCAATAACTAAGTCGGCACCTAACGTCGCACCCTCAAGTTTAATTCTTTGTAATAGAACTCCCGAGTCTGCGGCTTCAACAAATTCAACTCTACAATTACAAATCTGCTCGAATTTTTTCTTTAAATCGTAACCAGGTCCTAATTTAGATGTAAACGAAGAGTATCCATATACACGAAGTGTTTTTTGAGTTTCATCAACTACAGACTTGCGATTAAAGAAACTCAAGACAAGAACGAAGAAAATGCTAAAAATGAAAATTATAAAATGCTGCATCTACCACCACAATCCACGACGGCGTTTATAAAAATAGTAGTCAACGCCTAAGCAGCGTCCAGCACCAATCCAAGCCATAACAAAATGCAACGCTAGAAATGTCTTATTTAAATCTTCGAACGCTGGCCCCATGATAAATATCATATTTAATGACAGAAGCACCCCTAGCACGGCAACGGGACGTACCACATAGCCAATTAGATATGAAATCGCAATTGCAAACTCAAAACCAGTAATCAAAAATGCCAAGATCTGCCATTGAGGAATCATTTGTGTTGTAATGATAACTTTATACCATTCCGGCGCCTGACTTAACGGTAAGAATTCCGAAATCGTTTCCGCGATTTTTGGCTTGTTCAAAAAGTCAGACGTATATTTCAACATCGCCGACTGTAAGTAATAGTAGCCTAAAAAAATACGTAAGAAAGAAATAGGAACTAAATGACCCACGTATTTTACGCTATCAAGAAATGAAACAAGCATTGTTTAATTATTGATGATTTTTCAAACCCGCACAAGTGCCATTGAATTCGTATCCAGACTAACGAGAGGCCAGACAAATTTCCGCCACTATGATTCCTGACAGTCAGTCAAAAAAATGTCGTCTAGGTTGCTTTAAATAATAGCAGGCCAGAGTCTGTTTACAGACCATTTTTAAAAAGAACAGAACCAGCGAACGCGTCGGACAGTAGAAAAGCGCCTAAGTAGTTTAGTTAAGTAAGTAAATTTTATTTCTTGTTTTCAAAGTGCACTGAGGACAAAATGCTTCCTCTTTGATCGTCTTAGAATCATCACTAGCAACGTGATTGATCTCTAATTCCGTATCACAGAGCACACAATGATTTTGTGATTTAATAAACTCGGAATGAACCGGGTGATTAATATTTTCGAAATATCTTAATTTCTTTGCTTCCACTGCTTCCCCACTTTCAAAAAATCCATTTTATGCTGTCCAAGAATTTTATGATTCCTAAAATTCAGACAACTCAAGTGTTGAAACTAGTTAAAGCAAAACCGATGCCGAAAATTTTCTAGACTTTGTGATACCTAGACGTGATACCGGTTCTCAGCAGAAACCAGCAATTCGTCGATAAAATTTTGAAAGGAGATTTTCTCAGCTTCAAGTTGCTGCGGAAAAAAAGACGCTTTTGTCATACCCGGCAGAGTGTTTGTTTCGATAAACACAGGACCGCGATTGGTTAAAATCATATCCGTACGCGAGTACCCTAAACAACCGAAACTTTTGTGTGCATGTAAAGCCAGATCCTGGCAGGCTTTTCTTTCAACAGAGTTAAGATCAGCCGGTGTGATTTCTTTACTCCCTCGACCTAAGTACTTGCCTTGGTAATCGAAGTTAGCACCGGCCTCTAAAAGAACTTCGCTTGGCGCCAATGGTACTATTCCATTTGTCGTTTCCCAAACTCCTACTGTAATTTCGCGGCCTACAACGAATTCTTCGCACATATAATCGTGTTCTGAAGATTTTGTGATCTCGCTAATGGCTTTTTCAAGATCTGCTTCTGATGAAACAATAAATAGACCAAAACTAGACCCGTTCGCGTTTGGCTTTAAAACAATTTTCTTTTTATCAGAGAAAAATTTCCTCAATTTATTAACCGATTCCACAGAGCCAAAATGCACTAGTAATTCGCTGGCTAATGACATGTTCTGCGCACGAGCAGCTTCTTTAGTTTTCGCTTTGTTAAAACAAAGGCGACTAGCTTTAGCGCTAGAGCCTGTGTACGCCAATTTGTGTTTTTCAAAAAACTCTTGATACGTACCGTCTTCACCCGCAGTCCCATGCAATGCTAAGAAACTGATTTTACCTTTTAACAATTCAACCATTCCATTTAAATCATTTGAAACGGGTGCCGATTGTGGTTTGAATTCTTGTACAAACGGATTTTTATGCGTTAGCAATTCATCTTTAGAAATTTTGAACCACTGCCCTTCTAAATTGATAAAATATATGTCGGGGTTTTGAAAATAATTAACCACGTTCTGTGCTGACGCTACAGAAACCAAACGTTCATTCGAAGTTCCACCAAAAATCAATGCTACTTTTTTTGCGCTCATAACTTTCCCTAAGCCATTTCGACTAATTCTTTAATCATATTTCCGATACCGTTAAACACAGGTCCAAAACTTGTATTATGCATAAATGCCGGGGTTGTAATGATCTTATTATCACGATCAGTAATAAAATCATCAACCGGACACTCCACAACGTCCACGTCCCAGCGTTTTAACTGACTAAAGCTATCTGATTTGGGACCTAAAGTGATAGTAATTCCTTTACCAGCTAGACATTTTGCCAACAAAATAGGCGCGATACATACAGCCGCAATCGGTTTTTCGGCTTTATGAAACTCAACGATCGCGCGATTCACATCTGGATCTACTACACAGTCCATTCCCATTGAAGCCCAATTGCTGAAATGAAGTGCTGCCCCAAATCCCCCAGCAATCACCAAAGCGTCGAAATCAGACACGACTAGCGAGTTAAGTTCTTGAATTTGGCCACGACTAATACGGGCTGCTTCGGCTAACATATTACGTGTTTCCATTTTGCTTGTCGTCTGAGTTAAATGATTTGTAACGGGAACATCTTTGTTTAAAGAAAAACATGTAACTTTAGTTTTAGCTAAATCTAGATTAGCCAATACACTTACAACTTCGGTTACTTCAGCTCCGTCTTTATGTCCACAACCTGAATATAATACTGCGATTTTTTTCATAGCTCTTAGTTTATGATAAAGTGTTGATTAAGCCAATACCTATCGCTACGCTAAAAGCGTAAAAACTAAGGAGACAATATGAGTTCACTGTATGATTTCACCGTAAAAAACGAAAAAAATGCCGACGTGCCATTATCGACCTACAAAGGCAGTGTTGTGCTCGTGGTTAATGTAGCCAGCAAGTGTGGATTTACGCCTCAATACACAGGACTAGAGGCCCTTTATAAGAAATTTAAAGATCAAAATTTTACGATCGTAGGTTTCCCATGCAATCAGTTTGGTTTTCAGGAACCTGGCACGAATGATGAAATCCAATCGTTTTGCAAAATGAACTACGATGTAACATTTCCAGTTATGGCTAAGGTAGATGTCAATGGCGACAACGCTTCGCCAGTTTATCGTTTCTTAAAAGAAAAGGCGCCAGGCATTTTAGGTACAGAAATGATTAAATGGAATTTTACAAAATTCCTTGTTGATAAAAACGGTCATGTTGTTCAGCGATACGCTCCAAATACTGAACCTAAAGATATCGAAAAAGATATCGCAGCTTTACTTGGAAAATAGATAGAACAGACAAAACGGATACTTTTTTTTGTTTTTCGTCGCAAAGCCGGCCCCGATAGAGGCCGCCGGCCCAATGCTCCCGCATTCAAAAAATGTGTGATAAATACAAAAAACTAACTAAGCTGCGATATCTTTTTCGATAT
>DDTZ01000120.1:3835-4110 GCA_002344565.1 Bdellovibrionaceae bacterium UBA2351 | reverse complement strand
CCTTATTTGACAGGTGTCGTAGTTATCTACATCGATTTTTTTTAATTTTCCTCTTTAGAGGAACTGATGGCAAGGAGGGCTTTTTTTATGTCTTATACCGATACAGTTATTTCGAATAAAAAAACGATGCTATTTTGTGCATAAGTTTATTTGGAAGACTTTTCGTTTTCACAGTTGATTGTCGTCGTTTGAAAAAACTATTTGATACCGAAGGTTTTCTCGGATTTGTAAAGACATCGATCATATCGATTGAATCGCTATTGATAAAATCGGGT
>DDTZ01000120.1:3387-3616 GCA_002344565.1 Bdellovibrionaceae bacterium UBA2351 | reverse complement strand
GAATCGCTATTGATAAAATCGGGTTTTACTTGTCCACGCTGCGGACAAGTACCACTTAATATATTCGCCAATTACTTCTTTAATGGATGATCAATATCCAATATTTGCTCGGTTTACAGTGAGACTAAAAGGAAATAAATTTTTGAGTTCAAGTTTTTTCCACTGTTGGCGAAAGCTCTTTGAGTAAGAAGAAGAACCTTGCAAAATGGTGGCCCCGGGGAGAATCGAA
>DDTZ01000120.1:0-3052 GCA_002344565.1 Bdellovibrionaceae bacterium UBA2351 | reverse complement strand
ATTCCACCACAAGGCCAGCAGAAGCTCTGAAATGTACTTATGAATCTTTGAGTTTTCAAGAAATATTTCGTCCCGACGCTGAGATTTCAGCGACAATGTCGAGTTTTTAACCATCTTTAAGTCGTTTTTAGTCTTGTCGTAGCCGTATTAAAATGCTTGCAGCCACCCTTGGACACGCATTTTGAGCATCTCTTAAACCCCAAGTTTCAGAAATATTTTCATAAACAGTCTCGGAAACAGTCACTTTTTTATCTGTTCTGCAATTCGTGAACAAATTTCAAGCAAACGCAATCGTCAATCGCTTCAACTACTTAGATCAAAAACAAATGTGTAACAATTTTTGGCCTTAGGATTGCTGATATGCAAAACGGATTGTTATACCACGAGGAGATTTATGAAATCGTTTTTAATCCTTGCGGTCCTTTCTTTAATTCCAGGGGTTGGATTTACTCAAGGGGCGGCATTAGAATCAGAAGTAGATTCTGAACTAGAACAACTATACACAACGCAAGCGCCAGCTAAGAAAGTTGTCGTGCAAGCACAACCTGCCGCGGGTTCACAGCCTCAGCCGATTTATATTTTAAATCAAGCGACGCCAAGTGCTCAGGCCAATGCGCAGAACACGAACACTGTTCAAACTCAGCAGATCCAAAAGCAACCGACCACATTTGTGGAAGCGTCGCCAATGGTTGAGTCTCGTGCGGACCAAATGAGAAAATCTCGTATGGATGCTGAAGGCCAAACAGAAACGAAGATCGTTGAAAAGCTTGAGCAATCTCGTTTGGACGATGAAAAACGTCGTGCTGATGTTTTATTTGGGAACAAATTTGACCAATTAAACAACAAGCAAGAAGAGCAGCAGCAGCAACCAGTTCAGCCCGTACAACCGGTGCAACCGACTGTGATTCAGGTTCCTGTTCAAACAATCGCACCTCCACCAGTTGAACAAAAAGATGTTTTAACTCGTGAAGCGATTCGTGAAGAACTTCAATCGGCATTAAAAGTTGAGCAAGACGTTCCAGAGACAGCTGTTGAAACGAAGTACTTCAGTGCTTTATTGGGTATGCCTGATCATCCAGATTCATCGAACATCCGTGGTAACTATTCTCTGGGTGCTATCTTCGGAACTAAGTATGATGATACCTATGCGGTTGAGGGAGCGTTCGTATTCTCTAACTATACAATGAATCCAATTTACTACAATGGTTACGTGGCTCCTGATATGGATGTAAATCAATACTCTGGATCGATCGGAATCAAGTACTTTATGTTCTCTGGCATGGTTAAACCATTCGTAGGTGGCTTAGGTCAGTATACATACAGAACGTTCCAGTGGGCTAACACGGGTTATGCTCAATACTACACAAATTCTAGCAACGAGACGTCTACAAACTCTCATGCGATTGATTTAGGTGTTAATGTTGGCGCGGATGTGACGTTCAACTCTAAATTTACGGTTGGATTTGACTATCGATACTTCTTTAACTTGTCGTCTCGTCGTAACCAATCGGCGTTTGCTTATCAGCCTTACTACGGTACAGCTCTTGAGCAGTTAAACTCTACTTTAGTCAGCGTAACTGCTAAAGTTCAGTTTTAATAAATAGACACTTAAAGCCAAATCAAACGATTCATATGAAAAACACCTGTTCATGCAGGTGTTTTTTTTTTATCATTAGGTAATGAAGTTGGTGTTTGGTTTTCTATTGATGAGTTCTCTTTCCTTGGCTGTTTCTACTGCCGGTGAAAAAGTCCCTGACAAAATTTATAGCGTTAAGCGGGGGCAAGTAAAAAAGCCGGTCACGGGCGAGTCCATCATGATCACAAAGATCGTTGGAACGGCTGCCGATCAGGTAGTGACCTCTCGGGAGGTTCAAATCGTGAACCTGTTGGAAAAGGGCCTGGCTTCAGATAAAAACTTAGTTTTGATCGCTCCGGATGATCCAAGATTTAACGTAGAGGTCGGACAAGTCCTTTTAGAGATCGTCGTGCAAACGGACTCTAATTTATTTGAATTTGATCAGGTCAGTGATCAAGAATTCAAAGACGGTGTCGATACAATCCAAAAAAACATGGCTCAATCCAAAGAATGGAAGAATCTACAGGTTACGAACTCAGAGCTAGAGCGTTTTTTAAAGCGCAAATTAGTCGCAAAACGTTTTATTCGTGTGAAATCAGATTCGATGAAGGGTTTTATTACAGACTCTGAAGCCAAAGATTACTTTGATAAAAACCGTTTGAAGTTTGGCCAAGTGCCATTTGTTCAATTTAAAGAAAACATCAAAACCTTCTTAAGTCAGCAGCAGTTAGAAGAAAGACTTAAAGCCTGGTTTGAGATCATTAAAAAGAAATACAAAGTTAAAAACTACACGAATGAAAGCTAAGGCCTCCATGGTATTTCGGCCCCTTACATTTCAGGATAAAGACGCCATCGCCGCCATCCTAAGCTCACGGGATCAGTCCCTAATTGTAGGCGTCAGCTGGACACTGGATTCCATCATGGATGAGCTCAAAGGCAGCAGCTATCTTTTTGGAACCCAGCGCGTCGAGAGCGGGTCACTCGAGGCAATTGTGCTGTTTAAGGATCTCGGTGCGGTGATTGAGATCCTTTTGATTTATTCAGATAAGAACGCGTTTGGAGCCGGTCAGCGTTTGCTGGAAGCTCTGAAACAGGCTAATCCCCAGATTGAAGAAATATGGCTTGAGGTTCATGAAGGGAATCAGACGGCGATTCGATTCTATGAGCGGCAGGGGTTCGTAAAAGTGTCGCGACGAAGTAATTATTACCCCGATGGAAAAGCTGCTCTTAATTATAACCTCACACTTAAACGCTAGAGGATAACTGTTTAATATCACTGCGGTTTAATGTTTGACTGATTCAAACAGATTTTCGCAGAGAAAACGACTCGCTTTTCGAGCTATAGAATGGTCTTGCGATTCTCTTCGTATAAAGATAAATGCTTGATTCTATAATATTTTTTTGTTAGTTCTAACCCTGAGTGGGCGAGAACCCACTTTTTTTGTTTTTGGGGACATCGTTAATGATTGATAATAA
>DDTZ01000146.1 GCA_002344565.1 Bdellovibrionaceae bacterium UBA2351 | reverse complement strand
TGTAGTGTTCACGAATTCTTTTCCGCTTTGGGATAGCGGTTATGATTGCCTCTAGTTATTGTAATTAGATTAAACGATTCCATTGTTTTGAATATGGCTTCGCGCTCCAATTTACGTTTCTCTTTTGCATTCTGGATGCCAAATGTCGCCATGTGGATGTTGCTTTTCGTAGTTTCGTAAAATTTCATTCTATCCTCTGCAGAAATTGTTTTGAAATTCGCATCATGAAATTCCTTGGCTGTGTGCCAGTTTAGGCTTTGTCTCTTTCGATTTTCATTGAGTGACTTTAGCGTCTTAGAGACATCAAAATTTTCGATGAAGACCGCTTTAAATTCACGAACTGCGATTTCGCAGGCCCCATTATGCTGGGGAACATGGGGTAAATTTTTTAGATGAATAATATAATTTTTATCTAAAAAATTCCTAACTACATCTGCGCAAAGTTGCGAGCCGTTGTCCGTGCACACCACAAATGGAAGTCTATTTTTTGCTTTTAATTTTTCAAGGGCGCTTAAAGTGTCTTGTGATTTTAAATGCGTTTCACACAGATGAACTTCTATAGTTAAACTTGCGCGATCACGCTGAACTAAATAGTTTGCGTTGTTATCGGTAGTGGCCCCGTCAAAACTTGTGATTGTACCTGGGTGGTGAACTTTGACGTTTTTTCGAACGAGTGTTTTTATCTGGGATTTTCTTTTTCCACGTCTAGATTTTAACTTGCTAATCACTTGTCTAATGGAGCGGATTCTTAATTGCGGCAAGGCCGCTATTACCGGGCGTGAACCCGGATAGCCTTGCCGCTTCCATTCTTTAGCGATCTTTAGTTGCTCATTGAATCTGATCGCTTTTTTGATCGGGCCAGGATTCTTGTTGAATGACTTAGCTTTCTTCCAGTTGCGAAGAGTCCGACTGCTCACGGACAAGACCTTGGCCACTATCTTCTGCTTCCCGTAGGGCAAGCTTTTTAAGTTTTGGCTTACGCTCTGTTTGAACTCTTTGGAATAGACCATCCTTGATCTTGCCTCCCACTTTTTTACCCGGTGACACACGCATCACATCGATCACTCTTTTTTGTAATTCGACTTGTTTCTCTAATTTTAAGGTCTTTTTTGTTAACTCTTCGATCATTTTTTTATCCTTCACAAATTCCTCTTTATATTTGTCGGGATTCGTTAATAAGCCCACGTTCATTCCCAAGATGGCCTGCGTACTCAGTTGCCAGAATCGTATCGGCTTGATCGCTAGGCTCTCGGCCGCTGCAAGTTTTGTGATCCGGCCCTGCCAGTACTCTAGGATCAATGCCGACATCTTCTGCGCTTGGATCTGCTCCTCTTGACTCGCCAGCTCCCATAGTTGCCTGATCGGAACTGATGGAAGTACCTTGGGTAACTTCCCGGGGCATCGCTTGCGTTGATAACTCTTGATTGGCTTGTTGGTTGTTTCCTGTGTTTGCATTTATATCTCCATTAGTTTGTTCGTTGTTTAAATAGAAAGATCCAGCCGTGCCGTGAAAAGCAATTCTCTGATCGCCCACCTGGCCGATTAAAAAAGCCGGTGGACGCGGCAAATCGCCAGTAGCGATTCTTAGTGAATTTTCCCTTACTGATTTTTCAAGTACAGCCCTTACATCTGCAGCCACGCCGAAGAATCGATCTGCGGGAACCTGTCCATCTAGGCCCTGATGAGGACGCTGGTAATTATAATGATCGATATAGTATTTTAGTCTTTCCCTAGCTTCATCTAAATCAAAAGGTCTTATACGTGTCCAAAACTCATTGCCCACGGTTTCCCAGAAACGTTCGCATTTGCCTAATGTTTGCGGGTGATGGGCACGTGAGACGACATGCTTGATGTTTTCTTTTTCTAGCAGCTTTTCTAATTCGCTTTTTCCTCGCCATGCAAAGTACTGCCGTCCTTGATCGGTTAAGACTTCCTCGGGCTTTCCATATTTCACAAAAGAATCCTTTAAGGTATCGATGACTAGATCTGCGGTTTGACGGCTTTGCAATCGCCAGCCAACTATAAATCTTGAATGATCGTCCATGAATATTGTTAAATACACCCGCATACTGTGCTGACCCACGGTGAACTGGGTAATATCAGATTGCCACAACTGCATCGGCTTTGCGCGCTCAAATCGACGAACTTTCTGGCTGCTTAGTTTTCTCTTTTTTTTGATTTTTACTAACTCGATACCTTCAGCTTTAATCGTTTTACGGACCGTGCCGGTGGATATCTTTACACCACGAAAGCGGTACATCCAGTGCTTGATCTTTTTTAATCCAAAACTAGGATCTTTTCTTTTTACTTGAATAATCTCAGATCTGACCGACTCAGGTACTCGCATACCAACACGCTTATCTTTACCGCTAGCGCGTTTGTTCATCAGTCCATCAGAGCCAAACTCATTATAGCGATCCACCCAAATACGAAGCGTCGCAGAGCTTATACCCCAGGTTTTTGCAAACACTTCCATCGCCGTTTGCTCTGATAAAAATGATTCTACAATTTTTTTGCGTTCTACTGGAGAGTACTGCTTGGGCGCTCCATTAGGTCTGCGTTCTATCCACACCCAGTTTTTGAATGATTGAGCATTAATATTATGCTCTCTTGCAAATTCATCGTACCTCAGTCCAGACACATGGAACTGCTTTAATAGCCGCGCCCTCTCTTCGACACCGAAGTCCTTGGTTAGTCTTCCTACTTCCGACACTGAATACCTCCTGCTTGATTTAACAAGCTTGTTTAGGAGGCAATCTTGGACCTTATGCTATGAATACAAAGCGGAAAGGAATTCGTTGCACACAACAATCATTATCGATCACTCAGTCGGTCAGTGCGGACTCGGTAAGAACGTCGTCGATGAATTACGATGCTCAAGGGAAATTAGTAACCCAAGTCAGTGCTAGCGGTCGTATTCAGAAAATGTGGTTCAGCGAAATGGGCCAGGTGGCGCGCGTTCAATCGGGCAATTTGCTGCCGGTCGAATATAATTATGATGTTCGCGGTCGCGTGGTGCAGGCAAAGCAAGGCAATAAACAAATACAGATGGCTTATGATAGTGCTAATAACCTGTCGTCGATTAAAGATGCTTTAGGTCGGGTGAGTTATTTCAAATACGATAAGGCGGGCCGATTACAGACTGAGCAACGGCCGGATGGTAAAATAGTTCGGTATCAGTATGATAGCAACGGTAATCTGGTAAGCCTAGTTCCCGCAGATCGATTGGCGCATGTATTTAGCTTTGATCCCAATTCTGAATTGCTAAATGCTTATTTGCCGCCGTTACTACCGAAAAATAGGTCAACACCGACACGCTATGAATACAATCTAGATAAACAACTCACAAAGGTCGTTCAGCCCGATCGCTTGTTTGAGTTTAATTATGATGTGAACTCGGGAGTTTTAAAATCTGTCGTGTCCGGTGAGGCCCGCCGAGATTATTTGTACTCACAAGAAAATGGCCAGCTCGTTCAAGTAAAATCACAAGATAATATGCAGACGGACTTTCAATATGTTGGTCCATTATTAAGCCAAGTGAAAAACGCAGGGGCCGTAAACAGTGTTATTAATTTCAGTTTCAACAAAGACTTCCTGGTTTCAAAAAGAAATATCGTAGGATCAAATGCCGATGTGAATTTCGGCTATGACAATGACAGTTTGTTAGTAAAAGCGGGCGAAATGGACATCGCCAGAGACACACAAACCGGAGCGATCGCTGGCGTTAATTTGGGATTAACTAAAGAGGTTTTAGGCTATAGCAATCAGGGTGATCTGCAAAGCAGTCAGTTTTTAATCAAACAAAAGCCATTCTACGAATACAAATTAGAACGCGATGTTTCGGGTCGTATTGTTGCAAAATCAGAAATTTATGGCGGCAAGCTGAAATTAAAGCATGCGTATGCCTATGATATTCAAGGACGACTGGTCGAAACCAAAGTAAATGGAATCAAGAAAGCCAGCTATAAATACGACGCAAATGGAAACCGATTAAGTCAGGATTTATTTTTCTTTAAAGGCGATGATCATTACAAATACGACGCGCAAGATAGGCTTATTAGTTCTGGTGATTCAGACTATAGTTACAATTTAAACGGTGAACTGATAGCCAAATACGACAAGAAAGAAAAAGCAAAAACCGAATATAGTTATGATGGATTCGGCAATTTAAAACGGGTGAAGATCACTGACGAAAAGAAATTCGGTCATCGCGGCCACCATCATCAGCATAAACAGTCGAAGGTGACAGAGATTGATTACATCCTTGATACTCAAGGAAGACGAATCGGGAAAAAAGTCAATGGCGAGTTGAAGCAAGCTTTTGTATATGAATCAGACCTAGGAATCGCGGCCGAATTGGATGGCGGTGGTCAGGTTGACCTGCTCCCAGATGTTGATC
>DDTZ01000191.1:43587-46744 GCA_002344565.1 Bdellovibrionaceae bacterium UBA2351 | reverse complement strand
CAAAGAAAAGGCAGCATCTGTAACAGCATTCTATTTGATGTGGTATATGGCTTAGATGCAGACGAGACGTTTAAATCATCTAGTCGGTACTTTGAAGTCACTGCGGACGATGTTCAGGCTTTGAGTCAGAAAATATTTTCTCAAAATTCTGTGATATCGGTGGTTGGTCCAAGCTTTTAATAAAAGCTTGGTCTACTTTTTTTCAATATTAAACATACGAGGTTCGGTTTCAGCCGAGCTTTCCACTTCAAATTCAAGTCGAGTGATTTCTTGACCATGGGTAGTTAGAACCTGAACGCGCCATTCTCCCGGTTGATAATTAGATTTAAAGGCAAATCCACGGAACCCCATTTTACGTCCGCCAACGACTTGAAGAGGAATTTTATCAGCAGCAACCCAATTTCCTTTTGCGTTTAATTGAGACCATTGAATAAAGATTTGATCTTGAAAGCGTGTGGGAGAATAAATTTGTGCGTAGTAAAATACTTTATCTCCTGGTCGAGCCTTGAAGTGTTGATCGCCAGATTGCCAAAAGCGCCACCACGGTCGCTCGCTAGAAAGTAGGTAATTTCCTTCTTGTTTTTCAACGTTGTGATAGATCCCGTGCTCGACAACGCTTAAGGGAATTGGGGGTATCCAACCCATTACGTAAAAAACTAAAAACAAGCTAATGACCGAACCAGCTGGGGCTAACACTATCTTTGTTAGTGAGTAGTGATCTGGAATTTTTTTAAACAAAAGACGGTACATGCCGTAAAAGACAGCACCGGTGGCCGCAATAGCAAGCAACAGTGGTATCCAGCCGACAAAACCTAAAAGTAGCGGGAACAAAATCGAAAAAAATGAAAACAAACACACACCAAACATTCCGGCCTTGATGCTGATGTTTGATTTTTTAACTCCAGGAAGTTCATTCGCAAACAATACCAAAAGCATCATTCCTAAGAAAATCAAACTATGTAGCACCGATGCACTTTTGATATAAAAAAGAGAGTATAGACTTAGAAGTGAACCAAGAAAAAAATGTAGAACTAAGGTCCGGTATTCCCAGACGCGCACGATTTTTGGTCCGGGTTTCCATTTGAATAATCTAAACAAAATTTCAAAATAGATGATGGAAAAAATGATTCCCAAATAAACAATCTGCTGAACGATTGAAAAAATATCATCAATGTCAGACATCGTTATGATGTCGAAGAGAAAACCCGCGATAAAAACCACAACGTCGAGCTTGGTTTCGTTTTTTTCGTAGTATTGCAGAAACTTATTTTTGTATTCGGTAATCATTCATACACCTTGGTTTGAGACGTATTTAAGCGAATCTCTAGCGGAAAGTCTAGTTGGTAATTTCTGAGCATATGCCGATATTGTATCGTTATAAGGAGCCACCGACATGTCAAAAGATTCAATTAAATCTCTATCCGAAGCAATTGCTAAATTAGAAACCATGTCACAGGCAAAGACCGAAAAAGTTCGCGAGCACATCGAAAGAGACTATGAAGAAATCAAGTCGGCTTTGGATGACATGCGTCCCTATTTTGATGATCTAAAAAGCAAAGTTGAAGCCGAAGCTCAGGCAACAAAGACCCAAGTGGAAGCAAAGGTCAAAGAAAGTCCTTGGTTAACGATTGGAATTGTAGGTTTAGTGGCGTTCTTTTTGGGTTTGTTTTTAGGACGAAAAGATAAATGATTCTAAACATTCTTTCTATTTTACTCAAACTTTTTGAAGGTCATCGATTCATAACAGAATCAAAGAAAAAAGGCATTTTAGCCTACCTTAAGTTTTTACAAATAGTACGAACAAGCATCATTGGCGCCATCTGTGTCGTGTTTGCGCTGCAATTATTTGTTTTTGCATGTGTTGGCTTAGTTCTAGCGGGTCTATATTTGGCACCCATAGAAAACGAAATCAAAGCTTGGATTATTTTTGGTCTATGTGCGTGTATCGTACTATTCGTTGGCATAGTCCTGAGTTATGTTTTTTCAGAGAAAACTTGGTTCAAACATTCGGGTGTAAGCAAATTAATTTCAAAATGAGATACCTCAAGAAAACCTGAAGTCTAAATTTGATGTCTGGGCATTGGTCCGGCTAAATTTCCATGTAAAAATTCCGACAAATAAACAAGTGTTTGAAGACACAGGAGTAAAAATGAAAACCATATTAGCGAGCGTACTAGTACTTTTAAGTTTGAATGTAATGGCTGCAGATCTACCCGCCGACAAAAAAGCTGCGTTAGATAAGCAAATTGAGACAGTTAAGACATGGGCCGCTAGCAAAGCGATCGTAGATGCAGTTAAGGCATCAAACACAGCGCCAGAGGGCAAGGACATGACTCAAGATAAATGGGCAAAATTGTCTGTTTTAGACCCAGTGGTTCGTGGTTTTACCAAAAATGCGGCCGCTGAAGAATTGAAAAAGACAAAAGGACCAGCAGTTACTGAAGCCTTTGTAAATAACTCAGCGGGAATTAAAGTCGCGTTCCTGGCTAAGACTTCAAATTGGTCACATAAAGGAAAGCCAAAACATGATGATCCAATGGCCGGTAAAAACTGGATTGGTAAGGTAGAAGTGGATGAATCTTCGGGTAAATCGCAAGTTCAAGTTGCTGTTCCGGTGTCTGATGGTGGCGCAGTAATCGGTAGCTTGGTTATTGGCTTTAGTGTTGACGATTTAAAGTAAGCATTTAAAAACTAGGACGTAGTATGAACTTTAAGAGTGTTTCTGTTCAGATATCGATAATATTGCTGATCTCTTCGATTGCTGTCGTTTCGATTGGTTTTATATCTGGTTATATTTCATCAAGTAGCTTGAGAAAAGTTATTGAGGCTAGTGAGAAAACCTCATCTGAGTACGATGAAACTGTAAAGTTAGCAGACACCCTAGATGATAATCATCTGTCCATCATTGCAATGATCGCACAAAAAGATATCGATAAGCTAGAAAAGCAAGTCGATGAATTCAATAAAACACGTAAGGATCTATTGGAATCTTTAAAACAATGCGGTCATTGTACTTCCGTAGTGGACAAGTACGTAGAATATAGTAAAAAAACAGAAGTGGTTTTGAACGAGAAAATTTTGTTAGGCAAATCAGCTGAGGCCACTGATTATTTCATTTCAGTCCTTTCTCCAGAGTTTATAAAAATATCGAAAGAGA
>DDTZ01000191.1:36027-43231 GCA_002344565.1 Bdellovibrionaceae bacterium UBA2351 | reverse complement strand
GAGAGGCAAAAGTATTTTCGATAGTTGCCGGTGTGATGGGAATTTTGTTATCGCTTTCAGTGGGTGTATACATCGCATTTAATATCAGATCAAAACTGCAAAATGCAGTTAAAACAATGGAAGCCAGTAGCGGATCTCTAGTTAATTCATCAGGGACTCTACGTGGATCCAGTGTCGAGCTATCAAGAGCCTCGACTTCGGCGGCATCGTCTTTAGAGGAAACAGTTGCGACTCTTCATGAGATATCGACTTTGATTGAGCGAAATGCGGAAGGCGCTCAGCAAGGGGCCGAAATTGCGAACTCAAGTTATACGATCGTAAGCGAGGGGCAAAAAGTAATCGGTGGTCTAATGGAATCAATCGGTAACATGAACGAATCTTCGAAAAAAATTAATGAAATCATTGGAATGATCGAGGATATTTCATTTCAAACTAACTTGCTTGCCTTAAATGCAGCCGTCGAAGCTGCGCGCGCGGGCGAACAAGGTAAAGGGTTCGCGGTGGTTGCAGATGCTGTTCGATCTTTAGCGGCCAAGTCTTCAGTCGCTGCAAAGGAAATTTCGACTTTGATTTCAGAGTCCAGTCGTAATACGCAAGAAAGCTTAACTCGCGCCGATCAAGGTCGTCAGCTTTTCACGAAAATATTGGATTCTGTTCAGAAATTAAGTGTAATTACGAAAGAAATTGCCGACGGAAGCAAAGAACAGTCTCATGGGGTACGCCAAATTTCTGAGACGTTAAATCACCTGGACACTGTTTCGCAAACTAATGCGAAAAATGCAATGGAGTTCACTGGCACTGCCGACCAACTTTCAGCGGACACTCAATCATTGACGTCATCAATGGTTGAACTTTCAAAGCTGGCCGGCTAGTAGTGCGCCTAGTTTACCCCGACCAGGTACTTTGTGCTGGGTTGACAGTAAAAAAAAATACCTTCAGCATATATCTCGTATAGGAGATATATGAAATCACTAGTATTAAAAACAACTCTATTGACGTTTGCGTGTTCTGCAGCTTTTGCCGGGAAAATTAATCTCGATGCGCGAACCGAATTTGAATCTTACAGCACTAACGATAAATTAGCGAAACCCGCGTATTCGGTTTTTAAAATCAATCGTTTAAAAATCGATTTTCAGGGTTCACTCGGTGAACTCAATACATACCGTCTTCGCTTGGATCCTTTGAAAGCACAGCAAGCT
This sequence comes from Bdellovibrionaceae bacterium UBA2351, assembly GCA_002344565.1. Lineage (GTDB taxonomy): Bacteria > Bdellovibrionota > Bdellovibrionia > Bdellovibrionales > Bdellovibrionaceae > UBA2316. The sequence goes on along the minus strand of DDTZ01000191.1, from coordinate 42,032 downwards.
AATCAAGCACGCTCGGGGGTTTCAACGCATGTTGATTTTGGATTCTTAACTCATAAGTTAAATGATGAGTGGAATTTATCGATGGGTAAAATTATCACTGGCATGGGCGGCGCTGAAGCAATGAACAATCCGGGTGATATCTATTTACGTTCGACTGCGGGTGATGAGGTTGGCGCGATCTACTGGCCGGTAGGTATGCAAGCTCAAGGTGTATGGGGCGATCACAAACTTAATATCAATGTTGCCAATATCACCGAAGATGTTACTTCAGGCGGTAGCTTAAGCAGCACTAGTCAATTGGCTGGTTTCACATACTTAGGAAAGTTTTCAGAAGGTACGATTTTGCCAAGCATCAGTTATCATACGGAAGATTTCAAAGATTCAGCGACGGTTAAGCAAACTCGTAACTATCTTGCGGTAGGGGCGAAATTTCTAGTTTCTGATTTTGAAATTGAAGCAGATATGTTAAGTAACACTAGAAAACCAGATCCACAAACAACGGGAAAAGCTTTAGATACAACGTCTGCAGTAGCTTTAGTTCGCTATAAAATGGAAATGGGTTCGGTACACGTAAAATACGAAAGCTCTGCAGTTAATACATCTACTGGAGTAGACACTAAAACTAAATCTGATGTTACTGGGCTAACGTTAGCTTACGAATTTAAGCCAGTTAAAGATGACAACTGGAGATTCCACGTTGCGGCTACTCAAAAAGACACAAAGCCTGAAAATGGCGACACTCAAACTGAAAAGAAAGTTCTTGTCGGTATGAGAATTTTAGCAGATTTCCTTAAGTAATAACTAGCGCAAGGTTGTGTTTCATAGTGAAACACAACCTTCGTTCTATAATTCAAACGTATACTATCCATCATAATTTCTATCTGATCTTGTTGTTGTTTTTAGTTAATTTTATTCCGAAAAATTATTATAATTAAAGATAACAGGTTTATGAGCACTGCTATTAAGCAAGAAATAAACATTCTAATTAGTTCCAGAGACTACTTCGGTCAGATGCTTGACGATGCATTCAACGCGCGGAAAATAAAAACAGAAGGCCGAGTAAAAGGTTACCTCATAGAGGTTCTTGATTTTTATTTAGATGCAAAAAATCTTTTCGAAAAAGAAAACGTAGACGAATCAGGCAAACGCAAACCGAACACTTTAGCGGAATTATATCTAACCGCCGCCAATGCAGAATCACGCCAAAAAATAGAACTGCTTAAAAAATTAGGTGATCGTTCGTTGTACATCAGTGGCTTTTTTGGAGATTCATTGCAAAGAAAAATTGTAGATATTGATTATTACGTAAATATGGGCGGTGCTGCTTACGGCACACTTTCTAAAGCAGTCGATAGACAAGATCCTTTGAAAGAAGTTTTTGAAACTATTTCTAAGCGCTTTGTCGACTATGTCGAGGCATTAACCTATATTAGCCAAAATACGATGGTGTCTAATAATCAGAGTCTTTTAAGACTTTATGATCGCTACCTTCAGACGGGTTCGTCTTTAGCCAAAGAAAAATTGATTGAAATGGGTATCGTAACAATACCTAACGACCCTAAAAATCCGCTAAAACAAGAAAACTAGTATTCCGTCGAGTGAAATACCTCAGTGACACTCAATTATAACAGCACTATAATACTGATATGTTTGGCCTTGGAATGAGCGAATTAATACTACTAGGAGTTCTTGCGTTGATCTTGATTGGTCCACAGCAATTACCCGAAGTAGCACGTACCTTGGGGCGATTTATCAATGATTTAAAACGCAGTGCCGAGGGACTAACGGAAGATATCAAACAGCAAGCGCGTGTTGATTTAGACTTAGATAGCTTGGATCCGCGCAAGCAACAAAAAGAACCCCCGCCCATCCCAATCATGAAAGATCCTCGGGTAAAGAACTCGCCTCCGCCGGTAGATGAAACACCAAAACCGACTTCGGCTTCAGACTTTAAAGTAGAGCCACCTGATCAAACAACGTTTGCATTTAATCCGAATCCAACTCCAACTGCGACTGAAAATCTTGAAGCCACTGTAGCTTCTTCAGATGCAGCTCAATCTAACGGCGAGAAAAAAGAATAAATGGAAACTAATCAGAACGAAGAAACGCTCGATCAGAATATGACGTTGACCGATCATCTGACGGAACTTCGTAAGCGCATCGTTTATAGCTTGTACGCGCTATTGGTGTTTACTGCAATCGCTTATGATTACAGCAAAGAGTTATTTGATTTTATTCGTAAACCAATAGAAAAATATTTGCCCGCAGGCGGCTTGGTATATACAGCTCCGATGGATAAATTTGTTGCGCATTTTAAACTTGCGATCGTCGCTGGCGTTATTGGGTCATGTCCATTTTGGCTATACCAACTTTGGAAATTTGTGGCTCCAGGTTTGTATAAAAATGAACGAAAATATATGACTAGTTTTATTACAATTGGATCACTTTTATTTTTCTCTGGCGTGTGCTTTTCGTATTTCGTCGCTCTTCCAATGACATTTGATTTCTTGTTTAGTTTTGGTGGGGATCAAGACAAGCCAATGATCACGATTGATCACTATATGGATTTTGTGAGTCAGTTTGCATTAATGTTCGGAGTTTCCTTTGAGCTTCCGTTGATTTTAACACTGATGTCGATGGCTGGTTTGGTTTCGCAAAAATTTTTAATTGATAAGGGCCGTTATGCGATCATGATTTTGGCAATTGTCGCGGCAATGATTACGCCGCCCGATGTAATGAGCATGACAATAATGTTAGTGCCAATGATTGCATTATATTACATCGGCATTCTAATGGTGGGCTTCGTTCAGAAGAAGAAGCCCAACCCGTAGGAAAAAGTCTAGTTAAATAACTTTTCTCTTAAGAAAATATACTGCATAGCTAGATATTCCGCAGCTTGGTTCAAGTCCGCAGTCCTACCATGGCCACCCTCAGTGTTTTCGAAATAGCGATAGGGTTTACCCATCGATTTTAGTTTTGCGGCCATCTTGCGGGCATGTCCCGGATGAACGCGGTCGTCTTCTGTTGAGGTTGTAATGAAAATCTCTGGATATTTTTCTGTCGCCCTTAAATTCTGGTAAGGAGAGTACTTCATTAAATAGTCCCTTTCCGCAGGTACATCTGGAGATCCATATTCAGCCATCCAGCTGGCCCCCGCCAATAACAAGTGATAGCGAGACATATCTAGCAAAGGCACTTCACATAGAACGGCGTTAAACAAATCAGGTCTTTGTGTTAACGCTACACCCATTAACAAACCACCATTACTGCCGCCCATGATACCAAGGTTTCTAGGTGAGGTTACTTTTGTTCTAATTAAATCTTCCGCGACCGCAAAGAAATCATCAAATGCACGTTGACGATTTAGTTTCAGTGCCGACTGATGCCAGCTTGGTCCAAACTCGCCGCCACCGCGTATGTTTGCTAGCACATAAGTGCCGCCGTTTTCTAACCACGCCTTACCCATTACGCCCGAATAGTAAGGTTGCATCGCCACTTCGAAACCACCGTACGCATAGAGAAGAGTTGGATTTTTAGAGTTGTTAACATGCTTTTTGTTTCTGACTAAATAATAAGGAACTTTAGTGCCGTCTTTACTAACGGCCCATCGTTGCTCAACTACAATACCATTAGCATTAAAGAATGCTGGAAGTGCGCGAAGTTTTGCTAATTTACCATTCTCGAAGCTATATAAAGTTGTTGGTTGATTAAAGTTTGAGTACGTAACCAAAATTTGGTCAGAATTGTCGGCCGTCGCCATCAAAGATGAGTTGCCGACGGCTGGTAGTTTTAAAGGAATTAGCTGATTTTTTTCATTCAGTTCAAAAATATTTGGATTCACTTGATTGAGTGCCGTTAACCAGCGCTTATTTTTTGAAAAGCTAATATTGCTATAAATCTGATTAGGCGTCGAAAGAAATACTAGCTCAGGATCAGCGGTTAAAGTTGGGCTAGTTAGGATTTTTGCGATAGAAACTTTAACTAACGATCCAGATTGGAATGTTTGCTTTTCAGTTTTTAATTCGCTCTTAGTTAAATAGTAAATTTCACCTTTAAAGAAGCCTGTGATTTCAGCGTCTTTCGGAATAGGCAATTTCTTGGCCGCCAAATCGGCGGTAACTAAGTATGAAACGGATTCGTAAAAATTAACTTGCTCAGTGATAACTGTATATGAGCTTTTTCCATCTTGGTTAGTTGAAGACCATACACCCATGTTTTTAGGTGACGTTTCAAATAACATCTTAGCATCAGAGATAACTTGGTTACGCTTAAGAACTTTTGCATAGCGTGGATAGCCGGACTCGGTCATTGAACCTGGTCCGAAATCAGTACCAATGATCAAAGTGTCTTTATCAAACCAAGCAACGGACATTTTTGACTCTGAAAGCGAGAAGCCGTTTTTAACAAAAGTCTTTGATGCTAAATCAAATTCACGCATTACTGTAGCGTCTTTGCCTTTGCGAGATAAAAACACAAGCGCACGAGAATGATCGCCTCGTAGGATTTGGGTGCGTTTTAACACCCAGCTTTCATTTTCCGTTTTTCCTAGTTCATCGACGTCAATGAGTACTTCCCATGCTGGTTGCTTTTTGTTCAGTTCAGAAACTTTAGCGCGTCTCCATAAACCACGAGGATTTTTTTCATCTGTCCAATGATTGTAGATGTAATCTTCAATGATGGTTACGTTTGGAATTTTTTCTTTGCTAGCCAAAATATCTTTGATGCTATCTTTTAGTGAATTGAAGGCAGGATTTGCTTTTAATTGTGAACTAGAAAGCTCATTTTCGCTTTTTACCCATTTCATGGACTCTTCAGAACGGATGTCTTCAAGCTTGATGAATGGATCTGAGGTTTCGGATACTTTTTTCGAGTTCAAAGTTGAACACGAAACAGAGAGCATAACTAGAACAGAACTTAGAACGGCTAAGGCTCTAAAAATCATAATTTCCTCTTTGTGTAGGTTGTCTAAAAAATTTGTAGTAAAAGAAAACACCTGTCAAGCGAAGTGCGGTAAGCGGTGCCAAAAACCCCATTCTTTATCAGTATTTAGCATTTGGTGAAATGGACACAGTGCCGCCGAATTGCAAACTAATCGAGAGTGGTTAAGTTGCTAATTAATCTTATTTGCAAAGCCGGTCTATTATCTATCTTCGTATGCGCTATTAGCCTAATTGCCGAGGCCAATACTGGTGCCAAGATTATTCAGTTTAAATCGCCTCATACTCAAGAAATGCCGCCCGCAATTGATCTAAAAACAATGAGTCAATCTATCGAAGCTTTACGAAAAGCATCTGACCAGGCAAAGCAGTTGAAACACAGTGGCGCTTCAGAGTCTGAATTAGCAGAGGCGAAGAAAAACATTCTCGCCGCGATTGATACGTTTGGTTCCTATCAATTTCCAACAGGTTATCTAGAAAGAAACGAAATTGATACTTTAATCATGACACTCCTGTCGGCGTATCCGGTTGATTCAGATGTCACTGATGCCGTTACTAAAAAACTTGCGGAACTCAGTCATACAATTTTCAGTCGTACCACCAGTGATAGTTTTCTGCGGTTCCTAAATTATCAGATACAAGTACAGCTTTCAGCGAGCCGTTCGCGGGACTGGCCCAGATTTTTGTCACTGTTTGAAGCATCGAAGCCGCATTCAAGTCAAATGGATACGTTAACACTGTTTTTCAAGCAAACTACGGATCCCGAATTAAAACTTCGCGTTTTTAATCAGATGTACGTTGTACTTATGGATCCTGATTTACATTGGTCAGGACAGTTTTCACCCACATTTTTAATTCTTTCTGCGCTAAGAACGTTCATTGCTGAAGATTTGTCGAATTTGAAACCAAAACACTACATGAAAATTGTAGATTTAATGGTTAAAGTGGAAAACACCAAGCAAATGGATACAATGTCCCAAGAAGATTTAACTCGAATAATGATGAAGTACGCAGAAGTCAGAGTTGAATTTGAAGAGAAAGTTATTTTACGTGCGAATTCGCAATCTC
>DDTZ01000191.1:11845-35641 GCA_002344565.1 Bdellovibrionaceae bacterium UBA2351 | reverse complement strand
ACCTTATTAGGGGAACTCAAGCAGGGACAAATTTTTCCGTTCAGAAGAGCGGCACCATCGTGCCACTCTTTCTATGGTGGAAATTAAGATTCAAACTTAATTAGAACGGCGCCAGATTCAACACTAGCACCTTGTTTCACGCAGATTTCTTTGATTTTAACTTCGCGAGTAGAACGCATTTCGTTTTCCATTTTCATCGCTTCCATAATTAACAAAGGTTTGTTAGCTGGAACAACGTCACCTGGTTTAACAAAAATTTCGATTACTTTACCCGGCATACCCGATTTTAATTCATTCGCTCCTGAAGATCCGCCACCTTTCTTCAATGATTCATGTAACAACATTTCATCATTAAAGATTTTGATACTACGGAACGAGTTACGAGCAAATACCGTGTACTCGGTATCTTTGCCCAAAACGTCGATCAAATACGACTGACCTTGGAAAAGGAAACTGACGTACTCTTCCGCGGATTTAAAATCGTTTTTTGAAATGTCATGATGCTGCCATTCTGAACCTTGCGCCTGCAAAGACACTTTCCATGAATGACGAGTTTCTGATACGTCTACTTTATATTTTCGGCCTTGAATTTCTGCTTCAAAATACATAGATCGACTCCTAAGCCAAACGCATCGACATCTTGCGGCCGATACGTTTCCAGTTAGAGGTAATATTCAGATGTCTAACATCTTTTGATTTACGGCTGTTGTAGGCCGTAATAGCGGCTGCGATTAAAAACACCGGGTCTTCAATTTGCTTAAACATCAATGGTTCGATAACCTCAAAGTTTTTTTCGATAAATTGAGTTGTGTAGGAAGCATCTCTAAAAGTCGGATGATCCAAAATTGTTTTATGAAGAACGATGTTTGTCTTAATACCTGTTAGAACGAACTCTGATAGAGCACGTTGCATACGACGAATTGCTGCTTCACGGGTATCACCCCACGTGATTAACTTGGCAATCATTGGATCGTAGTAAATAGGAACTTCGTAGCCAGGATACGCATAAGAATCCACGCGCATGAAAGGGCCTTGAGGATGGCGACATGCACGAATTACACCCGGATGAGGTTTGTAGGTGATCGGATCTTCGGCGCAAATACGAGTTTCCATCGCATGACCTTTAATCTTAACGTCTTCTTGCTTAAAGCTTAAAGGACGACCAGCGGCTACATAAATTTGCTCTTTCACCAAGTCGATACCCGTAATGGCTTCCGTAATCGGATGCTCCACTTGCAAACGGGTATTCATTTCCATGAAAAAGAATTCTTTAGTTTTATTATCGAAAATAAATTCGATAGTGCCGGCGCCTACGTAGTCAATTTGCTTAGCCGCACGAACAGCCGCTTCACCCATTTTTTGACGAACAGGATCTGGCACTGAAGGTGATGGCGCTTCTTCGATAATTTTTTGGTGACGACGCTGTACGGAACATTCGCGATCAAACAGGTGGCAAACGTTTCCATGCTTATCGCCGAATACTTGGATTTCAATGTGTTTTGGATCGTTTACGAAACGTTCCATGTAAACGGTTGGATCGGCGAAATAGTTTTGACCTTCTGAACGGCAGGCGCGGAATGCACTTTCCAATTCAGAATCTTGGCGAACGACACGCATACCTTTACCACCACCACCAGCAGACGCTTTGATGATAACAGGGAAGCCGATTTCATTCGCAATTCGGCGGCAGTCTTCGATTGTTTCAATACCGCCATCAGAACCAGGAACCGTAGGAACCTTAGCTTTCTTCATCAAAGCTTTGGCTGATAGTTTATCACCCATTGATTCGATGTTGCCAACTGTTGGACCAATGAACGTGATACCCGCATCAGTACACGCTTTAACAAAATTTGAATTTTCAGAAAGGAAACCATAGCCAGGATGGATGGCATCCACTTTGGCTTCTTTTGCTACTTCCATAATTTTTGGAATATTTAAGTACGACTCTTTAGACGGAGCCGGTCCGATGTTGTAGGCTTGGTCCGCCAAGAATACATGCAAGCTATCACGATCCGCATCGCTGAATACAGCTACGGATTGGATACCAAGTTCGCGGCAGGCGCGTGTAATACGAATCGCGATTTCACCACGATTCGCGATTAAAATTTTCTTAAAAGGCATTTTATCCATAATGTCTCCTCCTCCTCTAATGTGTTCTAAAGGGGAATGTTGCCGTGTTTTTTAGCTGGATTAACATCTTTCTTATTTTTCAGCATCTCTAGCGCATCGATGATACGTTTACGAGTTAATGCTGGCTCAATAACTTCATCCGTGTAGCCAAGTTCAGCGCTGACGTATGGGTTGTTGAATTTCTTTTCGTATTCAGCGATCAAACGAGTGCGCTCTGCAGCTGGGTCTTTTGCTTTTTCAATCTCTGCGCGGGAAATAATACTAACCGCGCCTTCCGCGCCCATCACCGCGATTTCCGCAGACGGATAAGCCAAGTTAACATCCGCACGCAATAATTTAGAACCCATAACGATGTAGGCACCACCATACGCTTTACGAGTTACAACAGTTACTTTAGGAACTGTCGCTTCAGCGTAAGCGTAAAGCAATTTAGCACCGTGAGTGATGATACCGTTCCATTCTTGATCTTTACCAGGCAAGAAACCAGGAACGTCGACGAAGCTAACGATAGGGATATTGAACGCATCACAGAAGCGAATGAAACGAGCTGCTTTTCTTGATGCTTCGATATTTAAACAACCTGCCAGCACTTGTGGTTGGTTGCCAACGATACCGACTGGGCGGCCGTTGAAACGCGCAAAACCAACAACTATATTCATCGCGTAGTCTTTATGTACTTCTAAGAAGTAACCTTCATCCACGCACTCAGTGATAACTTGTACGATGTCGTAAGGTTTCTTTGGGTTGTCAGGAATTAATGTGTTTAAAGATTCAACGATACGATCTGGACGATCATTTGTTGGCAAAATAGGAGCATCATCCAAATTATTCGCAGGCAAGAAGTTCAACAATTCGCGAATCATCAGCAAGCAGCTCTTGTCGTCATCTACAGCGAAATGTGCCACACCCGACTTTTGCGAGTGCATGCTCGCGCCACCCAAGTCTTCTTTTGTTACATCTTCGTGAGTTACCGTTTTAATTACATCGGGACCAGTTACAAACATGTAACTTGATTTGTTAACCATGAATACGAAGTCAGTAATACTTGGCGAATAAACCGCACCACCTGCGCATGGACCCATGATAGCCGTAATTTGCGGGATCACACCACTGCTAGTTACGTTGCGAGTAAAGATGTCCGCATAACCACCCAGCGATTCAATACCTTCTTGGATACGCGCACCGCCAGAATCGTTGATAGAAATAAATGGAGCCCCGTTTTTGCCAGCAAGATCCATAACTTTACAAATCTTGTTTGCTTGTGTGCGAGACATCGATCCGCCAAACACGGTAAAGTCTTGGCTAGAAACATAAACTAACTTTCCATTCACGCGGCCGTAGCCTGTAATAACACCGTCACCTGGAGTCAATGTTTTCTCCATCCCGAAGTTAGTACATCTGTGAGTCATCAAGCGATCTGTTTCAACAAAACTGCCTGGGTCAAGAAGCACATCTAGACGTTCACGCGCTGTTAAGCGGCCGCCTTTTTTGTGTTTAGCAACGCGGTCTTCACCGCCGCCCTTCATGGCGTCTTCATTTTTTCTTTCTAGCTCTTGAATTTTCAAGAGGTTCAAATTGGTTTCCATCGATACTCCTGGAACAAAGTTTAAAAATCAGAAATTAAGTCAAAAATAAAATATTAAGGATAACTGCGACCATACAGACGGGGGAACGGAGCTGTCTCACGCACGTGAGGCAATCCGCAGATCCAAGTTACTGTACGCTCTAAACCTAAACCAAAACCGCTATGAGGGAATGAACCAAATCGACGAACATCCAAATACCATTGGAAATCTTTTTCATCGAGGTTGTGTTCTTTGATTTTAGTTAATAGTTTTTCGATACTTTCTTCACGTTGACCACCACCAATGATTTCGCCGTAGCCTTCAGTCGCTAGCAAATCGCAACCCATTGCATATCCCGGCTCTTTAGGATCTTCTTTCATATAGAAAGCTTTGATCGCTTGAGGGTAGTGATGAACGAATACCGGCTTATCAAATTTTGAAGAAACGATAGTTTCATCTGGTGCGCCAAAGTCGTCACCGATGATGAATTCAGGATTTTCTTTTTTGATCATTTCCGCCGCCTCTTTATAATGTAAGCGAGGGAAAGGGCCCTTAATGTTTTCAAGCTTGCTCATGTCACGTTCGATGATACGGAATTCTTCGGCGCGATTTTTAATTGTTCGTTGTACGATGTATTCAACAAATTGTTCTGCTAATTCCATATTGTCGTACATGTCGTTGAACGCCACCTCTGGTTCTACCATCCAGAACTCGATCAAATGACGGCGAGTTTTAGATTTTTCTGCACGGAACGTAGGGCCGAAGCAATACACTTTGCCAAACGCCGCAGCGGTTGCTTCCATATACAGCTGACCAGATTGAGATAAGTACATTTTTTCATCGAAGTATTTAGTTTCAAATAAATTTGAAGTTCCTTCACACGCACTAGGTGTAAAGATGGGAGCGTCTGTTAATGTGAAACCGCGACCATCAAAAAAGTCACGAATAGCAGAAATGATTTCATGACGGATGCGCATGATGGCGTGTTGACGTTTTGAGCGCAGCCACAAGTGACGATTTTCCATTAAGAAATCTGTACCGTGATCTTTTGGAGAAATAGGATAATTTTCAGATGTTGAAATGATCTCTAAAGTTTTCGCCGCAATTTCAAAAACATTTTCATGTTTAGGATGTTTCTTAACTGTGCCGGTAATTTTAACCGAACTTTCTTGAGTGGCTTTATCAAATAGTTCCATCGCTGCGTCTTCGGCTTCGCCTTTAAAGAACACACACGGAACGATTCCAGTACCATCACGTAGTTCTAAGAATTTAACTTTTCCAGAAGAGCGGGCTTGATACACCCAACCTTTTAGCTCTACTTGCTCGCCAATATGATTCTTTAAATCACTAATAAAAAATCGCATAAAAACCTCGTTGCAATTTTTTATATGATTTAAAGAATTAATCCAACCAAAATGAACCCTCAGAACAAGGGTTCATGGCGCTGCGCTTAACGATTTAAGTAATTGTAAGCCTTTAGCAAATTAAGGCGTCCGCGTGAAGAGACCCGGAACTCGTGATTAGGCGTAATATCCACTGAATTTATCAAAGCTTCTTTGATTTGGGCGGGTGTTGCTTTAGGGAAAGCGCTGATTAAAACTGCGGCGGCACCCGTAACAAATGGCGCCGCCATGCTGGTGCCTTTTAGGTAATTGTACTTTTCGTTTGGGGTTGTACTCATAATAGCATCACCCGGAGCCGCTAAGTGCACTAGGTTAAAGCTACTGTTAGAGAACGACGTCATATAGTCATTGATATTAGACGCACCTACCGTGATTTGTCCTGCGATATTAAACGCTGCAGGATAAGTAGGATTATAGTCAAGATCGCGGCTTTCGTTTCCAGCTGCCACGACAATCAACACTCCTTTGGCAGAAATTTCATTAAACGCGTCTTTCAAAGTTGATACGCATACACTACCACCCCAACTCGCATTGATGACTTTCGCGCCACGTGAAACTACATAGTTCATGGCGCTTATCGCATCCCCTAAAGAACCGGACCCATCGTTTGAAATAAACGGCGCCGCGATAATTTTCGCATTAGGAGCAATTCCTTTCATTAAACCGCTGTGATCTGAAGCAATAATACCCGCCACGTGTGTGCCGTGTTCATTCTGGATCGTATAGTTTGCAACGCCCGTGAAATTCATGCTGGAATAGTCGTCAACGTAACCATTACCATCATCGTCTTTTCCGTTGTTGGGAATTTCTTTCGTGTTTATTAAAATCTGATTTTTCAGCTGTGAGTGAGTCACATCGACATAGGAATCAACTACGCCGACAACTACGTTTTGGCCAAACGCATTTTTTTGCCAAACAGAATCAGCTTGAACCATGGTTTGGCCCCAGGTTTGTTCGGATGCAGTCGTATTGTTTGGGGTTAAGGGCTCTGACATCGCCGTCATTTCACTTTGCGTGTAGAATTGAACTTTGTGATCGTAATGAATTTTTTTGATCGACTGTAAATTCTTTTCTACGAAATCTTGTTTGAAACTTTCAAGCGAAGTGCCGTGTTCGGTAGTGAACGTTCCATCTTCCCATTGAACGATGTACTGATTTTCGATTTCCTTAGCGTTGCAAGGATTCGTCGATTTTTCAACAAAGACGTTCTCGGTCGTTTTGCTGCCGTCTTGGGCGCAAGAGATTAAGAACATAAAGGACGCAATTAAAAATGCTAGCCTTACAACATCCATGTGTAACTCCGTTAGCGGTGGTCCCTGTAATGATGACTCTTAAGGGGCCGGTTCTGGTGAACTCATCGACTCAAAAGACGCATGGAAAGAGTCTATTATTGAAAAACTGGACCTCTATCGAGTCGCTAATTTTGATGCGAAAACAGTGTGAAAAAAAAGAAGAAACGAATTAACCGTTTAGCCGTCTAGCATTTGGTACTGATCGATTTACAACTAGATTGTGGTACGGGATCTAGTTAGACTATTAGGTGTCTATAATTAGGAGTTTTGATGAGACTACTTCAAGTTCTTTTGGCTATTTTTTTATGCGGGCAAATATCGATTGCGAAGGATGATGGTTTAATTCCCCTACGAGACTTTTTCAAAAATCCAGATTCTACAAACTATCAGATTTCACCGGACGGAAAATGGATTTCATATTTAAAACCATACGAGCGACGTATGAATATTCATATCAAGGAAAACAAAGACGGTGCCCAAGAAGTGCGCCTGACGGGCGCAACAGACCGTGATATCGTGAATTATTTTTGGAAGGGCAACGGCCACATAATCTACACACGTGATTTTGGGGGCGATGAAAATTTCCACGTTTTTACGGTAGATATTCGTTCTAAAACAGAAAAAGATGTGACTAATTTTGAAAACACGCGCGCTGAAATCATTGACCCTATGGAAAATGTGAGGGACGACGAAATTGTGATCTCTCATAATATGCGCGATAAAAAAGTATTTGATGTTTACCGTTTGAACATAAAAACCGGGAAACTATCACTACTGGCTCAAAATCCAGGATCAATAACGGGCTGGCTAACAGACCATGCGGGCCGTCTGCGTATTGCGATTGAATCGGAAGGAGTTAATTACAATGTGTTATATCGTGACTCAGAAGCACAAAAGTTTTCTAAGATCATGACGTTTTCATACAAAGATGCATTTGAGCCGCTGTTTTTTACATTCGATAACAAAAATCTGTATGCCACGTCTAATCTAAATCGCGATAAACAGTCGATCGTTGAATTCGATATTAAAAATAAAAAGGAAATTAGAATTATCTACCAACATCCCGATGTGGATGTTCCGGTGTTAATGTATTCAAAGAAAAGAAAAGTTTTAACGTCGGCACGCTTTGTGACGTGGAAAACGACTGCGCAGTTTTTCGACCCATTTATGGAAAGTATTCATAACAAAGTAGCGGAAAAACTAATCGGAAAAGAAATTCGTTTTGTATCAACGACAAAAAACGAAGATTTGTTCATTGTCCGTTCGATTTCAGACCGTTCACTAGGTGCTTTTTACCTTTATGATTCTGGTCGTGATGAATTAAAATTATTAGCACAAGTGGCGCCTTGGTTAGATGAAGAGAAACTGAATCAAACAAAACCGATTACCTACCAATCACGGGATGGATTGGTGATAAACGGTTATTTAACACTACCAAAAAATAAAAAACCTAAAAATCTACCGATCATTATTAATCCACACGGAGGCCCTTGGGCGCGGGACATTTGGGGTTACAACGCTCAAGTGCAGTTTTTAGCTAATCGTGGTTACGGCGTTCTACAAATGAACTTCCGTGGCTCTACGGGTTATGGAAAATCATTCTTACAAGCTTCGTATAAACAGTGGGGTCTAAAAATGCAGGAAGACATCACCGATGGTGTGAAGTGGTTGATCCAAGAGGCCATTGCTGACGATGGTAGGATCTGTATCTATGGTGGATCCTACGGTGGTTATGCGACTCTGCAAGGTTTAGTAAAAGATCCAAAACTGTATGCGTGCGGGATTGATTTCGTAGGTGTTTCGAATTTATTTACATTTATGAACACAATTCCCCCATATTGGACAACAGAGCTTGAAAAATTTTATGAAATGGTTGGCCACCCAGAAAAAGATAAAGCTCAATTTACAGCAACGTCGCCAGCATTAAATGCCGATAAAATCAAAGCTCCATTATTGGTAGTTCAAGGCGCGAAAGATCCTCGCGTGAACAAGGCAGAATCGGATCAAATGGTTCAAGCCCTTGAAAAACGAGGAGTAAAAGTTCAATACATCGTGAAAGACAATGAAGGACATGGTTTTAGAAACGAAGAAAATCGTTTTGAGTTCTTTGAAACGATGGAATTGTTTCTTAAAAAACACATAGGAAACTAGGCATACCCCTTGCTAATCCTTGTAGACAGGTTTTAAGAGTTCGTTTTAGAGCACATTAAAGTGGGATCTAAGAAAGATTTACATGAGTGTGCCGCAAACAGACACTCGGGGACTTTTTATGGGGATGTTATGCTAAGCACACTGTTTATAAAAAAAATATTCTACTTCTTCACTACAGGGACACTCTTGTTTTATATCGTTTCATTCGAAACTTCGGGACAAGCATCTACAGCGGAAGAGCAGTCGAGAAAAGAACTTATTCAGTGCCAAGAAAATGTTCGCGCAATGAATAGCGGTTATCCGTACACACTAAAAAGCAAATTTCAGATAACTTATAAGAACGTTATACGGCTGAACCCCGCAGAACAAAAAGCCGTGACTACATATTTAAAAGAAGCCCGTTCGTCATTAATTAAAGATGGTGAGTCGAGCCCACTTAAAGTTTCTGCCTACAAATTCGAAGGTAAATCAAATCAAGTTCTAGGATACAAAGTCGTTGTTCAAGATTGGGCTGAAACAACAGATCAGGTCACCTTCTTCTTAGATAAAAATGCTCAAATTTTATTTAAGCACGTTGATGGTTTCGTTCCGGTGAAAAGCTGGACATGCGAAAAAGATAGCTAATTTGAATAAAAACCTAGGCAGCTGTTTGAGCGGGACAGCTTAAGGGGTTTGCTAGCTTGGGAATTATATTTTTTTCGAATATCGGTAAATGCTTCGTAGGCATGACGATCATTTTCCATGGCTTTATAAAGCGCATATTTAGATTTATCGGACCCGTTTATTTGATCTAAGATAGAAAAAATCTCTATTTCGGTAGTGTAGTGAGCTTGAGTTTCTCTTTGTTTAAAAAATGCAGCTGTTTCGTGTAGAACTCTTACTACGTCTTTTTCACTTACCAAATAGTTAGTTTCCCACAATGTGAATAGGGCAAACCATTTCTCGATAAGGCCTTTTGATTTTCCATAGACACCATCGTTTAACTCGCCTCTTAGGCGCTCAAAAGGTAATCCGTCTCGGGCTGAAAATGTTTTAGCAAGTTCAACTATCCAATTGGTGTAAGCATCGGAAAAATAGAGGCCTTTGCTAAAGCTTCTTTCGAGCGAAGTGTAGATGCTCTCAAACTGGAAAATATTAATCGTATTGTCGGCTAGATTTAACGACGTTTTTTTTCTCAAAAAGTAAGAATGCCATTGATGATGAATCTGCGAATTTTCCAATGCATTTTTGATTTGTTTAACCCGTTTAGTTCGAGATAGTTTTAAATAGGGTAAGTCTTTAGATTGCGGTATAAGAGCCAGCATTGCGGCTTCCAGTGCCTTAGGGTCACTAAAAACACGGCCAAACAAAGCATTCATAGCCTCTGCTTTCCAGGGCACATTTTCATAAATGAACGATTTTCTTGTTGTGGTCGTTTCTAAAGCCGAAGACAATGAGCCATCACCCGTAACTAAGGGAGAATAGGATGACTCTGAAATTAAAGCGTGAGCTAGTTCTTTTGGATGAGCGCCTAGAGGAATAAATATTTGCTGTCCAACAATTTTGATTTCGCCGCTGCCTTTGTATGCAATTACGACCGGCTGATGGGCATTTTTCTTGGCCAATTGACTAACAGCTTTTACGTAGTCTTCAACCATTTCTGAATCACCGGCGTACGCAAACGCAATATCAAATTTACCTATACTCAAATCAAATTTTGAAAGCGAAGGGTTTGAGGCAGAAAGATGCTTAAGCCAAGCCTCTATATATCTATGGTTTTGTGCGGACCCGTGCGAATCATCCGAGGAGCCAAAGCCATACACACCGAATCCCAAAGGCCCCGCATTTAATTTAATCTGCCTTCGGCCGTCTCGTAAGAATGTGTAAGCATGGGAACTGCTATTCTGAGAATACTCTTCAAAATAAAGGTGAAGCTTTCGCTCCTTTACTACGAGTTGATTAAATGCGCTGTTGTTGGCAGAGTACTGTAAACTCATGTCCGCATAAGGAACATGAGCTACCGAAGCGTTCAAAGTTGTCTTTTGTGCCTGACTAAGCGTCGATGGGTCTGAAATGCCCAGTGATTCGGGCACGGACGCAAAGTAAATTTCAACGCCCTTATAGTATTGAACTTCTTTTTGATCAGGATTTAAATACATTTGGTCATTATCGTTTCTTAAAATATTAGGGATGAAATTTCGTACTTTGTGTACGTAGGGACGTGAATCGCTATCGTTAAGAGTAACTATCAACCTAATATCTATTTCCGGAAATTGCTTTTTTAGTTCTAAAGCCATTGCTACGTTGGACATAATGTCGCCCCAACCGCCCGTGTTTTCGTGAGGTTTAATTCCCATAGATTCTAGGGCGCTCTCAGGCAAAGTCAGTGGCACTCCGGACACGATATTTACTGATTTAGGTAGGTGATTCTGGCCCCATGAGCGAGACGCCGAGACTAGGATACAGAGAAGTAAAAACCAGGCTTTAAGCATATGCGATTAACTAGCAATCTAAACACCACCTCAATAGGAATAGGCTGATTTTTAGCTGTTTAATTCTTCGACAGAGACAATTAAAGAGCTTCAATTAACTGCTTCATGAAAGATGAGAACTTTTGTTCCACTTTCTTTGCCGTATCGGTGACTTCTTCATGAGATAGTTTTTGTCTTGAAATTCCTGCCGCTAAATTAGTAATGCAGCTTAAAGCGCCCACACGTAAACCAAGGTGGTTAGCAGCGATAGCTTCCGGTACGGTAGACATGCCAACGGCTTTACCACCAATCAGTTTCAAATAACGTACTTCGGCGGGTGTCTCGTACGTTGGACCGCTAACGCCGCAGTAAATACCTTTATGGTATTTTGTAGATGTTTGCTGGAAAATTTTTTCCATTTTTTCAATTAATGAACGATCATAAGCTTCCGTCATGTCGGGAAAGCGCGGGCCTAATTCTTTAATATTTGGACCCATGAGTGGATTGATACCCATTAAATTAATATGGTCTTCGATGATCATAAAATCACCGGCTTGCATCGTATCGCCAAAACCACCAGCTGAGTTCGTAAGAAGTAATGTTTCTATACCTAAAAGAGCTAATGTGCGTGTTGGAAATACCACGGATTCCATACTGTGGCCTTCGTAGTAGTGATTGCGTCCCTGAAGAATAACAACGTTCTTGTTGCCTAATGTTCCGAAAATTAAATTGCCTTTGTGGCCTTCAACGGTCGTCGACATGAAGTGGGGAATATCATTATATGAAATCTTGCAAGATATCTGAACTTGATCAACAAAAGCGCCTAATCCAGAGCCTAAAATTATACCGATTTGTGGCTTCATGGACGTTTGCGTGCGAATGTATTTAACCGCTTCTGTTAAATTATCTAGTACTTGATTTTTCAAAGTTGCCCCTTATCCCTAGAGATTTCCGTAATTTAACCACTAAAAGTGGGTAGAAGTCTAGGGAGTTTTTGGTCAAGAAAACAAGAGGATCAAGTGAAGTGATTTAGGATTAGCTTATCCTTTTTAACTTTCGTCGCTTTCACTACGTACGACGCTTCAAGATCAGGTAGTGCATACTTAAATAAATCCTGGTTATTGCCATGAATTGTGTAAACAATATCGCCTTTGTTGACGGCATCACCGATTTTGCAATGAAATTCAATACCAGCCGTGCCCTCGATGACATCTTCTTTCACCTTGCGCCCAGCGCGGATCTTGATCGCGGCTAAGCCGATTCGTTCCACATCGAAAGAATGAATGTAGCCTTTTTTTGTCGCTTTTACAGTTTGTGAGCTGTTTGGCAGAGGCAATTTATCGATATTGCCTGTATGAAGTACACATAGTTCTTTGAATTTTTCCCAGGCTTTACCAGAATCCAAAATTTCTTTGGCGTGAGCATAGCTTTTTTCACGATTTTTGTATTTACCTGTTAAGAACATCATTTCGGAAGCCAAAACCAAACTTAACTCCCGAGTATCGGCATAAGAATCGTAACCATATTTGTTAATATGAGTTTTGCCTTTCATGATTTCCACGCACTCAAAGACTTCCAACGAGTTACCTGCGTAGCGCCCTAGCGGCTGATTCATAGAAGTGATGTAAGCAGAAATTTTTTTGCCGTATCTTTTCGCTATTTTCATTAGGTACTTTGCAAGAATAGCGGCGTCCTTTGACTTTTTCATGAACGCACCAGAGCCATACTTAACATCTAGAACTAATCCATCTATACCTTCCGCTAATTTTTTAGACATAATGCTGGCGCAAATTAAGGGAATGCAATCGACTGTGGCCGTCACATCACGAAGGGCGTATAGTTTTTTATCAGCAGGGCAAATTTCTTTAGTTTGGCCAATGAACGCGATTTCGTGTTCTTTGATGGCATCAATAAACTGCTCCAAATCTAATTGTGTGTTGAAGCCCGGAATAGATTCTAATTTGTCTAAGGTTCCACCCGTGTGTCCAAGGCCACGACCAGAAATCATGGGAACTGGGATACCCGCAGCCGCTACGATTGGGCCCAAGATTAAGCTTGTTTTGTCACCCACACCACCTGTTGAATGCTTGTCGACTTTAAATTTTTTAACCTCCGAGAAATCAACAGTGATTCCCGAGTTGATCATAGATTTAGTTAGGCCAAATGTTTCTTTCTCTGTCATCCCATTGAAAAACACGGCCATTAACCAAGCGGACATTTGATAGTCAGGCACTTCACCACGAGTGTAGGCTTGAATAAGGTAATCAATTTCCTGAAGTTCCAATTCTTTTTTATCTCTTTTTTTCTTAATAATTTCTGTTTGCAGTAACATAACTTCCTAGTAGCTAGATTTTGATTCCATGCCTTGTACAAGGCTAACACCAGATGATGTACCCAGGCGGTTTGCACCGGCTTGGATAAATTCTAATGCTTGGGCTTTATTTTTAATTCCGCCGCTGGCTTTGATTTGCATGTGTTTGCTTAAATTTTTCTTAAATAGGATGATGTCGCTTAGTTGTGCACCTGCGGTTGAAAATCCAGTCGATGTTTTTACGAATTGCGCGCCGGCAGCTTCGATAATTTTACACGCCGAAACTTTTTCATCGTCTGTCAGCAGACAGGTTTCGATAATGACTTTCAGGGTATGACCTTGGCAGGCTTTAACAACTGTTTTGATATCTGATTCAACGAATGTGTGATCTTTATCTTTTAGTGCGCCAATATTGATAACCATATCAATTTCACGAGCGCCATTTTTAATCGCCCAGTCGGCTTCGAATGCTTTTGTCGTAGAGTGGCTGGCACCTAAAGGAAAGCCAACCACCGTGCACACCTTAACATCAGAACCGGTTAAAAGCTGAGCGCATGTAGGGACCCAGTACGAATTTACACATACAGAGAAAAAATGATGAGTTTTCGCTTCCTGACATAGCTTATCGAATTCAGCTCTGCGACTGTCAGCTTTTAAAAGGGTATGATCGATGTATGACGCTAAATTTTCCATAGACTAGATTAAATAGACAACAAAAGCGTTTGTCAAAAATGAATGTTACCGTTAGGCTTGGTACAGATGAGAATCATGCAGCTTATTACGGCATTAATGTTATTTTTGACTGTCTCAACAGTACAGGCCCAATCACAATCGACGTTCAAACGTACGACCGCGACTGTTCTGTTCTCGAGCATCGGTGGCGGAGTTTTAGGTTTAAGTACGCTTAGCTTTTATGGAAAACCACAAGAGCACACAGATAATATTACAACGGGTGTATTAGTTGGTTTCCTGGCTGGTGTTAGCTATGTGATGTACGATAATTACGAGCAACAGTCGGCTGTGAATGAATCAAATCCGTTGCCGAACTATACCGTCATGAATTCAGTATCAGGCCCAAAAAAAAGAGGCCCTGAACTGAATTGGCCTCTTTTTACGTTTGAATATAAGTGGTAGCAGCTAATTGGTAATTTAATTAAGACGCTGGTCGTTTGATGGCATTTGGCGTCGCCGATGTCGTTTCGGTTTCTTTACCTAAGAACAACTTCGCATCGTGCGGAGCCACTTTTCCCTTTTTAACAAGGTCATCAATGTATTTCTCGAAAGAGACCATGCCAGAACTGGTACCCGTTTGGATAGCCGATGGAATTTGGTGAATTTTACCTTCACGAATCAAATTCGCTACCGCTTTGGTGCTCTTTAAAATTTCGTAAGCCGCCACACGGCCTTGACCATCGGCGCGCGGGAATAGCGTTTGAGCTACAACTCCGCGCAAGCTTTCTGACAACATCGTACGGATTTGCGCTTGTTGACTTGAAGGGAAAACGTCGATGATACGATCGATTGTTTTTGCCGCATTGTTTGTATGAAGCGTACCGAACACGATATGGCCAGTTTCTGCAGCTGTTAACGCTAACGAGATTGTTTCAAGGTCACGGAGCTCACCCACCAGCATGATATCTGGATCTTCACGCAGGGCTGCCTTTAGGGCATTTGA
Organism: Bdellovibrionaceae bacterium UBA2351; assembly: GCA_002344565.1. Lineage (GTDB taxonomy): Bacteria > Bdellovibrionota > Bdellovibrionia > Bdellovibrionales > Bdellovibrionaceae > UBA2316. Next base: position 20,664 of record DDTZ01000191.1, on the reverse strand, counting down.
GAATGATTTTGTATGTGAACCTACCTCACGTTGATTGATCACCGATTTGATATTTTGGTGAACGAACTCGATAGGATCTTCAACTGTGATGATGTGCGATTCTGTATTCATATTAATTTCATGAATCATTGCTGCAAGGGTCGTCGATTTACCGGAGCCTGTAGGGCCGGTAACTAGGATTAAACCGCGATCACAATCAATTAGATCTAAAATACCTTGAGGCAAGTTTAGTTCTTGCGCTGATTTAATTTTCTCAGGAATGATCCTAAAAACGCCCGCTAAGCCTTTTCTTTGCATGAAGATATTGCAACGAAAACGAGCCAAACCAGCGACCGTGTAAGCGCAGTCTAATTCCCATTTTTCGATGAATGATTTTTTTTGTTTTTCAGTTAAAATTTCAAAAAGTAAACCCTGAACCTCTTGGCTCGTTAATTCTTTATAATTTAGCGGCATCATTTTACCGTGAAGTCGCAAATACGGAGGAGCCCCGCTTGTTAAATGCAAATCCGATGCATTTTGTTCAACCATAATTTTAAATAAGTCGTCTATTGCAGCCAAAACCTACTCCTTAGCTTGTTCGCGAAGTTTTTACTCATAATTTTTATCGGCAGAACCAGGAAAAATATAAGGGTAAAAGAGGTCTAAGTTATTAAAATTAGTTTCTTTTGCTGGACTACGCTGGACTATTGTTTTACTAAACTCTGCAGGGCCATTTCAAATGGTCCTGTGTACCTTCGCATTCAAAAGGATAGACCATGGCAGCTGAAATCTTGATCAATGTTAGACCTCACGAGACTCGCGTTGCCTATGTAGACAAAGGTATTCTGACGGATCTTAAAATCGAACGTAAAACGTCTCCGACCATGGTAGGGTCTATCTTCCGCGGGGTGGTTCTGCGCGTACTTCCGGGTATGCAGGCCGCGTTTGTGGATATTGGATTGGAAAAGGCGGCGTTTTTATACGTAGGTGATATTCGTGAAGATTTAGACTCTGATAGCTATCCCATCCCTGATTTAGACCGTGAAGAGCCGCTTGAAGAAACAGTTTTCGACGAAGAAGGCATTCCTCAAAAAAATGAAAATAAAACCCCGATTCAGGATTTAATCAAAGAAGGCCAGGCGCTTCTAGTTCAAGTCGCTAAAGATCCGTTAGGCACAAAAGGTGCGCGTTTGACGACGCATATTTCTTTACCAGGACGATTCGTGGTGTACTTGCCCACAATTCGTCACTTAGGCATTTCTCGCCGGATTGAACACGAAGAAGAACGTGATCGTTTAAAAAATTTGGTTCAAAAAATTAATCCTCTTGGCGGTGTTATCGTACGTACTGCAGGAGAAGGCGCTTCGGAAGAAAATTTGAAGTCAGACGTAGATTATTTAGATCGTCTTTCAAAAGAAGTTCTAAAAAATTACGATAAAAAGAAAACGCCTGGTTTAGTTCATCAGGAAATTGAAGTCGAACTACGCGCTTTACGTGATTTAATGAATGAAGATGTGGTCAGTGTTTGGGTTGACGATGCAGAAATTCATAAAAAAGTAAGCAAGTTCGTAACACAACTAATGCCGAAATATAAACAGAACATAATCCTGTATGAGGAGCCAAAGCCTTTGTTTGATCTGTACGATGTGGAACTCGAAGTTTCACGCTCGTTAGATAGAAAAATTTGGTTAAAATCAGGTGGTTACATCGTTATTGACGAAGCGGAAGCGTTAGTCGTTATCGACGTCAACACGGGTCGCTTTGTAGGCAAAAAAGATCTCGAAGACACGATTCTTAAAACCAATTTGGAAGCGGTTAAGGAAATTGCCCACCAATTAAGGATCAGAAATTGCGGTGGGATCATCATTATTGACTTCATCGACATGGAAAAAGAAAGCCACCGTGAAAAAATTTTAGACGGCCTGAAAGAAGAAGTTCTTAAAGATCGCGGTAAAGTGAACGTTCTATCGATGTCATCACTAGGACTAGTTGAAATGACTCGTAAACGCACTAGACCTAGTTTGATTAAGACCCTATGTGAGCCCTGCAGCTATTGCGACGGACACGGCTATATCAAACGTAAATCAACAGTTGCGAACGAGATTTTCCGCGAGCTAGAGCGTGAAATCGATATGATTGATAACTCTAAGAGCACCTTTGCCGTTCACTGCCGAAGTGAAATCGTGGATTGGATCTATGAATTTGAGGGTAAAACACTCGAACACCTGGAAAAAAAGTTAAAGAAATCAGTAACTTTCAAGATCGAGCCGTCATACCATATCGAACAATACGAACTCTTCATCAAAGACTGAGGTTTGGCCCTAAAGCCGCCAGCTGACTTCGTTGGGCGCCTTAAAAAATCCCTCCAACGTGCTGGTCAGCACGCCTCCGGGCTTTTTTAAGACGTCCGCCTCGCATCTGACGCCTTTAGAGCCAAATTGTAATCACGAAAAATAATTTTTTTGACCTTTTGATTTTTCAAAAAGGTTGTTATAGAGTTCATTAAATTAATTGATTAAAATATTGACAGGGTGCCGTCGCAATGGCATTTACTTCGAGGTTTAATCCCGAATCCTGTGGAGGATAATAATGTACGCAGTAATTAAAACTGGTGGAAAACAATACACTGTAAAACCTGGTGATGTAGTTCAAGTTGAAAAATTGGAACAGAACTTAGGATCTGAATTTGATATTACGGAAGTTCTTGTAGTTGGTGGTGACACAACTGTTATCGGTCAGCCTCTTGTAAAAGGTGCTAAAGTAACTGTAGTAGTAACTAAACAAGCTCGTGACAGAAAAGTGATCGTATTCAAAAAGAAACGTCGTCACTCTTTCAGAAAATTCAAAAACCACAAACAGCCTTTCACAGAAATTTTTGTTAAATCAATCACTTCTGATGGCAAAACAGCAACTTCTGATTCTCAACCAGTAGTTACTGATATGGCAGCAGTAAGAGCACAAAGAATTCAAGATAAAGTTCAATCACGTCGTGAACGTGTTGAAGCTAAAATCGGCAGCGGCAAATCTGTTTCTAAAGAAGAAACAAAAGCGTTAACTTCTAAGAAGAAAGCTTCTAAGAAAGTAGCGAAAAAAGCAGCAGCTAAGAAAGTGTCTCCAAAGAAAGCGGCAGCTAAAAAATCAGCTAAAGCTAAAAAGACATCTAAGAAAGCAACTAAGAAATAAACGGAATTAGGTAAGAGGGAGTTAGTATGGCATCGAAGAAGGCGGGCGGTAGTACCAAGAACGGACGCGATTCAAATAGTCAGCGTCTAGGCGTAAAAAGATTTGGTGGCGAAAAAGTATTGCCAGGAACAATCCTTGTTAGACAGCGTGGAACTAAGTTTCATGTTGGTAACAACGTACGCGTAGGCAGAGATTGGACAATCTATTCTACAATCGAAGGCGTTGTTAAATTTGAACGCGAGAGCAAATTGAAACTAAAAGTTTCTGTTTACCCTCAAGCTGTTTAATTAAAACAAGTTTTTTCACATAGAGTTTTTACAAAGGGAGTTTTTCACTCCCTTTTTTTTATATTCAAGCCTATTACATATCAGTAAGAAATTTTTCCGATCGGCAGTTATGAGATTTATCGACGAAATTAGAATAGTGATTGGTTCCGGCCATGGTGGCCCGGGTGCAGTAAGTTTCCGTCGCGAGGCAATGACTCCTCGTGGGGGACCCGATGGCGGTGATGGAGGCAAGGGCGGCGATCTTATTTTAAGAGCAACGCCACACTTGAATTCGTTAGTCGATTATCGCGCGAACAAAAAGTACATCGCAAAAAATGGTTTACCGGGTGAAGGTGCAAAGTCTTCGGGCGCTAATGGCGCGGACATGATTTTACTTTTGCCAAAAGGTACGATTGTTAGAAACATGGAGGGCCAAGTTCTAGCGGACTTAGCTGACATGGATGAATGTGTACTGCTTAAGGGTGGTCGCGGCGGTAAAGGTAATCATTTCTTTAAAACATCTGTAAATCAAGCTCCTGAGCACGCTCAGCCTGGTGAGGGCGGCGAAGAGATGGAAGTAACTCTTGAATTAAAATTGATTGCTGACGTTGGTATTATTGGATTTCCAAATGCGGGTAAATCAACTTTGATTTCTAGAATTTCAGCGGCGAAACCTAAAATTGCCGATTACCCGTTTACAACACTAGTTCCTAATTTGGGCGTAGTTAAGGTTGCCGACTTTAAATCCTTCATTGTAGCCGATATTCCGGGATTAGTGAAGGGCGCGCATCAGGGCGTGGGCCTTGGAATCCAATTTTTAAAGCATATCGAACGTACAAAATTCTTTATCCATCTAGTGGATGCTTCAGGACTTTCTCAGCGTGATCCGTTGCAAGATTACGAAGATATCAATAACGAATTGAAAATGTATGATGAAGCCAATCAAGATAAAGATGGATTCTTTCCATTAACAAACCGCACTCAGTTTGTTGTGTTGAATAAGATCGACACATTATCAGAGGCGCAATTAACAAAATTAAAAACAGATTTTCAAAAACGATTTAACGTTAAACCGATCGCAATCTCTGCTTATACAGGCAAAAATATTGCCGAGCTGATGACATTCTTAACGCAAAATCTATTTGAACAGGAAGAAAACAGCTTATGAAAATTGGATTATTTGGTGGAACATTCAATCCGCCACACTTAGGTCACATCAACAGCATTGAAACTGTTAGACGTAAAATGGGTTTAGATAAGATTTTTATCATCCCGGCTTTCCAAAACCCATTGAAAAAAGAACTAGATGGGCCAGCCCCAGAACATCGCTTGAACATGATCAAGGCGGCAGTTCAAGGATATGAAAAAAACTTTGAAGTCGACACTCAAGAGCTAACTCGTAAAGGGTTAAGCTACATGAAAGACACGATTGCTGAATACCGCAAAACCTATGAGCCAAAAGAACTATTCTTAATCTTGGGTGCGGACAATTTAGAATCGTTTGATAAGTGGAAAGACTATAAAAAGATCCTAGAGGAAACAAATTTGATTATCACGACTCGTCCCGGTCACGATATTCCTCATGAAAAGTCTGATCTGCCAAAATTCTTACAAGATGTAACTGCTGATTTAGAATTTAACTTCATCGAGTTAACCACGGGTCGCAGTATCCAATTTGTGACTTTAGAAGATATCGAAATTTCTTCAACAGAACTAAGAAAGAAATTACGCACTGGGCGTCCAGTGACTAAGTTCCTTCCGCTAAGTGTTGAAAACTATATCAAGGAACACAATCTTTACCGTGATCTTGGCCAGAAAGTTAAAGACTACAAACAGTTTGCAGCGTTCTGCGCGCAAGTTTTGGATGATAAAAAGGGCATCATGACTCACAGTTATGATTTAACTAAATTATCAGCGCCGTCCGAATATACGGTGATTTCATCAGGTACTTCGACTCGGCACGCGGTTTCATTAGCGGAAGCATTAACGAGTGCAGTTAAAGATGAATTCAATTTGTTACCTCAGAGCGTTGAGGGTACTGAAGAGGGCCGCTGGGTAGTTATTGATTACGGAAGTTTAATCATTCATATTTTCTATGATTTCGTTCGTCAGGAATATAATCTAGAACGATTGTGGCAAGAAGCGACTCCGATCAAAAATAATTTATTAAAATAATTTCCTTTAAAGACGTTGGCGTAAATGAAACTTGTTCTACTTAATTTTCAAACAAGTAAAGAACCTTGGTTTCAAAACGCCAATGACGTCTATACCGAAAAAATCGGTCATTTCATCCCATTCGAAGTAAAAACATTAAAAGTACAAACCAACGATCGTGATCAGCGTGAAGTCCGCGTCCGCAAAGAAGGACAGGCAATTTTAGATCTTTTAAAATCAGATGATTTTCTGGTTTTGTTGGATGAAAAAGGCCAGACGATGAATTCCATTAAGTTTTCTGAACACCTGAATCGCATTTTAGGGTCTGGTAAGAAGCAGGTATATTTTCTAATTGGCGGACCTTATGGTGTAAGCGATGAAATTAAATCGCGTGCGTCTTTAAAAATAAATTTATCGCCATTTACATTGAATCACTTGGTGGCCCAGCTTGTTTTACTCGAACAGATTTATCGTGGGTTTACAATTTTAAAAAATCTGCCTTATCATAATCCTTAATATTGGCAGATTTTTCGCATTGTCGATCGAACATGTATCCAGAGCTACTTTCTATTGGAATGAACACCTGTATCCACTGCGGATCGTTTGGATTTCGGTCGTCGTTACTATGTTTTCACTGTGAAGAGGCGCTATTTAGAACAGCATTTAATCGCTTGGAATTTTTCACCGAGGTTAAATGTGTGCCCTGTCTATCGCTCTTTCGTTGGCAGCGAGACCGTAACAGAATACTCAATCGATTATCGTTAGCATTAAAGGGTCAGCAGCAGCAGCGGGCCTGGAAGTATTATGCTGAGCGGTTTTTAGAGGAGTGGTTAAAATCGGAATTTCCTGGAGTTTCAGCGGTATTGGTTCCGTGTCCGGCCATAAATGGCGTTAAAGATCATTCGTATTGGTTTGCCGAATCGTTATCTAAACTTACGGGGATACCCATGCGGACGGCACTAAGGCGAGTTGATGTTAAAGAGCAAAAGAGGCTTACTCGCCGCGAGCGCCAGTCCTCTATCGAGACTAAGTTCGTTTTAAGCGAAAGTGCGAGTGAAAAATTTTCTCATGTCTATTTTGTGGACGATATAATTACAACGGGAACGACTATTCAGGCCGCACAGTTTCACCTTAAGAAACTTGGCCATGTAAAAGCGATATCGTTAATAATTAGAGAGTGAAAACCGTAAGTATTTGATATATAAAGGAATGATGAAATTCATTTTACCGATTTTTTCGATCATTGTGTTATGTGCACGTATCTCATTTTCTGCGCCGTCGTCTCTGGCGACTTCGCCATTGGATGCCGTAGTTGCCAAATATAGAACTTCAAAAATTGTCAGCATGGACGTTGTGAAAACTGTAAAATCGAAGGTGCTAAGCAAAGAAACGAAATTTGTCGGTAGAATTTATTTGTCGCAATCTAAATTTCGTTGGGACACAGAAACTCCAGAGAAAACCCAAATTATTTTTGACGGTAAAACAATTTGGAATGTTCAACATCCAAGTCCCGAACTACCAGGACCGGTGCAAGTGGCAAAATCAAAAATCGACAAGAACACAAAAAAACAAATTTTGTTAGCCACGTTGCTGGGTACATCTGAAGTTAAAAAGAATTTTAAAGTGTTGAAAACAGAAGTCACTAAAGATGAAAAATTATATTTCTTAGAGCCCAAAGGCAGTGATCTGCAAGTTAAGGATTTAGTTATTCATATCGCAAATAAGAAAATCAGCGCAGTGTCGTACAAAGACGATATCGGAAATCAGACAGATATGAATTTTAAAAATATTGAGTTCGGAAAAAAAGATAAATCTAAACTATTCAATTACACGCCTCCAAAAGACGCACAGGTGATTACGTTATGAAGCAAGTTGAAAAGCCAACAACAGAAAACAAAGTTCATTTTATCAGTCTAGGTTGCCCAAAGAATTTGGTCGATACAGAAATCATGGTGGGAACACTAATGAAGGACGGCTACAAAATCGTGGCTGACGAAGACGAGGCTGACACTGTTATTATCAACACGTGTGGTTTTATTGAAGATTCAAAACGTGAATCTATCCAAAGAATCATTGAAATGGGCGAGTTAAAAAAACAGGGTAAAATCAAACGCCTTGTGGTGGCCGGTTGCCTAACTCAAAGATATAAATCTGATATAGTGGATGAGTTGCCAGAAGCTGACTTATTTGTGGGCTCGGGTGAATTTCAAAATATTGACAAAATTCTAGATGAAAACAAAAAAGGCAGCGACAAGAAAACGTTCTTCAATTTACCTACGTATTTACAAGATTCATCGACTCCGCGTGTGAATACTCAGCCCAAACACCGTGCGTATTTAAAAATTTCGGAAGGCTGTTTAAAACGTTGTGCGTTCTGCGCAATCCCTTTGATTCGCGGTAATTTGCAATCTCGCACTATTGAAAATGTTGTGAATGAGGCTAAATTATTAGTTGCTGGCGGAGTAAAGGAAATCATCATTATTTCTCATGACTTTACAGATTACGGTTGGGATCTAAAGCGTAAGAATCCAGAAGCTAAAGAATCTCCATATGAGTTATTAAAAGCTTTAGATCAAGTTGAAGGCTTGCAATGGATTCGTCTACTATATTTATATCCAGATGGATTGGATATCGAAACATTAAAACTTATTAAAGACTCTAAAAAAATCGTTAAGTATTTTGATATGCCACTTCAGCACATCAACAATGAAGTACTTAAAAAAATGAATCGTAAAATGACAAAAGAAGAGATTGTGGACGTTATTAAAAACATCCGCACATTAATGCCTGAAGCGATTATTCGCACTCAGTTTATCGTTGGTTTTCCAGGTGAGACCGAAGAACAATTTAATGAACTCGTTGAATTTATTAAAGAACACGAATTTGAACGAGTGGGCTGTTTCTCGTATTCTCCAGAGGAAAATACGCCGGCAGGAAAAATGGTGGATCAACTGGACGATGAAACTAAACAACGTCGTCATGATATCCTAATGAAGACTCAACAAAAAATTTCTAAAAAACTGCAAAAACGTATGATCGGCAAAGTGTTAGACGTGGTGNNTAAAAAAATGAATCGTAAAATGACCAAAGAAGAGATCGTGGATGTTATTAAAAACATTCGCACATTGATGCCGGAAGCGATTATCCGTACTCAGTTTATCGTGGGTTTCCCCGGTGAAACTGAGGAACAGTTCAACGAACTAGTTGAGTTCATCAAAGAACACGAATTCGAACGTG
>DDTZ01000191.1:0-11738 GCA_002344565.1 Bdellovibrionaceae bacterium UBA2351 | reverse complement strand
AGCTTAGAATACGATTTAATCGGCAAAGTGTTAGACGTGGTGGTAGAAGGTTTAAGCGAAGAAACAGATCTTTTATTGCAAGGTCGTAATTCACAGCAGGCTCCAGAAATCGATGGCGTAACGTTGATCAATTCGGGAACAGCGGATGTCGGACAAATCGTGAAAGTTCGCATCACCGATAGCTTAGAATACGATTTAATCGGCGAAATTGTTGAAGAGTAGTGAGTAGAGGAGTGATGAACTTATTTGTCTTGTGGACCGAAAGTTACGGAGAAGCGCTTAAGGTTGCAAATCAACTAGCCACCAATGGCGGACATGTTTTGGATTGTTCGATTATTGGCAAATGGTCCCAGGTCATGGTTCATTTTGAAAAACTAGATAGTGAAAAATATCTTTCGAATTTACAATTAAATCCAAACCATAAGAAAGCTTGGATTCCAGGGTTGAAAAGCCAAATCATTGAAAGTTATTTAAGCCTAAGTTCAAACAACGTAGCAGATTTCTTGCTGTCGATAGAGACGTCGTTCGTTGGAGATGTATTTGAGCTATTACAGAATTTGAATCTAGAACACTTTCCTATCGTTGATTTTCGTTTATTGCGTTTTAACGAGCCCAAAACATTATTGCTGCTTACCGGGTCAGAAGCAGATTCTGATCAATTGCAGGTCATCCTAGAGAATATTAAGGCCCAAGGTAAAAACGGATTCCATTTTGAAATGACGAAATCGGTAGTACCAGCCATTAAAGAATTATTCCACCACGTGGAAAGCACGTAAAGCGCTAATTTCCGCAAATTTCAGCTAAAGCATCAATTTTCTTGGCCCAGTCGCCTTGCTTCACGGATCGGGCAAAGGAAGAGGCTTTACGCCCTATAAACGAGTGTTTTTTATTGAATACGCACGATTTCTTTAACCCCACTAAGGTTTCCGCAAATTTTTGGATTTGATAGCTAGATGAGGTGTAGCCCACCCAGCACTTTTCAACAAAATCATTAATCTTCACACAGCGACTATAGTATTTAAAAGCATCAATGAAGTTCTTTTGCTCTTCTAGAAACTGGGCATAGTTCAATTGATTAATATCTGATTTTGGAAATTTGTCCGCAGCCAGTTGAAGCTGCTGTTTAGCCTTTGGAATATCGGAAATGTTTTTATATACAATCCCCAGGTTAGAATAGTTTTGTGGCACGTTTGGATCGGCTTGAATCGCTTTACGACAATAAGTTTGTGCTTGATCTGTAATTCCGTCCTTGGTGTTGATATCGCAAAGGTGAGTTAGGTATTCTGCTTTCTCCCCTGTGCGTTTGATTAGATCCTGATAGATCAATCGTAGTTCGTAGTAATTTGAACTCTTCTCGTAAATTTCAACAAGTCCGTTAATTGCGGGCATGTATACAGGATTGGCTTCAGTGGCGCGGCGAAAATATTCTTTTGCTTCGCGATCTTTCTTTTTTCTTAGTTGCGATAGACCTAAATATGTTAACGCCTCAAAATTATGCTCGTTTTTTGCAAGGACTAGATTGGCTGCTTTCATTGATTCAAAATAGTCAGTATTTAGGTAATGAGCTTTGGTTAATAAAACGAGTTCGGATTCAGATAAGTGTTCAATATTTTGCCACAGTATTTCCGTCGCTTTTGAATATTTTTTTTCCAAAATTAATTTAGTCGCTTGTGTCGCGTAAGTTTCCTTCACGGTAGTAGCGGGTGCTACAACTGGCGATGGCGTGGGCTTTGCGGATACTGTCCCAGTTTGAGGCGCTGGGGTCGTAGCTTTTTCGATAAGCTTTGTCTTATTTTGGGGCGCCGGACCTTCAATTTTTGCGTCTTCTACCTCGTCTAGAATTAACTCTTCTTCTGAAAATGCCGAATTAAAGGCAAAGAAGCAGCATAGAATAATTTTTAGACATGTGTTCGCTCTTTGAGAATCGAAATTTAGTAGGGGCATTGGTATTATTATACAAGAAAGTGAGTGATGGTCGAGTCCAAATTTTCGTCTTCATTACGATTAAACAATAAGGGTCAGGGTATGATTGAATACATACTCTTATTAGTTATTACGATCAGCATGATTTTGCTGGCGATGGCGAATCTATTTAGGCCAATGCAAAATTTTTTGCAGAATTTTATGGGTACCTACGTCGCATGTTTACTGACATCCGGTGAACTTCCTGCAATTCGCACTGAAAACACAATGAAAGATCAAGACCCCAAATGTAGTTTTTCGATGACGGGCGGAAATGGTGCGCCTGGTAGCGGTGGCACGGGTTCCGGTGGCAGCAATAATCCAAATGGTAATGGAAATAATGGCAATAATGGTAACGGCAGCAACGGTAATAACTCAAATGCCGGTAATGGGACCGGTGGTGGCTCGGGTGATGGCGGCAATGTAAATGAAGGCGGCGGCGGTGGACGGAATTCCTATGCGGGCTCTAGAAGTCGTAGAAGTGGTATTGGGAAAAGCGCCTTTTTAAGACGTTCGGCTGACGGCGGATCGAGCAGCAGTGATGATGCGTCTTCGGGTGGAACACGGTATGTGAACAACTTGGATAAAAATAAAGATGATCGTTTCTTCAGAAACCGACAAAAAACGACTCAGCTAAATAGCCGTAACGGACGGGGGGTTTTCCTAACTGGAATGACTGAAGAGGAACAAAAAAAAATCGAGAGAAAAATACAATCTGAGCCTCGGACACTTCCCAAAAACAGTGAAGAATTTTCAGTTCCTGGTAAGAAATCAATCGTAAAACCGCCACCAGAAAAGAAAAAAATTGCCGCGGAAGAAAAAGAGGAATCGTTCACAATAGGAAGCTTTTTCAAATATATTTTGATAGCGGTAATCCTGCTATTGATCCTGATTTTGGGTGGCGGTCAGGCCTTCGAAATGTCCAAAACGATGGATTAATCAACGTGCCCGCTTTCATAGCAACGCAAAGGGTCTACTTTAAAAAAAGTACAAATTGCGATTTTACTCCACTTATTTCCTTGAAACAAAAATGGTACTCAGACATAAGCATTTTGTGTCCACAATTTTTGCTATTAACAAAAAAAAACTGTTCACTTTAGACGAGGCAAATGAGCTTCTTCCGTTGGTTATGAAGCTAACTGAAGAGTCTAGTCGCCAGGTAAAAAAGTTGATTAATCAGCTTGAGGCCTTTCCAGATAAAAAAAACCAGAAGGCTATGGAACTTGAAGAACAAGTGAATAAACTTATCGAACTTTGGCAGACAAAAATTGAAAAATTAGGTTTACGTCCAAAGGGTTTATGGCTTTGTGATTTCGACAATGGTGCGGGTTATTTTTGTTGGAAATATCCAGAGAGTCAAATCGCTCATTTTCATGGATATAATGAAGGCTTCTCGGGCCGCAAAAAATTGGGTATTGAACCTCAGCCTACGATCTAAATAATCAAATTTTGCTGCAACAATTTGCAGTTGCAGCATCAATTCAGTATTTAACTTTTAGTTTTATAGTTCAGATAACCAGTCTAGTTGTTTTGGCTGGCGGATGATTTGTGGGAAGCGAGCTTCTGGGCGGCCTGTTAGAGCGATTAAATTTTCTATTCTTGGTGCCTGTCCGCCGGAAGAAATTCTGTTTAACAATTCAATAAATAATTTTCCGCAATAAGTTGCATCGGCTTCGGCTCTATGGAATTCAGAACTTGGAATTTTTAAATGTTGAACTAGCGTTCCTAATTTATAATTTGCTAAGCCAGGAAGAATTTTTCTAGCGATAGGAAGAGTATCCAAAATCACGCCTCGCGGAGCGATCGTTTCAAATTTTTTGATATCGTTCGTCAAGAATTGAGCATCGAACGAAGCATTATGCGCAACCATGGGTAGATCTTCACAAAATTCAGCAAATGATGGCAACAGATCTTCGATAATAGGCTTATTAGCAACCATCTCATCCGAAATGCCATTCACTTTAGACGCAGCCGCCGGGATGGGTTTGCGTGGATTCACAAGCGTTGAATAAATAGCTTCCACTTGAAAATTATCAAAACGAACAGCACCGATTTCAACAATAGCATCAGCGCCGGGTACAGTTCCTGTCGTTTCTAAGTCAAATGCGATAAATTTCATAAATAGCTCCCATATTAATTTTGAACATAGAAAGGGTTCGTATAAATCCAAGTAATCCATTTGGTGGCGTCTGGCAATGGGAAATAGGGGCTCACACGCACCTGAACACGATAAACTCCAGGTTGATTTATTTCGATTTCAGCATCGGTCGTATTCACCGTTTCAAAGCGATTGCCGTTGCGGTATACAACTGTTTCAAAGAAATAGTTGGGTGTTTGCGGCAAGCGGATTTTCATCTTCATGTTTTTACCAAGCTTTATTTTTGAACCGATTAGATGGGCTTTAGTGCGGTCTTCAATTAGGCATGAAAATCCTTTCGGATCGCCTAGCATATCGAAGGCTAAATAAGAATTTCCATTCTTTAAAGCAGTAAGAATTTTAGTTTTATCACTTTTAACATTACCTGTAAGTTCTGATTTCAGAAGAACATGATTAGAGAACATCTCGAATGTTTTCTGATAGGAAGGAAACTTAATTAAAAAATTGGCAATGGGTACGGCACGCGCCGACGCCTCGGCGCCAGAAAAAGCATAAAAACGCCCATACTCATGGGAACTGTCAAACATAGTTATTTCATCAGACGGCTCATTGAAGAGTCGTACAAAAGATAGTGTTGGATTAAATGGATAAACAAACAAACTCCAGAGCGGCGATAATTTAGAGAGCTCGAACGCGCGTTGAGATAGGCTTTTCAAGTTAATAAGTTCGATGCCATCAAGTCCTTGTGGCAACAGACCCGTCCATGAAAAACCAGACTTAAACGGATGGGCTAGGATGACTAAATAGTCGTTACTTTTCTCTTGGGACAAAAGATCGGCTAGTTTGACTTGAGCTTCTCCAAGGTTGCGACCAAGAGCTTGCTTCTGAAATGGGACTACCATAAAGCGTGAATCTAGGTAGCTGATTTTGCTTCCACTCATAATTAGAGTTTCATCAAAATAGCCTTCAACTAGATTCTTTTCAGAGAATTCATTAAGATCGGTTAAAATCATGAAATCGAGTTTGGCATTTTTAGCTGACCGAATGATTTGGGTAATCGGGCTTGAGCCAATGCTTAAATCAGAGTGAACGTTAATTACACCTTTGTAGTCATAGTAGTTTGATTCAGTAATTTTCTTTAATGTAGGGTTAACGATTTTCAAATCATTTTGAGAAATATAGAAGCCGTACACAAAGTACGTCATGATAACGAATGTTAAAAAGCCGAATAATTTCACTTAAACTCCAGCTTTTCTATAACATAGTTTCGTTCCATTTCCTCAACAATTTCCATCTCGGGTTTTAAATCATAAACCCAGGTTGGATATTCGTTAGTTTTTTCTTTAAACACGTAAATCACTTTTTCTGTCGGACGCTTGGAATCAAGCGTATCAAAAAAATCGAACCGACTCGCGTCACCGATTTTGTATACAGGAGTTTTTGAAAAGTACCAAAGTGACGAAGAGATCTGATAGTTAATGCCATAAAGAGGTTCGTATTTTTCAACTTTTTGTTTTTGACTCGAAAAAAAGAATGGTTCGAATATTTTTCCATGAGCACTATGCCAGGACAGCATTGATCCGATAAGAGCCATATTTAGCACTATAAGTATTCCCCAAATAAATCGCATTGTTTTCTGGGGAATATCTAACGCGGACACCAACGCAAAAAACGATGGAAATGCCATCAGGGTCCAATTCATTTCCACTGATGATTTAAAACTAGTCGCAAAGAAAAAGAAAAGTACGGTAACGGTAAAATAATAAAAAGGTTTTAGATTGTCAGCTTTGCGGCCTTTGTAGAAATAGAAAGCAAGGGGTGGCAAGAGCATCAAGAACTGACCCGCAAGGTATTCTAATGGCCAAATCCATTTCCAGCTTTCGGCTTTAAGGCCATGCTTGAGCTGAAATGTAAATGATTGAAAATCGTTAGCGGCATTCCAAATAATTACCGGTGAGGAAAAGACTAATCCAAAAGCAAATGTAAACCCGACGTATTTCCATTTGATGATCGACCACTTTCGCTCTAGAGATAAGTAAAAGATTGCGCAGATTAGAAACAGTACTATGTGATATTTAGAAAGAAAGCCCAATCCTAAACTCACGCCTAACCATGTATAATCTGACCATTTTCCAATTTGGATAATCCGAATAAAGAACAAAAGACTTAGTGGCCAAAAGAACATCAAGGGTAAATCAGGTGTTAATATAATTGAGCCAATTCCTAAATACGGAACAAGTAAGATTAAAAATAGAAATCGAGTGAGAGATTCTTCAGAAAGCCTAAGCTGTTTGAAAATTTCTCGCCAGATAAACAAAGAAAAATGCAGGAAAATGATGCCTGGAAACCTAATGGCGTGGCCATAGGGCTCAAGAAAGTGTCCGAGTCTAAAAAGCCAAGCGATCATTGGTGGATGATCGTAATAGCTCAGCTGAAGATTATTAGACCAGATCCAGTAGTAAGCTTCATCCGGCAATAATGGTAAGAAATAGCCGATTACTAATTTAACTAGTAATGATAGCCAAAAAATTTGAAAGAAAAAATTCACTAAAAGGAAACTCGTTTCGGTTTTCCTAAATCGCCCGGTACACCCAAGTCTTTGCCATTAACGATCAAGTTTACGGCGCCGCCGTTGCTGATATTTAATTTAACACCAGAAACAGTTTTGAAAGATTGTATTTGGCTCGGAGACATTTTAATTCGCTCGACTTTTCCTGAAGCTTGAGTCATTTCAATTTCAACAGTTTCAAATGCCTCGATTACTAGCTCGATATTCCTTGGTTTGGGAGGTGCAGCCTGCGTAGTAGTTCCATCAGGATTTGATGTCGTTGCCGTTGTAGATGGCGGAAGCGCCGGTTTAGTTGCTAGCGGAGGGGTTGCTGTCGCTGTGGGTGCTGTCGCCGCTGTCGTCGGTGTTGGTTGTGCGACGGGTTTATTTGTGTTGGTGGCTACTGGCGGCGTTGTTGGTGGCTTAGCTGCTGGGGCCGTTGCTGTTGTTGTCGTGGCTGGTGTCGGAGCTGCGTTCGCTGGTTTGTTTGGAATACCAGAATTGTGCGACGGACTTGCCGTATTAGGCCCAGTCGGATCCGTGGGATTCGTAGAAACAGCATTTGGCGTTTGAGGCGGAGTAGTGTTTATCGGTTTCGGAGATGCCCCTGTTGCCGGGCCTGCATTACTAGGAGCCGTTGCCGCCGCCGTCGGTAAATTTGGTTGAGGAGCTTTGACATCAGCTGGAAGAGTGGTATCCGTATTGGTTGGTTTTACTTCTGTCGCGGGCGCCAATGTTACTGGGGGCGGAGCTTGAGGTAGCTCAATTTTATTATTCGTTTTTAAATTCTCTTCGGTTTTAGCGACGTCGACTTCTGCTTCTTTTTGGTATTTTTCAACAACTTTTCGTACGGCAATTAAGCTGATTAGCAAAACAAAAACGACGATACCTATACCAATGTTTTTAAATTCAAATTTTTCTTTTGTGAAGTTTTGACCCGTGTTGCGTTTAATTCCCAAGTCATCCCTGTTTTCAGGATCTTCAACCTCTAAACTATTCCCACGAATTTGTGGACCCGAGGTTAAGCTGATTTGATTTGGTTTAGTTGTTCCCATTTCTTCAGAAAAAATTCTTAGAACTTCATTTGGATCAACTTTTAAAAACAAAGCGTAAGATTGAACGAAACCGCGAAGAAATGTTTTTGCAGGAAGATTGTCTTTATCACCGTCTTCGATTTGTTTTAGAATCTTAGGGTTGATCTTTAGGGACAAACCAATTTCATGGATTGATAGGCCTTTGTCTTCACGTGCTTTTCTTAAAAAATCCCCGGTTTTCTTCATCGGATTTACCTTTTTATAATATTTAACATGCCCTTGGATTTATCGGCGTACTTTCCATTAGGGTATAGCTTAATAACTTCTTCGAAGCGTGTAATTGATTTCTGTTTCTCACCTAATCGGTAGTACGATAAGGCGCTAAAGTAATGAGGTTCATCAATTAACAATTTCTGGCAGAATTCAATCGCTTTATCTAATGCTGAAATGGATGAATTGTAGTCTTTCATTTCAAAAAAAGAACGACCGTAATAAGTGTGTGCAAAACAATTGTCGGCCTGGTTTTCAATTGCCTTTAAAAAACTATTTTTAGCTTGCTCGTATTTTTTCTGATTAAAAAAGTTTAGCCCTAAATTAATGTAGGCCCGTTCTTGAGCCGTGTATGTCAAATCATTAAGAACTATTCTTAAGTTTTTGTCGGCATCCTGATAGCGACCAACTTCAGTGTACGTACGAGCCAAATTATTACGGGCATCGGTAAACTTTGGCTGTAGCTCTATGGCTTTTTCAAAATGTTTAATGGCCGTTTGATAACGCTCTTTCATGAAGTATGTTAAACCTAAACTATTTTGAATCGATGAATTTTCTGGATCGTTGGTTTCGGCGATTAGAAACTCTTTTAGTGCCAACGAAAAGTTTTGATTTTCATACAGCGATTGTCCATTCGCCTGATGAAGGAGTGCCTTTTCTTGATTGGCGTGCATAGATACACAGCCACTCAAAAATAAAATCGGCAAAACTATATAAACGATGGACTTTAATAGCATCCATTTAAAGTTAGTGGGTTGTCCCAGAGGTGTCAATCTTATCGATCGAGAATTCCACAACAGTTTCAATATGTTCGGTCTGGGGGAACATATCTAGAGTTTGAACAGAATCTAGACGAAAAGAGAGTCCCCACTTCTGCGCGCTATCTTTAACTAATCGCAGATCTCTCGCTAATGTTGTTGGCTCACAGCTAATGTATATGATTTTGTTTCGTGGCCTTGAGCCAAGTACCATCATAGCCTTTGCGTCGCACCCGGTTCTAGGGGGATCTAGCAACACGGTATCTTCTGGATTTATTGAAACGGTTTCTAGGTAATCTTCAACGCTGGAATGCACATAGCATGCGTTCAATTTTTGCTGTGCTATTTCTGCACGGCCGAGTTTAACTAGACCGCTGTTTAACTCGACACCGATAAGTTCGGTTTTAGGTAAAGATTTACTTATAGCGACTAGAAAATTCCCATCACCAGAATACAAATCATAGATTTTCGCCTTAGGCCCATAGGCAACAACTTTATCCACAACTAGATCGACTAGTAACTTGTTAGCAAACCGATTTACCTGTGAAAACAGGACCGGTTGACCTTGCGAATTTAAATCACGCTGATGCACCTGTAGATTTTTATCGATAAGAAGCTCGACTTTCTCATTTTTCAGTAGATCAGGTATTGATTTGATGTTCGCTAAAGCCTTATTCAGAGCGGGTTCTGCGATTTTACAATTTTCAATTGGAATTAATGTGTGCGAGTTTCTTTTTACAAAGCCATATTCGTTTTTATTGACGTGAATCTGTATTCGGTTTCGGTAATTCCACTCTTGCGGTGATGCAATCGGCGGAAGAAACGCAGTTTCAGAAATATTTCCGATTGCTCGCTGAAGAGTTTCTTTTACTAATTGATCTTTGATTTCAACCTGTGTGCTGTACGCTAGATGTTGAAAGTGACAACCACCGCATTCGGTAAAATGAGGGCACGGCGCGGCCACGCGAAGATTGCTAGGCGTAACGATGTCGACAATATCGGCCTCAATAAAGTTTTTATTCACTTTCGTTGCTTTGACGGTTAACACATCGTTGGGGGCTGAGTAGGGAACAAAAACAACTTGGTCATTTACGCGACCTAGACCTTTGCCTCTGTTTGCCATTTTTTCTATCGTTACTTGAAATTGATCGCCTACTTTAAACATACAACCCGCCAATGAGCCGCGATTATGACATACACTAGATTTGAGGGCCAGAAATTCATTTCTGAGTTGTTCAAGTTACATATGTAAGTTATATGTAAATTATGACGACACTGAATTGGGACTCCATCAAATCAAGACTAGCGATTTTGGCAGATGCCGCTAAATACGATGCCTCATGCTCAAGTAGCGGATCAGAACGAAAACGCGATAAAAACGGAATGGGTAATGTTGAAGGCATGGGTATTTGCCATAGCTATGCACCGGACGGACGTTGCATCAGTTTACTGAAAATTCTAATGACCAATTTCTGTATTTACGACTGTAAATACTGTGTGAATAGGGTCACCAGCGAAGTCAAACGAGCCCGATTTGCTCCAGACGAAATCGTAAATCTAACCTTAGAATTCTATCGTCGTAATTACATCGAAGGTCTTTTCTTAAGTTCAGGAATTATTGAAAGCTCGGACACCACGATGGAGATGCTCATTCGCGTCGCTAAAAGTTTACGGCAAGACCACAAATTCAACGGCTATATACATTTAAAAGTCGTGGCGGGATCTTCGAAAGAATTGATTTTAGAAGCAGGATTGTGGGCTGATCGCGTGAGCGCCAATGTGGAAATGCCCGTGCAAGAAGATTTGAATATTCTGGCTCCGGCGAAAACAATTTCAGCGGCGACAAAATCTATGAATCAAATTTCCGAGAAAGTTCAGGAAACAAAGGAAGAACAAAACAAAAAAACACGATTTGTTCCTAGGTTTGCTCCGGCGGGGCAAACGACGCAAATGATTGTGGGCGCGACGAAAAGCACGGATGCTTTGATATTAAACGCATCCGAAAAAATGTATCAGCGCTACTCATTGAAACGCGTTTACTATTCTGCGTACAGTCCCATTCCCGACGCAGATGTTTTGTTACCAAGTGAACAGCCTTCGTTGGTACGGGAAAACCGTTTGTATCAAGCGGATTGGCTTGTACGTTTTTATGACTTCAAGGCTTCGGAATTAACTACTGCGCAAGAGTCTAATCTTCCATTAGATATTGATCCGAAAACGTCATGGGCCCTAAGAAATCGTAGTTTTTTTCCTGTTGATGTGAACAGTGCAACTCGCGAAGAATTGTTGCGCGTGCCAGGCTTAGGCGTACGCAATGTAGAGCGTATTATTCAAATGCGACCCTTTCGAAAAATAACCCTCTTGGATTTAACAAAAATAAGAGTGCCTTTATCGAAAACAAAATATTTCGTGACGACGTCAGATCATAATCCAGACGCCTTTCTGATCGATGTTCAAAATTTAAAAGACCGGCTGAGACCTCCAGAAACTCAGCTCTCGCTCTTTGATGTGGCTGCAACAGCAAGGACGGGTGAAATTTGAACTCAATTGGCGGGAACTTTGAAAATGTTATGAAGTTTGACCAGTGGCGAAGTCAGGCGCGACTCCTTCTGCAGCAAGGGGTCGCGCCGGCGCATGCGGACTGGGCGCAGTCTCCGAGTCTTTTTGCTGACGAAGCGACCTCCTTAAAACCACTAGCGCAGCCGGTCGTCACAAGTGATTTTATAGAACTTGCGCAATTGGTATCCTGCGTGCGAGATCCTGATCGCTGGTCATTACTGTATCGTTTGATTTACCGCATGAATCATGAAAACAAAAATCTGCTTAAGGTTTCTGTTGATGAAGATGTTCGTAAAGCCGATGTATGGGCTAAATCGGTGAGTCGTGATATTCATAAAATGCACGCGTTTGTTCGATTCAAAAAAACAGAGATTAATGGACGGGAAACTTACGTTGCTTGGCATCGGCCAGAACATCAGTGTTTGGAATTAGCGTCTTCTTTTTTTGTAAGACGTTTTGGTGATAAACCGTGGTCTATTTTTACCCCGGACTTATCGGCACATTGGAAT